>NZ_QUMG01000014.1:0-102043 GCF_003482095.1 Blautia sp. OF09-25XD
AAGCTCCTGCAGTTTTTTCACGCAAAAAGGCGGGAACCCTCTATGTTCTCCGGTCCGCTTTTTTCTTTTCGCTTTATTCTGTTTTCGGCAGCCGCACCTCTACGACGGCTCCGTAATTTTCATCCATATTGGAGCACGTAATGCTCGCCCGTTCGCCGTACATCAGCGCCAGGCGGCGTTTTATATTGGAGATGCCGACATGGTGACGACCGTGGTAGATGATAGGCGTGTCGTTTTCGATTGCATCCAGTGCCTCTTTCGAAAATCCGTTTCCGGTGTCGGAAATACAGATGTAGAGGTACTCACCGTCCTCGTACGTTTCATTTGTCAGATACAGGGAAATCTCGCTCTTCCGGTCCAGGGATACACCGTGTACTACGGAGTTTTCCACCAGTGTCTGTAGCAGAAGAGACGGAACCTTCCATTCTCCGATATCACCATCCGTCGTTGCTTCAAAGGAAAAGGCTTCTTCTCCGTACCGCAGCTTCTGGATGCGGATATATGCCTCAATGTGTTCCAGCTCTTCCTCCACATCGCGCTGCTTCTTGGAATCCTGGAAAATGTAGCGCATATAGTCGGACAGCACCGTTGTGATCTCAACGATCTCGCCTTCGTTATTCTTATCCGCAATGCCATGGATCAGGCTCAGGCAGTTCAGAAAGAAGTGTGGCTTGATCTGTTCCTGCGTGTATTCCAGCTCGGCTTTCTGTTCGGCAAGCTCTTTTTCGTAGATTGCAATTTTCAATCCCTGTATTTTCCGCAGCAGTTCCTTGAATTTGCCGCTCACAGACTCCAGCTCTAACAGATTGTTGTTGCCATCGTCATTCAGACTCTGCTCTTTTTCCAGCTCCTCCAGTTTTTGTCCGAATTTTTCCAGCGGTACCAGAATCCGGTGGTAATATGCTGTAATTTCCAATGCGCAGACAATCAGAAGAACCGCGATCAGGACGACAAATGCAATCTGCATAATCAGTACATTCTCAAGAATACCTCCTCCCGGCAGAACCATAAGATTGATTTTTCCGACCGTGCCAAGCTGGTAGGAATAGACCGTCGCATTTTTCTTCTTCTTTCCCGCTTTGGAAAAATCGATAATCTCATTTTTATATTTTTCCGACGTATCTGCCTGCGTCATGACACGGCCTCTGGCATCCACCATAAACGGAATGACATCATACTCCTCTGTTTTGGCGCGGATGGTTCGGAAAATCAGGTTCAGATTGATGACACAGCCGATAACTTTTTTGTTTTTCGCGTACCAGCCTACAATATAGTCGTCGTCGCCAAACGTAATCACAGTCCATTGTGTGCTGATCGAATCCCTGGATGTCATAATCTGCAGATATGACATCAGCATCTGATTCAGTGTTGTCATTCCCTTACTCTCGGTAAACATAGTTCCGCTGTCCGTAATCAGAACATTGGCTTTCTGACCGTAGACGAAGAAGGTCTGTACCTCATGGTAACGGATTTTCAGCACACGGTTTCGCTCCCGCAGCGTCTGCTCCATTTCATAATACTGAGCATCTGTCGATGTTATCTGATCCGGGATTTCTTTGATGTTGCTGTCAGAATCCAGCAGATAGATCAGTTCACTGTTGATCTGCGACATATCACGGTTGATCTGATCGACATAGAGCTTTGCCGTATCGGCAATGTATTTATCTGCCAGCTTGCGGTTTTCCCAAACGCCCCAGAGCAGGCAGACAACAAGCCCCATAAGGACCAGAAAAACCGGAGTTCCAAGCCGCAGGGACGTATCCTTCAAACTGCGTATTCGAACGCTGCGCAGCATCCTTCGTTTTCCTTTCTGCCAGAGATTCATAAGCGCATCCACCCCCTTTTTTTCTACAGAGCAACTGCCGGACGCCGCACCTTACCGCGCAGCTCCGGCAGTCATTTTACACTCACGGAATATATTTGCAGCTATGTTCTTTGTAACACAACCCATTATATCACATTTTTTCGCTTTGTCCATGCAGAGTCCGTGTTTCACATGGTGAAAACAGGATTCTTTGTTACCGTTTGCCGGGTACCGGTGAGCGGTAACATTCTCTTATTCAGAAAAAATGTTCAGCAGATGTTCTGTATCTGCTCCTTCCCTTACGAATACCGGAATGATATCCATCGGTGCAGCAACCGTTACGTTCTGTCCTCCCTCATACTTTTCTCCGGTCCATGCGTTAAACCATGCCGTTCCATCCGGGAGATAAACCTCGCGCTCCGTTACGTGATCCTCCATCACAGGTGCAACATAAAGATCCGGTCCGAACAGATAGGCATCCTCCACATTCCAGCTTTCCTGATCTGTCGGGAAATCATAGAAAACAGGCCGCATCATCGGAGTTCCGTCCTCATGTGCTTTCTTCATCTGTGTCCGGATATAATCTCTCAGGCGCTCACGCAGGAAAATGTATTTCTTTGAAATTTCATATGCCTTATCGCCAAAGCTCCAGATCTCATTATCGCTGCCGGATCCGATCTGTTCTGCACCGTAGCCCTCCTGTGGGTTGCGGTTTCCGTGCAGACGCATGACAGGGCAGAAGCATCCGTACTCAAACCAGCGGATGTACAGACGATGGAAATCCGGGTCATCGGTTCTTGCGCCGTGGAAGCCGCCGATATCAGTGGTCCACCACGGAATACCGGCAACCGCCATGTTAAGACCTGCCTGTACCTGGCGCCGGAAGCACTCAAAGGTACTTACAATATCGCCTGACCATACGAGTGCACCATATTTCGCGCTGCCTGCCCAGGCAGAACGGATCAGGCTGATCGGCATGGTATCGCCTTCTGCCGTCATGCCGTCATAGAACGCTTTCAGATAATATTTCGGATAAATATTTCCGACCTCCTGTACGCTTCCGAGCTGATAACGGTAGTTCTTGAAATCATAAACGCTGTATTCCGGCTCTGCCACATCCAGCCAGAAGAGCTTGGCACCCTGATCATAATAATTTTTCTTGATCTTCTCCCAGACATATGTTCTTGCATCCGGGTTAGTCGCATCGAAGAAAACTTCATTTCCGCCGCAGAGCATCGTCAGCGGTACACCGTGCTCCGTGCGAACCAGATAGCCCTTCTCCTTCATCTCCTCGAAGTTTTCGGAATAAATGTCAACGGTCGGCCATACCGACACAACAACCTGAATTCCCATCTCCTTTAATTCGCGGCACATGCCCGGCACATCCGGCCAGTATTTCGGATCAAATTTGAACTCGCCCTGCTTCGTCCAGTGGAAGAAATCGACGACAATCACATCAAGCGGTACGCCAAGCTCTTTGTATTTTCTTGCTACAGACAGAAGCTGTTCCTGATTCCAGTAGCGGAGCTTACACTGCCAGAAGCCCATGCCATATTCCGGCATCATTGGCGGTTTTCCGGTCAGCGTCATATAATTCTCCTCGATCTCGGCAGGCGTATCACCTGCGATCACAAGATAATCGATTTCCTTCCCGGATTCCGTTACCCATTCCGTTCCATTATTCGCAAACATCACCTGTCCGACGCCCGGATTGTTCCATAAGAAGCCGTAGCCGATACTGGAAAGATAGAACGGAACACTGACCTGTGAGTTTCTCTGTGCCAGCTCCAGCATACAGCCCTTCAGATCCAGCTCATGCTGCTGATACTGTCCCATTCCGAAAATTTTCTCACCTTTTCTTGCTACAAACCGCGCTACAATACGGAAATTATCCCCGACGCCGTTGCTGTACTCGCGTCCCATGATATTGAGCGGCATGCTTTCCTCATCGCGTAGACGGCGGAAATGCTCCTTTAACAGAACTCTTCCATCCTCATGATAGAACGTAATAACGCTGCCGGAATCGATCACTGCATGAAGCTTTCCATTTGTGATTTTTCCGTAGGAGTATCCGTTCCCTCGTACATATTGGCAAAGGCTCCGCCTTTTGCTGATGGATCCTCAAAGATTTCAACCTCCCCCGCATGCGCATCCTTTGCTTCCAATGCCCAGTCACGGCCGGTAAAACTTCGGTTTTTTGTCGCGCGCACACGCAGTGCATCTTTCCCCCACGCTTCGATGCAGACGGTCTCGCCATCGTAGGAATAAATTAACTTACCCTCTTTTTCCAAAAACATGTAAAAATCCTCCTTTTGTCAAAAACGGCAGGTCATTTCTGGCCTGCCGTTTCTCCTGCTGTTTTGCACCTCAGACATTGATCCGCCGGATCAACGCCTGCTTCTTACAGGTAATGTTATTTTCTGTTTATTTTGCCAGATTTTCTTTGTATGCATTGTAAGCATCTGTCTGAATCTGGAGGAACTCGTCAATACCCATAGCTTTCAGCTGATCGATGTAGGAATCCCATTCATCATCGATGCCGCCGTCTACTACCCAGTGTGCATACTGTGCTTCTACATATTTATAGATATCGGTTCCGATTGCCGTGATTCTGGAAAGGTCTTCGTCGGTATACTGAACCATCGGGAATCCGCAGTTTTTCTCAGTATCAACATATTTCTCGTTGATTGCATCGTCTGCCAGTTTGATACCATCACCCTGATCTTCCGGAAGAGAAACTTTGTCATAGAAATCCCCGTTCATGTATTTTGGTCCGAAGTCACGTAAGGAGTTGGACCATGCGGAAGTATCCAGAGAAGATCCATCGCTTGGCACATCTACATTGTAGGTTCCGTCGCCATTGTCTGTGATCTGGCTTCCGATCGTACCATAGAAGGTCTGTAACGATGCAAGATCGGTGTAAAATTCATCCGCCCATTTCAGCAGGGTGTCAGGATCTTTACAGTCTTTGGAGATCATGAGCTCACGGTCGGAGATATCAAGGTAATTGGTTGCTGCTTCTACGTAGTGGTTTCCATCGTAGCCTTCTACTGCCTCAAGGGTCTTAAACTGATTTACGTTCGGACCAACCTCAGCATCTGCAGTCCATCCAAAGATAAGACCTACCTGAGAACCTCCATCTGCCTGCTGTTTTGCTGTCTTCATGGAGCCATCCTGTGTGAAGTACTCAGGGTCAACAACGCCCTCTTCCCATAACTGACGCATCCATTTTACTGCTTCTTTGTAATTTTCTTCCATCGGCATGAAGACCGGTTTTCCTTCGCCATTCAGTCCCATGTAGTTTCCGTCACGGCTTACCATGGTTCCGAACGGGGAAAGAATGTGGCGCAGATCACCGCTTAACAGTCCGCTGCCTGCTGAATTTGTGATACCGATTTCGTTGGTCGGATCCCCGTCACCATCAGCATCTTCTGTTGCAAATTTAACAAGAACCTCTTCCAGCTCTTTATAGGTCTTCGGTGTTTCCAGTCCTAAGTTATCCAGCCATTCCTGGTTGATGCACATAACATCGCCGCAAACCTTCGGACGAAGCGGAAGCTTCTTCGGTAAGCTGTAGATTCTTCCGTCACGGCTGGTGCAGACTGCTTTCAGTTCCGGATCAGCCTCAAAGGCTGCTTTCAGGTTCGGCATATCTTTTTCGATCAGATCTGTCAGATCCAGGAATGCCGATTTGTTCTGTGCCATATCTGCCTGTGTTAAGCAGATGGAGCCAAGAAATGCATCCGGGAGGTCTCCGGAAGCCAGCAGCAGAGATTTCTGCTCGGACCAGTCACTGTTGTAATAAACCTGCCAGTCGATGTTGATATTCATCTTGTCCTCGATTTCTTTCATGACGCCTTCATGCAGGAAATCGGTCGGCCAGGTATCGGTCCATCTTACCGTTGCAATCTTATAGGTTGGGCGGTCACTGGTATCTGTCGTGTCACTGGCAGAAGATTCTGTCTTGGCAGAACTTGCTGCAGTGCTTCCACTCGTACTTTCCGCTCCTCCATTACTTCCACATCCTGCAAGCAGTCCGGCTGCCATTGCGGCCGAAAGAGCAACGCTCCAGGCCATTTTCGTTTTCTTTCTCATCATCATCTCTCCTTTATGATTTTTTTATTTGCAATACTTCTCTCCTGTCCGCAGGATCAGCCTTTCAGGGATCCGAGCATAACACCCTGATTGAAGTATTTCTGCACTAACGGGTACATACACATGATCGGCGCGGAGGAAACCACGATGATCGCGTATTTGATAAGATCGGCCATCTGCTTTGCCTCAACGGCTGCAGCGCCGGTACTCATGGCACTCATGGTCTGATTGCCGACCAGAATGCTTCGAAGGACAATCTGCAGCGGCTGCAGACTTTCGCTTCGGATATAAATCAATGCATTAAAGTAGGAGTTCCACTGTCCTACTGCTGCCCACAGGGCAATAACAGCGATAACGGCTTTGGAAAGCGGAAGCACAATCTTGAAGAAGAATCCAAGGTATCCACATCCATCCAGCTGCGCCGCCTCCCAGAGATCCTCCGGGATACTGTTGTTGAAGAACGTTCGTCCTACGATGATGTAATACGTTACAACGGAGAACGGAACAACCATAACCCAGAAGGTATCCAGCAGATGAAATCTCTGTACTGCCAGGTAGGTCGGGATCAGACCGCCGGTGAAGAACATCGGGATCAGATAAAATGCTGTAAAAAATCTTTTTCCATACAAATGCTTTCTGGAAAGCGCGTAGGAAGCCGGAATATTGACAACGAGTGTCACAAGCGTTCCCATAATTACGTAAGCAATCGTATTGCGGTAGCCGGTCCACAGCTTTGCGTAGCTCGCCAGCTGTTTGTAGCCTTTGAAGTTAACTCCTTTTGGAAGGAACATAATCTGTCCGTTGGATACGGCTGCCGGATCACTGAACGATGCAATGATGATGAAGTACATCGGATACAGGGTGATGATGATCAGAAGCACGCCGATCGTATACAGGATGATATCGAAAATCCAGTCTTCTCTGGATTTCTTTACTTTATTTGTTGATACTGCTTTTGCTTTACTCATATTTTTGCTCTCCATTCCTATGTAGGCTCAAAATTCTGTCAGATCAGTGAGGTATCACTCATTTTACTGGAAATGAAGTTGACCGCCAGAAGAAGAATCAGGTTGATAATGTTGTTGAACAGGCCAATTGCAGCGGAAAGGCTGTACTGGCTGCTCACAAGACCCATCTTATACACATAGGTGGAAATGATCTCACTCGAAGTACTGTTCAGTGTATTCTGCAGCAGGTAAACCTTCTCAAATCCAATGCTCATAACGCTTCCCATTCTCATGATAAACATGATGGTTGCCGTCGGCAGCAGAGCCGGAACGTCGATGTGGATCATTTTGTGCCATTTGTTGGCACCGTCCATCGTTGCCGCTTCATACAGGCTCGGGTCTACAGAGGAAAGTGTTGCGATATAGAGGATACTGTCCCATCCTACATGCTGCCATGCCTCAGACCATACATAAATGTGCGGGAATGCTTTTGCACTTCCCATCAGGTTCGGGAGCTTGAATCCAAGCAGTCCGACCAGCTTTGCGATAATACCTGTACTCGGGGAAAGAAACAGGATCAGCATTCCGGCCATAACAACGGTGGAGATGAAGTGCGGCAGATAGGTTGATACCTGGAAGAATTTTTTAAACTTCTGTGCCTTCATCTGGTTAACCAGCAGTCCCATGATAACCGGAAGCGGGAATGTTACCGCGATGGTGTAAAGACTGATGATAATTGTGTTTTTAATGGTCAGACCGAACTGATAGGAGTTAAAGTACTGTTTGAAGTATTTCAGTCCAGCCCAGCTGCTTCCCATAATTCCTTCCGCAGGTGTAAAGTTTTTAAATGCAATCACAATTCCGTACATCGGATAGTACGTAAACAGTGCAAAAATGATAATGGAAGGAAGCATCAGTAAATATAATGGCCTGCTTCTTCTCACTCCCTCTACAAATCCTATGGAACTCTTCTTTTTGGTTTTACTATGGTTGGCGCTCACATATCATCCCTTCTTTCCTTTAGATTTCTTTTTCTCGTCTCAACCGATGAACATATTATACAAAAACTCGCCTCATTTTTCTAACATTTTCCGGCAGTCTGTATATTAAAAAAAAGACGTTTTCGCAACGTCTTTTTTTAAGTAAAATCTGTTTTTTGTTATCTATCACGTTTTTTTGTTATTGACACCATTTTTTTGTTATTTCTGACGGCTCCGGTATTCATTTGGCGTACATCCAACCAGCTCCCGGAACGTTTTACTGAAATAGGAAAAATTTCCGTACCCGACTTCCATCGCAATTTTGCTAATCGGCAGGGATGATGTGCGCAAATATTCTTTTGCCCGTTCAATTCTGCGCTCGGCGATATAATTTGGCAACGACATTCCCGTCGTTTTCATAAAAAGTTTGGAAACATAATCTTCCGAAAGAAAGACTTTTCCTGCCAGCACCGGCCGTGAGAGATCTTCTCCCAGATTCTGTTCAATATATTTTTTCAGCTGATCCACCACATTGTCGCTGTGTGTTTCGCTCTTTTTCTGTCCCTCCAGTACAGCAAACAGATATTCGATAAATTCCCGGCTTCCAACTACAGAAAGACAGGCTTCTCGTCTTCTGTGCTCGAATTCTTCTCTTTCAAAAATCTGTTCAAAAGCGATTCCACGGTCTTTTAAATAGCCATAAACCGTCTGAACCAGTTCTCCGATAAAACGAACGGTAAAATCTTTTCGCATTCCACCCGCAGCCCGGCGCTGTGTAATATAGCCCTGCAGAGATTTCCTTACCTGCTGCACAGAGTCCGTCTGCTCCATTTCTGCAAGATACGTTTTCCAGGATGGCTTTTGATATTCACGTTCCACAAAGTACCAGCGGTCTTCGTACAAAATTCCTGTCTCATCCGGCACGGCGTATTTTTCGATTTCTTCCAGTTTATCCCGGCTTTTTGGAATCTCTTCCAGCGTAACGGGTTTTCCCATATAGGTACAGAATCTTGCCGGAACCGCACCGGAAAGACACTTTCTCCATTCCTCCAGCTTTTCTTCATCCCCTGCATTTCGGATCACGTTCCGCAGTACAATCGCCCACTCCAGATCACTGGCATGGACAATGGCTTCCACACGCCGCCCTCTTGTTTCAAAAAATTCTGTCGTGACATTCTCAATCACAAAATTCTCCAGACTGATTTCTTTTTTATAATATTCTTTCGAAGGAATCTCCAGAACACGCAGCTGGATCAGGCAGAATTTTTCTTCCGGATCGTCATATTTCTTTTTTGCCTGCTCGATCCAGTATTCTTCCTGCATACACTGGATCAGAAGATCTTCCCATAGTTTCTTTTCTTTCTGTTCTGTATTTTCCTGTGCTTTTGTCTTCTGCTGTTTTTCCTTTACAATCTCGACCAAACGAAGAAGCGCGATTTCCAGATCTGTATTGGAAATCGGTTTCAGAAGATACTCTCTGGATGAAAGTTTCAGCGCCATCTGTGCATAGGCAAAATTTGCATAACTGCTCAGGAAGGCACATTCGATATCCAGTTTTTTATATCGGATCCATTCGAGCAGTTCCAGCCCGTTTCCCTGTGGCATGTCGATGTCACACAAAAGCATTTCGATTGGATATTCTTCCAGCAGTTTTTGCGCCTGGCGGATATTGTTTGCCGTAAAAACCATATCGATTCCGATTTTACTCCAGTTCACAGTCTCTTCCAGCTTATCGACCAGCAGCTTATCATCATCCACGATCAGAATAGTAATTGCCATAAAAAAGCCCCCAATATTTTTTAAGGCCAGCCGGCAGATTCCACTTACATAGAATATTCTGCCAGTTGGCCTGCTTAAAAACTATTATATCCTTTTTATTCTTTTCCGTCAAAGCAATAGGTACACATTTTGCACTTCGGCAGTCCAATGGATTCTACCAGATCATCGAGGCGGTGATACCGGAGGCTGGTAAAGTTCTGACGGCGGCAGATTTCCTGGCACATGGATTCGTAGCGGTCGCTCTTCGGATCTGCATATTCCTCCAGTGTTTTTTCTGCATTTTCTCCTTCTTTTTCGAGGATGATCCGTCTGGTAATCAGATCAAGCTCGGATTTGGAACGGGAAAAGTTCAGGAACTTGCATCCATACAGCAGCGGCGGGCATGCCGGGCGGACATGAACTTCTTTTGCACCGCTCTGATACAGAAACTCAGTCGTCTCCCGAAGCTGTGTACCGCGCACAATGGAATCATCAATCAAAAGCAGCTTTTTCTGATCGATCAGTGCCTGTACCGGAATCAGTTTCATGCGTGCGATCAGGTTTCTCTGCTCCTGATTGGTCGGCATAAAGGAACGCGGCCAGGTCGGAGTGTATTTGATAAACGGTCTTGCAAATGGAATTTTAGACTCATTGGCGTAGCCAATCGCATGGGCGATACCGGAATCCGGCACACCGGCAATGAGATCCGGGTGAACATCACTTCCCGCATCACGTTTTGCAAGCATGGCACCACAGTGATATCGCATCTCCTCGACGTTAATCCCCTCGTACGATGCTGTCGGATAGCCGTAGTAAACCCACAGGAAAGAGCAGATTTTCATCTCCTCCTGCGGCGGAACAAGCATCTCCACGCTCTCCGGTGTGATAAAGTCGATCTCTCCAGGTCCCAGTTCATGATAATCGGTATAGCCAAGATTCAGGTAAGCAAAATTTTCAAAGGAGGCACAGTAAGCGCCCTCTTTTTTACCAATGACAAGTGGCGTACGGCCTTTTTTATCACGGGCGGCGTAAATTCCGTCTTTCGTCATCAAAAGCAGCGTCATGGAGCCATCCACCACATCCTGCAGATGACGAATACCTTCCGTAATCGTTTTTTCGCTGCAGATCAGAGATGCTGCCAGCTCTGTGGCATTGATCTGTCCGGTGCTCATTTCCTGGAAATGCGTCCGTCCGTTTCCATAAACATTCTCCAGGAGCTTGTCCATGTTGTTAATCTTTCCAACGGTTGTAATCGCAAAGCTTCCAAGATGTGACTGGATCAGGAGCGGCTGCGGTTCATAGTCGGAAATGCATCCGATACCAAGATGGCCTTCCATCTCTGCTACATCGCGCTCAAATTTTGTACGAAACGGGGAATTTTCTATATTGTGGATTGCACGGCTGAAACCATTTGCTCCATAGGTCGCCATTCCTCCTCGTCTTGTACCGAGATGAGAATGATAATCTACTCCATAAAACAGTTCCAGCGTACAGTCTTCTCTTGATGCAACTCCAAAAAAGCCTCCCATTTGTCGTTTACCTCTCTTTTGTATTTTTTCTCCCTTGTGATGCGAAACGTATCGGTAATTCGGGCCATGGTCCTTTTACACCGTTTCGATTTGCACATACTTTCTTTTCTGTTATAGTGTAACACGATTTTTCCCGGATTGTAAAGTTTTTCTAATAAATTAGCTCACGAAAATAACTCACGTTAATAAATCATTTTCTGGCTGTTTTCACAAATTTTCCCGGATATGGTCGATAAACTTCGTTGCGGCAAGGCTGAATGGCTGTTCTCTTTTCCAGGTAAAAACACTGCGGCAGATGATCGGCGGATCTAAGAATCGTCCGACAATCTCGTCTTCCTTCCATAGTTCGGAGACTCCCTGCACCGTAATGAGATACCCGAGTCCCTTCCGAACCATTTTTGCTCCATTCGTCGGCATATTACAGGTAAATCGAACATTCAGCTTCTGATAATATGCTCCGAACCAGTTGGTAATCTCATTTTGCACATCCTGTCTTCTTGGCAGGATCAACGGAAGATCTTTTAAATCTTCCGGATGTACGACTTCTTTTTGTGCCAGCGGATCATCCGGGCGCATCAGCACCTGCTGCCGCTCTCCTTCTTTCAGACGCACAAACTCATATTTTCCCACATCAACCGGCTCCAGAAGCAGTGCAACATCCATCAGACCACGATCCATCCGCTCTTTCAATACATCTGCTGTTCCCGTCACCAGATCAAACGTCACGTTCGGATATTTTTGGCTGAAGGTTTCGATCAGATCTGCCAGAACATTCACAGACCTTGTCTCTCCGCATCCGATTGTCACATGTCCGTCGATCAGTGCTTCCTGCTCTGCCAGTTCTTTTTCTGTCTTATCAATCAGCCCGATAATTTCTTCTGCCCTGCGGCGCAGCAGGATTCCCGCATCCGTCAGCCGGATTCTCCTTGTTCCCCTTTCAAACAGGATCACTCCCAGTTCTTCTTCCATCTGGGACAGCTGACGGCTTAAGGTTGGCTGCGTAATATGCAGCATCTCTGCCGCACGGCTGATGTTTTCTTCCCGTGCTACGGCAAGAAAATAGCGAAGTACTCTTGTTTCCATATGTCTCCCTCTCGTTTTTCTCTCATTTTATTTCTGGTCTTTGTTTTATTTTGCTCTTTATTTCTTTTCCTTCCTGTTTTTCAGAAAGAATTTTCTTTCTTCTACTATATCGCTTTTTTTTGTTTTCTGAAAAGAAAGTATTGATTCTTTTTTTCAAGTATGATACTTTGAAATTGTTGCGTACAGAGGTTCTGCGTTAAACTTAACGCAAATTTTCTGTACCTGTTTGCTATCCACAGAAATCAGAAACACGCGCATTTTTCTCTGATTTCCTATGATAATTTTTTGTATCAGGAGGGTTTTACTATGGTTTCACTTTTGCTGCCTGTCATTTATCTGGCATTCATCAGTCTTGGACTGCCGGATTCTCTGCTCGGCTCTGCGTGGCCGGTCATGTACCAGGAACTGGGAACTTCCGTTTCCGCAGCCGGTATCATTTCCATGATTATCTCTGCCGGAACAATTGTTTCCAGTCTGAACAGTGACCGGCTGAACACACGGTTTGGCACCGGAAAGGTCACCGCTGTCAGTGTTCTGACAACCGCTGTGGCACTGTTTGGTTTTTCCATCAGCCATTCTTTCTGGGCCCTGTGCCTCTGGGGAATTCCCTACGGTCTCGGCGCCGGAAGCGTCGATGCCGCTTTGAATAACTACGTTGCGCTTCATTATAAGGCGCGCCATATGAGCTGGCTGCACTGCATGTGGGGTGTTGGCTGCAGTACCGGCCCTGTTGTGATGAGCTGGGCAATCAGTCACCTGAACTGGAACAAAGGATATCTTATCATTTCCATTTTCCAGATTGTGCTGACATTGGTTTTGTTCTTAAGCCTTCCTCTTTGGCAGAAACCTGCCGGAGCTGCCGAAGAGGATACCTCTGTTCCGGCGGAGCGGAGTTTTTCCAGTCTGATCCGTGTTCCTGGTGTCAAAGAGGTGCTGATCTGCTTTTTCTGTTATTGTGCAGTGGAATCTACTGCTGGCATGTGGGCTGCAAGTTACTGTACGCTGTTCCGCGGTATTGATGCACAGCGTGCCGCAAGCTGGGCCAGCCTGTTTTACATTGGTATTACCATCGGACGTTTTATCTGCGGTTTCGTTACCATGAAGCTGAACGATCAGAATATGATTCGTCTGGGACAGTTTTTCATCGCCGTTGGTGCGGTTCTGATGCTGCTGCCGTTTGGCGATTCCCTTCTTTTTATCGGCCTGATCCTGATCGGACTTGGCTGTGCGCCGATTTATCCTTCCATCATTCATGAGACACCGGCAAACTTCGGTGCCGACTTAAGCCAGGGAATCATCGGCATCCAGATGGCCTTTGCTTACGTCGGAACCTGCCTGATGCCGCCGGTTTTCGGTGTTCTCGGCCAGCATATTTCCTTCGGACTGTATCCGGTATTCCTGATGGCCATTTTGATTCTGATGGTTGTAATGGCAGAGCGGATGCACCGCGTAACGGCGGAAAAGAGAAATTCTTATAAAGCCAACTATTAATCCAATTATTCTGCAGCAGAATGGTCCCCTTGGATCAAACTCTGATATACTGCGTACAAAAAAGTACATCTGATCAGGTTACTCCCTGATCAGATGTACTTTTTGTAAATTTCGGAAATTTTTTCAAGCACGCTCCGCTTCAAACTCTTTCACCACATCCTCCAGCAGGTTTCTGATCTGCAGGTGCTGCAGACATACTTTCTCACATTTTCCGCATTTCACGCAGTCTGATGCCTTTCTGCCCGGTGCAGTATATACAAGATTGTGATAAGAAATACTGATACATCACGCCAATTTTCCTGTTTCATTCCTCAATCATGCCAAAGACATCTTCAATCTCGCCCATATACAGATAATGGAGATCGCCATCTTTATATAAAGTATCGCGCGTAAATTCCGGCAGATCTTCTTTCTCCATTCTGACCGCATAGATTTTTTTGCAGACAAAGGTCAGCTCTGCCTCTTCAAATCCAACCGCATTTCCCAGCATCTTCGGTGTCAGACTGGTCAGACTGATCTTATCCGGCACATCATTTCCCGATTTTGATCCCAGGATTCCAAGATCCTTCCGATATTTCTCTGGAAAAAAGCAGACCGTAAACTCGTCTTCCTTCTGCAGAATCTGATGCGTCCGGCGGCTTTCCCGGATAAATACGGTAATGATCTGCTTTCCTTTCTTTGGCGGTCCCCAGATCGTCCCCATCGTACCCCATCCGATCGTCATCGTATTATACTCCCTTGGCGTACCCGCAGTACACAAACCCCAGCGGTCATCAAAAATAGAAAACACATCATACTTTGCGGTTTTAAAATTCTCCATCGTAATGTTCATACTACATTCCCCTTTCGCTGATTTGCTTTGTTATCCTTAGCATACCGTACGGTAGTAACTACCGGGCAAGAACTTTTTTTCGAAGCCTTGAATTTTATAAAAACAGGGAATTTTTTTATTTTAGGAATAAGAATTGTATGTTATACTAATGAACGTTGCCACTCCCAGACAGGCAGAGAAGGGAGGGTTGACAGTGCAAGAACTATTCATTTCATTTTTTCTTTCCGTTATGGCAAGTATAGTAGCCTACTATATCTGCAAATGGCTGGACGGTAAGAAATAACTGGCAGCCAGCCTAAGGTTTAAGCCGCCTTGCCCAAAAGGCACAGAAAGCCCCACGAGTTGCAGCTCGTGGGGCTTTTGTTGACTTTGCAAGCCATTCATTTCATTGCCTATCGGCATTATAGCATATGAAAATTTAAAATGCAATATTCTTAAGTTTTAAAAATAAGATTTCTTTTTCATCTATTTTTCCACAACGCAAAAACCGGAATGCTTACACATTCCGGTTTCCAGCAGAGCGCGAGACGGGATTCGAACCCGCGACCCCAACCTTGGCAAGGTTGTACTCCACCCCTGAGCCACTCGCGCATTTATTAATTTTTATCTTGCTAAGTGCTCGCTGCACCTTACAAATGATACTATACAGGAACTCCCCTCATTTGTCAATACCTATTTTCAATTTTTTTCAAAAAAAATCAAAAGTATCTACGATTCCCTCAATTTTCGCTCTCCATCAGACACCCGCACAGCTGTCTTCCCCCCACAAATTCACACCGAACCACCCTCCTGACGAATCCAGACTCCTTTCCATCCGTCCTCCCAACCCCACATGCTCACGCCGATCCGCCTCCTGGCGGATCCAGACGCTTTACCCCCGTCCCCACCGTCAGACCTCGCGTGGCTTCGTACCTGCGGTGCAGCGGGCATAGAAAAAGAGGGCAAGAACTGTGAGCGCAGAAGGGGCCCGGAAAAATGGGATGACCTCTGGTGCACAATACCAGAGGTCAAAACGCACTGAATCGGGAAACCATCAGGTTTCCTGACGAATTGCGTTGATTCTCATTTTTCCGGGCCCCTTCCGCGCCACAAGTTCCGCCCTCTTTTTCTCGCCCGCTGCACCGCAGATACGAAGCCACGCGAGGTCGTCCGAGGTTGTCCGAGGTCGTCCGTATTCACCTCTACGCCTTCAGAATCGCGCTCAGCACATACTGATTATTTGAGAAGTTTTTCTGCGAAATATCCCCGAGTCTGATCAGGTCAACATCCAGCCACAGCTCCTCTGCTGCCACCATCATATTTGCAAACATAATCCCGAAATTCACCTCATCCCACTTCCGAAGCTTCTCCACACTGTGCTTCTTCGAGAAAATATGAATCCTGTTATCATACACCACAAATCTCCACGGCTGACTGTTCATACTCGATGGCGACAGTCTCGCCGCTTCCAGCATCTGCGTCATCCACTGTCGCGGCACCTCTTTGAACACACAAAGATCCTCCAGCGGCAGTCTCTTTGCTTCACTTTGCCGTCTCGTATGCGAACCATGACTCTTACCAAAAGCGACAATCCCCACCAGCCGCTTTCCGTTCTTCTCAAGCTCCGCCTTTTTCACACGATTACTTCCGATAAAGCAGGTTCCCAGTCCGATACTGCACAGATACAGCACCATCTGTTCCATAATATAACCCACGTTCATCAGATATCGTTCTGACTCCTCCGAATAAAAAGCCATATAATACGGCGCCTTCACACTGAACATACTGAGCATTCTCTCCTGCCCTTTTCTGTTGTCCAGAATCGCCATATCCACACCGATGCCCGAAAACAGTGCCGGCATCTCCTTATAATGCTCCCAAATCTTATCCAAAGTCTGCGGCGGAAGCGTATCAAAACAATAATTCCTTACTGATTTTCTAACAAAAATAGCCTCATATAAATTCATACTCTCACCCTTACTTCATCTGCTATCCGTCTGTTTTTGTTACAGTTCACTGCTGAATGAACAGTAATATTTCTTTCATAGCCGGCCGCGGCCCGCTCCCCATTTTTACAGGAGCAAAGCCGCATTCCGAAAAATTTACGTTTAATCTTCCGCATTCGACAGAAATACGGAAATTCTCCCTCTTAATCGCAAATATTTTTCAATTTCCAGCTCATCCATTTTTACTCTGTAATAATATTGTAACATATTCAAAAACTTTTTCAAGGGAAAAACGCGCCAAATTTTGTATATTTTTCACACATATTTCCATTGATTTTTATGCAATTTTAATCTTCCGCGGTCAGCTTCTCCAGCTCCTCCACATAGGAAGCAAACACGTCCAGCGCCTCTTCCACCGGCTCCGGCTTCGTCATGTCAACGCCGCAGATCTTTAAAAGATCGATTGGATCCATCGAACTGCCGCCGCTTAAGAACTGTTTGTATTTCTCCACGATGCCCGGCTCCCCTGCCAGGATCTTGCTGCTGATCGCAATCGCCGCCGAAAATCCCGTTGCATACTGATATACATAGAACGGTGTATAAAAATGCGGAATTCTCGCCCATTCCAGCGCGATCTGCGGATCCGAAATCATATCCGGTCCGAAATACTCCTTGTTGATCGACAGATACAGCTCCGAAATACCGTCCGCCGTCAGCGTGCCTTCCTCTGCCATCTTCTCATGAATCCGCTTCTCAAACTCCGCAAACATCGTCTGGCGGAACACCGTTCCCTTAAACTGATCCAGGAAATAATTCAGCAGGAAAATCTTCTCCTCCTTTTCTTTCGCATGCTTCAGCAGATAGCGGATCAGCAGTGCCTCGTTGCAGGTTGATGCCACCTCAGCGACAAAGAGGCGGTACTCCGCATACGTAAACGGCTGTGTATGGTTCGAATACCAGGAATGCAGCGAATGGCCCATCTCATGCGCCAGTGTGAAGACCGAATCGATATTTCCGTTAAAGCTCATCAACACATACGGATGGGAATCGTAAGAACCCCAGGAGTAAGCACCGCTCTTTTTTCCTTCGTTCTCATAAACATCCACCCAGCGCTCCGAAAAGCCCTTGTCCAGCAGTGCCACATAATCATCCCCGAGCACGGCAAGCGCTTTCTTCACGATCTCGATCGCCTGCTCATACGTATATTTCTGCTCGTACTCTTTCGTCAGAGAAACGTAAACATCATACATATGAAGTTCATCCACACCGAGCAGCTTCTTACGCAGTGCCACGTAGCGGTACATCGCCGGCATTTTTGCATGAATCGCCTCGAGCAGCTTGTCGTAAACCGAAACCGGGATATTTCCGCCATCCAGCGATGCAGCCAGTGCAGATGGATATTTTCTTACATCTGCAAAGAATGCGGCCTGTTTCAGATTGGCACCGAACGTTGCGGCGAGCATGTTTTTGTGTTTTTCATACTCCGCATAATACTTCTCAAACGCTTCTTTTCTGACCCGGCGGTCCTTCGACTGTAAAAATCCGACGAAGGTGCCGTGGCTCAGTGGAACCTGATTTTCCTCTTCATCCGTGACCGGCTGGAATCTGAGGTCTGCGTTCGAAAATGCCGAGAAAATCTGATCCGGGCTGGATGCCATCTCTCCGGCTTTTGCAAGAACCGCCTCCATCTCCGGCGAGAGAATGTGCTCTTTCTTGCGGAAGTTTTCTTTTAATATGCGATCGTACAGACGGAGCGGCTCATATGCTTTTTCAAATTCTGTAACCGTCTCCTCGTCAAGCTCCAGGATCTCCGGCTCTACGAAAGAAGAGGCATCCGCAAGAACAGCCATCATGCTGTCCATCTTTCCGGCATAGCCCTGATACTTCTGATTTCCCATATCCTGGTGATATTTCTGGCTTGCATAGACATACAGGCTGGAAAAGACGCGGCTGATGTCATCCAGACCGGAAAGAACGTCATACAGCGCTTTTGCACTCTCTTTCATTGTTCCCTGTTTTGCGCGGAACGCTTCTATTTTCTGCGCAAGCTCCTGCTCTGTTTTCTCAAATTCTTCATCACTACCAAACAAACTCGAAAGATCCCAGCAGTACGCCGGATCCATCTCTTCTCTTTTTTTCAGTTTAATTTCTGCCATATTTCTCCCTTCATCCATCTTTTTAGACGGAACTATTTCTGCGGTTTTTCTTCTAATACTAATGTGCCGCACTTACGCTTAGTTTACCACAATTTAACCTCTAAATCTAAAATTTTTTCTTAATTTTCTTGACAAATCCATAAACCGATTGTATGATTGTATTATCAAATTAATACAGTAGTACAAAAGGAGTGAATGCCATATGCCATGGAATCTTGATTCCTCGCGGCCGATCTATCTGCAGATCATCGAGCGGGTACAGATGGACATCATCACCGGGCGCTATCAGCCGGGCGATAAGCTTCCGTCCGTCCGCGATCTCGCGCAGGAGGCCGCCGTCAACCCGAACACAATGCAGAAAGCGCTTTCCGAACTGGAACGCAGCGGACTGATCTATTCCCAGCGGACCAGCGGACGCTTTATTACCGAAGATAAGGAGTTGATTCATCAGATGAAAAAAGAACTTGCCGCCGCAGAAGTATCTGCTTTTGTTGCCCACATGAAACAGCTCGGCATAACCCCGGAGGAAATCCGGCAGCTACTTGCCGAAACGATTGAGGAGGAAGAAAATCATGAGTGAACTTGTAACGTGTAAAGACCTGACGAAGCGCTTCGGAAACCACACCGCGCTCGATCATCTCAACCTTTCCCTGGATTCCGGGAAAATTATCGGACTGCTGGGGCCCAACGGAAGCGGAAGACGACGCTCTTAAAGCTGCTGAACGGACTGCTGACCCCGAGTGAGGGTGAAGTCCTCATCGCCGGAAATCATCCCGGTATTGAGACAAAACGGATCGTCTCCTATCTGCCGGATAAAATGTATCTCGGCAGCTGGATGCGCGTCTCGGATCTTTTAACGTATTACAGCGATTTCTTTGAGGACTTTGACATGTCCCGCGCCAATGCCATGCTGGAATCCTTAAAAATCAGCCCGAAGGACCGTTTGAAAACGATGTCGAAGGGAACGAAAGAGAAAGTCCAGCTCATCCTCACGATGAGCCGCCGCGCAAAGCTCTACTGCCTCGACGAGCCGATTGCAGGCGTCGATCCGGCAGCACGCGATTACATTTTATCTACGATTTTAAACAACTACGAACCAGACGCATCCATCCTCATCTCAACACATCTGATTTCCGACGTCGAAAATATTCTCGATGAGGTCATCTTTATCCAGGAGGGCCAGTTAAAACTGCACGCCTCGGTTGAGGATATCCGGATGCAGGAGGGTGAATCGATTGATTCTTATTTCAGGGAGGTATTCAAATGTTAAAAAAATGTCTGAAACATGAGTGGAAAGCATGCTGGAAAAACATGGCGCTGCTGAACGGTGCCGCCATTTTCATGGGCGCTCTCGGAGGCTCCGGATTCCTCTTTTCCCAGATTTCTGAGCTGCCGGATCTGCTGATCGTCCTCTATCTGTTTGCGTACGTTTTGATTGTGATCGCCGCATCCGTCATGACACAGGTGCTGATGATCCAGCGCTACTATAAAAATCTTTTTACCGACGAAGGGTATCTGACCAACGTCCTTCCGGTATCGGCAACGGATCATATTCTCTCCAAAATGCTGGTTTTCGGCGCATGGAGCATCTTAAACGCACTTTCCGTTCTCGCTTCCTTCGCTTTTTTGCTTCTGCCGTCCGCAATCCGGTATTTTACCGCAAACACCCTGCTTTTTTACAACAAGGCCATGACCTTTTCCGATTTTCTGTCCTATCTCTGGGCACAGATTACCGGTGTTGCCGATGCTGCTTTTTCCCTGATCGGCATCACGAACCACATCGGTATGGCACTGTTTTCCATCGTTGGCTTCTTCGCTTCGCTGTTCTTTGGCATTCTTCTGTTCTATGCCGCCATCAGCATCGGAAGCCTGGTATCCAGCCACAAAATTCTGACGGCTGTCCTCTCTTACATCGGCATGACTACCGTGATCCAGATCTTCGGCGGAATCAGCATCGTCCGTGTTTTCCAGGACTCCACACCGACTGCTGTGGTTACCACATCCTCGGTTTCCACACTTATCATCACCGTGGTGCTCTGCGTTGTTCTGTTCCTGATCTGCCGCTATATCTTAAGCAGACGGCTGAATCTTTCATAAAAATTGCATTAAAAAACGCCGCCGCGGACGAACCGAATCGTCTGCGGCGGCGTTTTGTATGCATGTTCTGCACTTATGCCAGATGCCAGATATCCTCGTTGTACTGTGCAATGGTACGGTCGGAGGAGAAGAAGCCTGCTTTTGCGATGTTGATCAGGCACTTCTTGTTCCATGCATCTTTGTTCTCGTAGTCTTTGTATACTCTTTCTTTTGTCTTGATGTACTCTTTCAGGTCGAGCAGCGTCATGAACCAGTCTTTGTTCAAGATCTCTTTGTAGAGTCTCTCCAGGCAAACCTTGTCGCCGATAGCAAGAAGCTCATCGCTGACGATGAAATCAACCAGCTTTGCAATCTCCGGATCTTCGTCATAGATGTCTTTTGAGCAGTAAGCAGCATCTGCGTACAGGTCGATGACATCCTGCGGTTTCTTTCCGAAGATGTAGATGTTCTCTTTTCCGACAAGATCGCCAATCTCAACGTTTGCACCGTCTTCTGTTCCAAGCGTCAGGGCACCGTTCAGCATGAATTTCATGTTTCCGGTTCCGGAAGCCTCTTTGGATGCCAGGGAGATCTGCTCGGAGATATCTGCTGCCGGGATCACCTTTGCAGCTTTTGATACGTTGTAGTTCTCAAGCATAATCACTTTGAAGTACGGGCTTACCTCAGGATCGTTATCAATCAGCTCCTGCAGGCACAGGATCAGATGGATGATATCTTTTGCGATGATATAAGCCGGTGCAGCCTTTGCACCGAATACCATGGTGATCGGGGTTTTCGGCTTGTTTCCGCTCTTGATATCCATGTATTTGTAAATAGCGTACAGGGCATTCATCTGCTGGCGTTTGTACTCATGAAGACGTTTTACCTGTACATCGATGATGGAATTTTCATCCAGCGCGATATTCTGTGTCTCATACAGGAACTGTTTGAGATCCAGTTTGCGGTTGTGTTTGATCTCCTCAAGTTTTGCAAGAACCTTCTTGTTGTCTTTGTATTTAAGCAGTTTTTCCAGCTCGTCGGCATCTTTTTTGAATCCCGGTCCGATCAGGCTCTCAATATACTGTGCCAGTTCACGGTTGCAGTGCAGCAGCCAGCGGCGGAAAGTGATTCCGTTTGTCTTGTTGTTGAATTTCTCCGGATAAATATCGTAGAACGGTTTCAGCTCGGAGTTTTTCAGGATCTCGGTGTGCAGTGCTGCAACGCCGTTAACAGAAAATCCGTAGTGGATATCCATGTGTGCCATATGGACGCGCTGATCCTTATCGATGATCGCTACTTTCTCATCTTTGTATTTCTTCTTTGCCTGTGCGTCCAGCTCGTGGATAATCGGCATCAGGTGCGGAACAACCTCCTCGAGGTAATCGATCGGCCATTTTTCCAGTGCCTCTGCCAGGATGGTGTGGTTGGTGTAAGCACAGGTCTTGCTTACAACATCGATGGCTTCCTGCATGGTAAAGCCTCTCTCCTGCAGCAGACGGATCAGCTCCGGAATGACCATGGACGGATGGGTATCGTTGATCTGGATCACAACGTGATCATACAGCTTGTGCAGATCGTAGCCCTTCTGCTCGCACTCCATGAGGATAAACTGTGCGCCGTTGCTGACCATGAAATACTGCTGGTAGATACGAAGCAGCTGTCCGGCACGGTCGCTGTCATCCGGGTAGAGGAACAGTGTCAGGTTTTTCTGGATCTGATGCTTGTCAAAGTTGATGCTGTCTGATGGAACGATACTCTCGTCTACCGTATCTACATCGAACAGATGCAGACGGTTACAGCCATTGTTGTAACCCGGTACGTCGATATCATACAGGGTAGAATGCATCGTGAAGTTTTTATACGGAACTGCAAAGGATACCGGCTGTCTGACGAGCCAGCTCTCATTTGTGATCCATGGATTTTTCACTTCTTTCTGTTTGTGGTCGACCAGAAGCTGGCGGAACAGACCGAAGTGATAATTAAGGCCGATACCGTCTCCCGGCAGGCCAAGCGTTGCGATAGAATCAAGGAAGCATGCTGCCAGACGGCCGAGACCTCCGTTTCCAAGGGACGGCTCCATTTCCATCTCCTCGATCTCGGTCAGCTCTCTTCCGTGAGCTGCAAGTGCTTTTTCAACTTCCTCGTACATGCCAAGGTTAATCAGGTTATTGGACAGCAGTTTTCCGATCAGAAACTCTGCTGAAATATAATACAGCTTCTTACTTCCGGTGTTTCTTTTGCGACCTGCCATCTCCTGTTTGGTGATAACCATCAGGCTTCAAAGATTTCGCTCTTTGTGCAGTTGTCCAGATCTCTTCCAAAACGCTCTTTTAAGATTGCCTGAATTCTTTCTTCCATTTTTTTCTCCTCGTATTGCTGTGGATAAATTCCCACAGTGTCATTTAGTTGCGCTGCCATTCCAGATTTCCTGCAATTGGCAGCTTTCGCAGTTCCATTCAAAGCTTTTCCCTGAATGGGACGGTTCACTTCTGAATCACTTTTCGGGGCAGCGAAACAGCAAATATTTTACTGCTGCGCGATCCGCGACTTCGTAGATTCCCTTACGACGAGTTCCCCATCGTATACTTTGCTGCAGGGTTCTTCTTTTCCTGAAATTAAGGAAAACAGCATCTTCGCCGTCTCTGCGGCAAGCTGCTCCACCGGCTGGCGGATCGTTGTGATACTGGGTATATAATACTCTCCCGCATCAATTCCGTCAAATCCGGCAACGGAAATATCATCCGGCACGGTAAGCCCGGCCTCTTTTAAGGCACGGCACGCACCGATTGCCAGCGTATCCGCGGTGGCATACAGCGCGGAAAACTCCGTCTTTTTTTCCAGAATTTCTTTTGTTATCTTGTACCCTGTGGCGAAAGAATACGTGTCGTCCTTCGTCATATGAAATACCAGATCAGGGTCATAAGGTATCCCATGATCCAGTAAAGCCTGGCGGTACGCATTCAGACGGAGGCGTCCGATACTGATGTCGTCCTCGCAGGCGGTAATGATGGCAATGCGCCGGTGCCCGAGACCACAGAGATAATCTACCATCTTATAGCTTTCCCTGTAGTCATCGACCGATACGCTCGCGCACGGTTTTCCTCCGTCTGAAACCGCCCCGATTGTACTGATCACGTACGGAACCGGGATCTGCGCCATTTTCTCATGCGGATGCGTAAAGTTTCCGCCGAGGAAAATGATGCCGCGCAGCCGTTTTTCTTTGACGATCTCGATCGCGGAGTCTACCTCATTTGCCTTTTCCTCTACTCGCTCAATAATGCAGGCGTATTTCTTTTTTCGCACAACCTCTTCAATCACACTGATCATGTTGTTGAAGAACATGTTGTCCATGCCTTTTACCAGAATGGCAATCGCTTTGGCATTCGACCGCTTCAGGTTTCTGGCACTGTTGTTCGGTACGTAATTCGATTCGGCAATCACCTTTAAGATCATCTCTTTTGTTTCCGGATTGATGTCCGGATGATTGTTCATCGCTCTCGATACGGTACTCACGCCTACCTTACATTTGCGGGCAATGTCCCTGATTGTTACCTGTTCCATATTCTGCAGGCCTCTCCTTTAAACTCTGTACCTGTTCTGCCGGAATCTCTTCCGGCTTGTTTCCCCGGCCTGTTTTGCTTTCTCTCCGGCGCGTGTTTTTATTTTGTAATACGTGCTGTAATCTGTGTCAGCCGATGAATTCTCTTGGCCAGCTCCGGTGTAAACTGTCCCGGAAGCAGGCGCCATTTCCAGTTATTTCCAAGTGTGGACGGATAGTTGATTCTTGCCTCCGTGCCAAGGTCTAAAAACTCCTGCATCGGAGTGACAGCCAGATTTGCCACGCTCTCCATTGACATGCGAATGAAATCCCACGGGAGTTCCTCGTCGGTACTCTTTGCATTTCCCATATACTCTTTGGAGAATTCGCGGTCTTCCTCACTCATGACATAATACCATCCAAGAATGGTATCATTGTCGTGTGTTCCGGTGTAGACAACACAGTTTCTCTCGTAATTGTGCGGCAGATAATCACTCTCCTCACGGGAGTCAAAAGCAAACTGCAGCACCTTCATACCCGGATAGCCGGATTCTTTCACCATTTCGATCACGCTCTCGGTAAGATATCCCAGGTCTTCTGCGATGACATCCACATCGCCGAGCTTTTCTTTGACGGTGTTGAACAGATCCATGCCCGGTCCTTTTTCCCAGTGGCCGCGCTCTGCCGTCTGATCACCGAACGGGATGGAATAATATTCATCAAATCCGCGGAAATGGTCGATGCGGACAGTATCGTACAGTTTAAACACGTGAGCCAGACGTAACAGCCACCATGCATAACCTGTGCTCTTATGATAGTCCCATTTGTATAACGGGTTGCCCCAGAGCTGTCCGGTTGCGGAGAACGCATCCGGCGGGCATCCGGCAACTGCTTTTGGCTGGTTGTCCTCATCAAACTGGAACAGAACCGGATTTGCCCAGGTATCGGCACTGTCAAATGCAACATAAATCGGAATATCACCGATGATACGGATACCCTTTTCATTTGCGTATGCCTTCAGTGCTTTCCACTGTTTCAGGAACATAAACTGCTGGAATTTGTAAAATGCAACCTCCTCGGCAAGTTCTTCCCGTTTCTGATTCAGTGCTGCTTCTTCTCTGTCCTTTAATTCTGCCGGCCACTCACTCCAGCTGATTCCGCCGAGTGCATCCTTAATCGCCATATACAGCGCATAATCTTCCAGCCAGTAACCATTTTCCGATACAAATGCATCATATACGTCATCTGCCGCAAATCTTTCAAATGCTTTTCTGAGTACTTTGAAACGGGACAGATAAATCTTTTCGTAATCAATATACTCTGCATTGTCGCCGAAATCGCACGCATCACACTCTTCTTCTGTCAGAAGTCCCTCTTTTACCAGGGTCTCCAGATCAATAAAATATGGATTTCCTGCAAAAGTAGAGAACGACTGGTACGGCGAATCTCCATATCCCGTCGGTCCAAGTGGAAGAATCTGCCAGTAGCTCTGGCCGGCCTCCTCCAGGCGATCCACAAATTCATACGCTTCTTTCGAAAAACATCCGATACCATATCGGGACGGCAGCGAAGCTACCGGAAGTAAAATACCACTTGCTCTCATTTTTAAACCCTTTCTCCTTGTCGTTTTTTCTATCCATCCGACCCCACAAATACATAATTCCTGTTCACGGATACGCAGCAAATTGTAACTTATACAGCCCTTCTAACCAGCTCATTTTGTTTCGTAAAAACAGGGCTGTCGGTATCTCGTCTGTATTTCCGGAAACGGTGTCGGTAACGTTTCCGGAACTCGTTATATTTACAATACCATACTCTGCATCAAAAAACAACCCCCAAACCCTTTATCATATTTACCAAATATTGAATACTCTGTTTATTCAAAACAACGAATTTGCATTTTTATAACGATACAAGCCATACATAAAAAGACAGCATGCGGGGACGGAACCGCTTTGGGCACTTAAAAATCATGAATTTTTCAAGCCTCCCATATAGGTTCTGTCCCCGCATGCTGTCTTTTGCGTTATCTGTTTTTCACTTAAAACTCCAGAATTATCTTTGTTCCGGTTCCAAGCGTACTCTCAATTTTAATCTTTGCATCATGAAGAATCGCTCCATGTTTCACAATGGAAAGTCCAAGTCCGGTACCTCCCGTTTCGCGGGAATGACTCTTATCCACACGATAGAACCGTTCAAAGATCCGCTCCTGATCTTCCTTTGCAATTCCGATTCCGGTATCTGCCACAGATACCACTGCCCGTCCGTTTCTTCCGCGTGAAACCGTCACTTCAACTTCACCGTCCCTGCGGTTGTACTTGATCGCATTGTCGCAGAGATTGTAGATCATCTCATAGAGAACCTGTCGTGCACCTTTGATCCGGCAGCTCTCTCCTCTCAGTGTCATCTTCACCTGCTGCTCCTTTGCCCGTATGGAAAGATGTCCCTCGACATCACGGCAGGTCTGCATCAGATCCACTTCCTCCATCGGGATTGACTGGTCGTTTTCGTCCAGTCTGGACAGCTTGATAATATCCTCGACAAGAGAGCTTAACCGGCTCGCCTCACTGTGGATTCTGCCCGCAAATTTGGGAATATCCTCCGGTTTTACCATGTTGTTTTCGATGATCTCTGCATATCCGGAAATCGACATCAGCGGTGTTTTCAGCTCATGTGACACATTGGCTGAAAACTCACGGCGCATCACCTCGGCTTTCTGTTTTTCCGTCACATCCAGCACCAGGATGACCGCACCGGATACAACACGGTCCACACGCACCGGATTTGCAAGAAGCTGATAGACTCTTCCATTTATCTCCAGCATCCGTTCCTCGGAACTGCCCT
Source organism: Blautia sp. OF09-25XD (assembly GCF_003482095.1). Taxonomy (NCBI): domain Bacteria; kingdom Bacillati; phylum Bacillota; class Clostridia; order Lachnospirales; family Lachnospiraceae; genus Blautia; species Blautia sp. OF09-25XD. The sequence goes on from NZ_QUMG01000014.1 coordinate 27,059, forward strand.
CCAGCGCATGATCCAGTGCCTCCTTCAGCTGCTCGTTGCGGCTGACTGTCACGATATTGTGGTTAATGCACTCCTCCGCTGTCACATCAAACAGATTCTGTGCCGAACGGTTGATGGAAAGTACGACCGACTGGTTTGTCACGATCAGACCATCCTTCATATATTCCGTGATTGCAAGATACTCCTCCTGATTATGGCGGAGCTCCTCCATCTGCTGCTGAATCTGCTTCTGCTGCTGATGAATTCTTCCAAGCAGCGGACTCAATTCCTCATACGCTTTGTTGTCCAGCGGATGATTCAGATCAATCTCATTGATCGGCTTTACAAGCGCCTTTGTCATATGGCTGACCATCAGCAGCTCCACGACAAGGACTGCCGCAATCAGTACAACCACCAGCCATATATTCCGCAGCATCACACCGAACACACTGTCTGTTGTCAGGGAAACACGGATGATTTTTCCATTGTCCAGGCGCAATGCCGTATAATATGTTTTGCTCCGCAGGGTCTCGGAATAACGGGAAATATTGCTTTCCCCGGTCTTTTCCGCCTCAATCACCTCCGGCCGCCCGGAATGGTTTCCCATCATGTTCTCATCCTCGACCGAATCAAACAGAACGGTTCCGTCCGTGTCAATCAGGGTAACCCGGCTTGCCGTAATCTTGCCGGCCGGTTTATCCAGACTGTCATCACCCATCTTGTCCAGAAAATACCTGTAATACTCACATTCATTTCTCACCGAAACACGAAGCTGCTCCGCCGTATTGTTGTACATTGCCCAGCTCATGGTGAAAAAAGTCAGGATAATCGCAGCGATAATCAACGCTCCCGCATGTTGAAAGACTTTTTTACGCATCTTACTTTCTCAGCCTCCTATCCGGTATCCCACGCCGCGGACCGTCTCGATCAGCTCGCCGCATTCGCCCAGCTTCTGGCGGAGTGTACGCACATGAACGTCTACCGTACGGGTTTCTCCGTCAAAATCATAACCCCAGACATGGCCGAGCAGACGGTCTCTTGTAAGGACAATTCCTTTATTTTCCATTAAAAATTTCAGCAGTTCAAACTCTTTTAAGGTCAGGGTAACCTTCTCCCCTTTGGCCAGAACCTGATGCTGCTTTACCTGGATCTGCAGATCCCCGGTCTCCAGCACATCGTTTTCCTTCTCTTCTTTTCCGGCACGGCGCAGCACGGCACGTACCCTTGCGATAAATTCCATCATGCCGAACGGCTTGGTAATATAGTCATCGGCTCCGCAGTCCAGGCCCATGACCTTATCATACTCAGCGCCCTTTGCCGTTACCATAATGACCGGAATTTCTTTTGTTACTTCCGATGCCTTGAGGCGTGAAAGAATTTCAAGACCATCCTCTCCCGGAAGCATGATATCCAGGAGAATCAGATCCGGAAGCTGTTCTGCAATAGCTGCATTCAGCTCTTTTCCGCTTTCCAGGCCTCTTGCGGTAAAACCGCTCGATTCCAGTGTGTATACGATCAGTTCCCGTATATTTCTTTCATCTTCCACGCAGTAAATCATCTGTTATTCCCCTTTATGGTGACCGTTAATGGAATACACAACCCATTCCGCAATGTTTGTTGCATGGTCACCGATTCTTTCATAATATTTTGCAATCATCAGATAGTCCAGAGACTGGACATCTGTGGTAATTCCCTTTCGCATACCCTGCAGAATTTCATCCTTTACCTCGTCAAAAAGATCATCCACGATATCATCGGAATCGATAACCTCCCGTGCAAGCTTCAGATCCTGCTTAACGTATGCATCGATGCATTTTGTTACCATAGAAGCTGTCGCTTTCGCCATATCCTTCAGACGGATGCTTGCATCCGGCACACCAAGACTCGTTACTTTTACGATATCCGCAATATCTGCTGCCTGGTCTCCGATCCGCTCCATATCGGTAATCATTTTTAATGCCGCAGATACCTGACGCAGATCACGTGCTACCGGCTGCTGCTGTAAAATGATGCGGAAGCAGAGATCCTCGATCTCCCGTTCTTTCGCATCGACAACCTGGTCTTTTTTGATAATCTCTTCTGCCGCTCTCTGGTTTCCCTCCAGCAGAACCTCATATGTCCGTCCGATTACCTGCTCGCAGAGTGCGCCAAGCTCAATCAGCTCCGTGTGCAGAATTTCCATCTGCTGCTCAAATCTTTCCCTCATATCAGCCAAACCTCCCTGTAATATAATCCTCTGTCCGTTTATCCTTCGGCATGGAGAAGATCTGTTCGGTCTCTCCGTATTCTACTACCTCTCCTAACAGGAAAAATGCGGTTTTGTCGGAAATTCTGGCTGCCTGCTGCATATTGTGGGTTACCATGACAATAGTATAATCTTTTTTCAATTCTACCGCAAGATCTTCGATTTTGGAAGTAGAAATCGGATCCAGTGCTGAGGTTGGTTCGTCCATCAGAAGAACCTCCGGCTGTACGGCAAGAGCACGCGCAATGCAAAGACGCTGCTGTTGTCCGCCGGACATGCCAAGTGCGCTTTTCTTCAAACGGTCCTTCACCTCATCCCAGATTGCCGCCTGTCGAAGAGACTGCTCCACAATATCATCCAGCTTCGCTTTGGAACGGACACCATGGGTTCTGGGGCCATAGGCAATGTTGTCGTAAATGCTCATCGGGAACGGATTTGGTTTCTGGAATACCATGCCGACCCGTTTTCGGAGTCCGTTGACATCCATTTTTCCGCCGTAGATGTTTTCTCCGTCCAACAGCATTTCACCGGTGATCCGGCAACCCGGAACGAGATCGTTCATTCTGTTGATGGATTTTAACAGGGTCGATTTACCACAGCCGGAAGGTCCGATAAAAGCCGTCACCTCATTGGCATCAATGCTCAGATTGATATTTTTTAAGGCATGAAAGTCTCCGTAATAAAGATCCATATTGGATACATCTATTTTACTCATGTTTTTTCCTCGTCTCTCTTTTATTTCTTTGCAATTTTCTTCGCAATCATTCCGGAACAGCCGTTGATCAGAAGGACAATCAGCATCAGGATGACGCCGGTTGCATACATCTGATTCATATAAAGGCCTTCACTGGAAAGTGCATACATATGAACGGCAAGGGTACGGCCGGAATCCATAAGGCCTGCCACCTTTGCAATCGTTCCTGCTGTGAAAAGAAGCGCTGCCGTCTCTCCTACGACACGGCCTGTCGCAAGAATGACACCGGAAAGAATGCCGGGTACGGCAGATGGAAGAACAATTTTAAAAATCGTACGAAGCTTTCCGGCTCCCAGTCCAAAGCTTGCTTCCCGATAGGAATCCGGAACCGATTTTAAGGCTTCTTCTGCTGTTCGCATAATCAGCGGAAGAATCATGATGGCAAGGGTACAGGCACCGGACATCATCGAGTATCCCATTTTCAGGGTTTTCGTAAAAAACAGCATACCGAACAAACCGTAAACGATCGACGGAATACCGGAAAGGGTCTCTGCCGTAATCCGGATCAGGCCAACCAGTTTTCCGCGTTTATTGGCATATTCAACCAGATAAATCGCCGAGAAAATGCCGAGGGGCGCAGCAAGCAGCAGGGAAAGTACTGTCATCGTAACAGTGTTGATGATCGCCGGAAGCATCGTAACATTCTCTGTATTATAGGTCCATGCAAACTGCTCCAGTGTCAGGTTTTTCACACCGTGGATCAGAATAAATCCAACCAGAAAAACCAGAATAGCAAGTGCAAGAATGGCCGCTCCACAGGTAATTCCGGTCAGTACCGAAGAAAAAACACTTTTGTGATACGTAACCTTTGTTCTTTCTTTTTCTTTTGTATTTATTTTTACAGCTTCCATTGTATTTACAGCTCCATTTCCTTTAATCACCATAATGTACCCTCCGGTTCAGCATAGACACCGATAAATTGATCAGCAGGATAAAGACAAACAGCACAACACCCGTTGCAATCAGCGCTTCCCGGTGAAGTCCGGATGCATATCCCATCTCCAGTACAATATTGGCTGTCATGGTACGAAGGCCTTCTGTGATTCCTTTTGGCATACGAGGCTGGTTTCCGGCAATCATAATCACTGCCATCGTCTCTCCGATGGCGCGTCCGATGCCAAGAACGATGCCGGCCAGGATTCCGGATTTTGCCGCCGGGACAACTGCAAAGAAAACGCTCTGGGAATGCGTTGCACCAAGGCCAAGGCTTGCTTCATAGTAGGATTCCGGAACGCTTGTAATGGCGGATTCTGTTACACCGACCACGGTCGGAAGAATCATAACGGCCAGAAGAATAGATGCCGTCAGCATTGTGTTTCCGTTTTTGCCTGTCAGCTGTGCCATCAACGGGACGATCACAACCAGTCCGAAAAATCCATATACGATAGACGGAATACCGGCCATCAGGTTAATACCTGATTTGCAGATGCCGTAAAACTTTTTCGGACAGTAACGGGAAAGAAACACCGAAGTAAGAATGGCAACCGGCACACCCATCAGGATTGCAAGGCCGGTCACGCAGATACTGCCGACAATCATCGGCAGGATACCGAAAATATTGTTTCCCGGTTTCCACACGGTACCGGTCAAAAATTTCAGCGGTCCGATTTTAAAAATGGCAGGAACACCATTCATGAACAGGAAAATGCAGATCAGTGCAACAGCCAGTACGGAGCAGCACGCCGCAATCAGGAATACAAGTTTCATGATCGTTTCTCTTAGTTTCATAAGATAAATCCTTTCATTTCATTGTTTCGCGGAGCGTGTTTGAAAAAGACTTTCGTTTTTTCTTACGAACTGCTTTTTCAAGCACGTTCCGAAAGACAGCTTCTTTTTCTGAACATTTTCGGATACGGAAGTAAGAGCGATTTTCCATTGTTCGCCCTTACTTCTTTTTCCATTGCTTTATACATTCTTTATTTTACATCTGCCCAGTCGGTTGTGTCGCCAACATAGATGCTCTTTACCTGATCGCTGGTCAGCCCGTCGGTCGGGTTCTCTTTGTTTACAATGACAGCAATACCGTCGGTTGCGATTACGGTTGCGGTAAGCCCTGAGGATTTCTCCTCATCCTTTAAGTCACGGGATGCCATACCGATGTCGCAGAGACCGTCGCTTGCGGAAGTGATACCTGTTGTGGAATCGCTCTGCTGTACTTCGATGTTAGCGTTTGAATTTACTTTTGTATAAGCCTCTTTTAATTTTTCCATCAGTGGTGTTACAGAGGAAGATCCTGCTACCACAACCTTTTCACCGCTGCAGTTTCCTTCGTAGGCTTTGGTATCTTTGATTGCAATATATCCGTCATCTGAAACAACCTGCTGTCCGTCGGTGCTTAAGATGTAGTCCATGAAATCCTGCGCATCTGCGGAAAGACCGTCTTTTGTTACAATGTTGAACGGACGGCTTACTTTATAGGAACCGTTTTCTACGTTCTCTGCGCTTGCCTCTGCTCCGTCGATTTTCAGTGCTTTGACTTCATCATTTAAGGATCCAAGAGAGATATAACCGATTGCGTACTGGTTACCTGCCACTGTGCTCATCATAACGGAAGTATTGTTGGTGATCTGTGCATCAACGGTGGTGTTGTCTACTTTCTCACCTGCATCGTTTTTCTCTTCTACACCGAACAGCTCGATGAATGCACCTCTGGTACCGGAACCATCCTCACGGGAGATCACGCTGATCTGTCCGGAAAAATCTCCGCCTGCTGCGGTGCTGTCACCGTCTGTGCTGCCATCTGCCTCTGTTGCAGAAGCCTCTTTTGTAGTGTCTGCTGTGGAAGAACTGCTGCTATCGCTGCTTCCACATCCTGCAAGCATTCCTGCAGCCATCATTGCGGTTAAGGTGATTGCAATTACTTTTCTCTTCATAATATTCTTTTCTCCTCTTTTCACATGGGATTTTTGTGATTTCTATTTTGTAAAATCGCAATCCCGACATTTTTTACATTTCGTTTTTACAGGTTTCATCATAACAACGGCGTGTAAAATGCAAAATCTCAGAGATGTTAAGTTTATGTAAAACATGAGTTTTTTCTTTTTTACATTCCATTTTTCCGGTCGTAAACCGCTCCGTCACATCTCTCGCAAGTGGCACATTTTTTCTGCGCAGTGCGATCCTGCCCAAAGGATCTTTTTCTCCGCAGGAAATTCCAACAAGATTTCCCATAGAAAAAGGCTCCCCGGAATACTCTTTTTTCAGAGTATTCCGGGGAGCCTTTTTCTAAAGCATATGCAAAAGCGGATATTCGCAATCCTCTTATTCCGTCACCGGCACGTCAAGCTTTTCGGACGCTTCTTTTAACAGGTCAATGATCGGCAGATGCTGCGGGCATACACTCTCACACTGACCGCACTGCACGCAGTCTTCTGCTTTTCCCGATGTTTCCAGCAGCTTTTTATAATAATTTTTCGCGCGGTCTTCTTCTCCATACAGGCGGATGGTATTCAATGCCTTGAACACATCCGGAATCGCGATTCCCATCGGACATCCGTCGCAGCAGTAACGACAGGCGGTACACGGAACCGCCGGACTCTTTTTCAGCGCTTCCTGTGCTTTGGCGATCACTGCTTTTTCTTCCTCATTTAACGGTACAAAATTTCGAAAGGTTTTGATATTATCCTCCATCTGTTCCTCGTTTGACATACCGGAGAGCACGGTTGCAACACCCGGGAGGGAAGCCGCAAAGCGGAGTGCCCAGGACGCAATCGATGCATCCGGATGAACACGTTTCATCTCTGCTTCAATCTCTTTGCCTGCCGATGCAAGGGAACCGCCCTTTACCGGCTCCATAACAAGGAACGGCATATTGTATTTCCGAAGCACCTCATACAGTCGTCCGGACTGGATCAGCGGATTGTCCCAGTCAGCATAGTTCATCTGGATCTGGACAATTTCGACCTCCGGATGCTCGGAGAGAATCTTGTCAAGCAGCTCCGGCGTTCCGTGGAAGGAGAAACCAAAGTGTTTGATCAATCCCTCTTCTTTTTTCTTCTTGGCCCAGTTGAAACAGTCGTATTTCACATAGCCTTCATAGTTTGCGCCGTCTTCTACGCTATGCAGCAGGTAATAATCAAAGTAGCCTGCTCCGGTGCGCGCGAGCTGATCGTTGAAAATGCGGTCACGGCCTTCGATGCCCTCGTCCATCATCCACTGCGGAAGTTTGGTTGTCAGAGTAAAGCTTTCTCTCGGATGACGCTCTACCAGCGCTTTTTTCACGATGCTCTCCGATTTTCCGCCGCAGTACATATAGGCGGTGTCAAAATAGTTCATTCCGGAGGCAAGGTACGCATCGACCATTTTACAGATCTGCTCCAGATCCAGTTCTCCGTCCTTCTCCGGAAGGCGCATCATGCCAAATCCTAATTTCGGCATTTTTGTTACATCTACACTCATGATAAAATCCCCTTTCTTTTCCGCGGAAACCTTCGTTTCCTCAGTATTGTTGAGAAAATTGTAGCATTAAAGTATACTTGAAAGTCAATAGTTTTTTTTATTTTCGTCAAAATTTTTCTTTGACTTTTTCCGTTTCCGGTGGTATTCTGATAAAAAATTATGATTACAAAAGGAGTAGCACTATGATCTGGAAAAACCAGTTTCTTCACCTCACAAATGGCGATGTTTCAGCTGTTTATGGGGATAGTGCGCTCTTTTTTAAGTAAACTTCACATCTTGTATTCTTAAAATCACACAGAAAATGCACGTATCTCCCCATCAGAATTTTACTATATTTTGACAAGGAGATTTTTTTATGTCTGAGAAAAATACCAGAAAACAAATACGAACTTTATATCTTATGACCACGGTCGGCTATTTTCAGATTGCGGCGGCTTCGTGGGTTGCACTGCTCGCACTCCGTGGATTTTCGCTGCTGCAGATCGGGATGCTCGAAAGTATTTTCCATATCGTGAGCCTCTGCTTTGAACTCCCCTCCGGCGTTGTCGCCGATGTTTTCGGGCGACGGAAAACGCTGATTGCAAGTCAGATGGCCTCCCTGATTTCCGGTACGCTGATGATTTTTTCCACCGGCTTTGCTACAACGGCGCTTGCGCTTGGATGCAGTGCGCTCAGCTATAACCTTGCATCCGGCACACGGGAGGCACTTGCGTATGACAGTCTGAAGCAGAACGGGGACGAATGGTTTTATGCCCGTTTTTCTTCTACCGAAATGATGCTGTACCGTATCACCAATTCCACCGCAACGCTCTGCGCAGGCCTTGCCCTGTGGCTGGGATACCGGCGCGCGTATGCGATTGATCTCTTCTTCGGGCTGATTGCGCTTGGCATTTCATTCCGCCTTGCGGAAGTAAAAACGGACGCAACACCAGTTCATTATCCTGTTGGACAGGAAATCGTTTCGGTTGTGCAGGAAAGCTGGCAGTTTCTTGTCCGTGAGAAAAAAGCAAGAAATATTATGCTGGTGAACGCACTCATCGGTGCCGTTTCTACGCTGGTTCTCTTCTTTTTACAGGCGAAGCTGCCACTCACCGGCATGAACAGCGCGCTGCTTGGACCTGCCCTCTTCGTGATGGGACTCGGCGCGGCACTGGGATCGCGGATGACGGCATACTTTCACAAATACCGCTACCGCGCGATTCTGCTGTTTGGCACGATCAGTGTACTTTTCGCCTTTCTTATGAGCTTTACCGGACTGCCGGCCCTTATGGTCTTCGGCGGATTTGTCGGATCCTTTTCCGATGATTTTCTTGAAGTCCGGACCGATATTCTGCTCAATGACATGATCCCGTCCAGGCAGCGGGCGACGCTGATGTCGGTGAACTCGTTTGTCTTTTCCATGATTATGATCGTCCTTTCCACCGTATTTGGATGGATCATGTGATCGTCAAAAATTTACTTTCATTGAAAAACGCTCATCAGTTTTTTTGCTGATGAGCGTTTTTTTCAAAAAATGATCAAACACCGCCGCTCCCTGCCGGAACGCCGTCCGGGGTCTGCGGAGGTGTGCTTCCCCCCTCCACATTCTCCACCACTTTTTCTTTCTTCAACCACTTCCAGACATCGCCATATACGCGGTACTTCTCTTTCTCGTTCAGTATTTCATGCCGCATTCCCGGATACAGCTTTCCTCTGACATTGCGGTACCCGATCAGCCGCATATGGTCGATGGATTTTTTAAAGCGCCGCACATTCACATAACACGGATCATCCCCGCCGGACAAAAACAGCACCGGCAGCTTCCGGTTTGTGCAATGCCATCCATGAAATCCATACGTCTCCTTCAGCAGATCATTCAGCGCAAAAAAAGCATCATCCGAAAACGTAAAGCCACAGAGCGGATTTTCTTCATACTCCCGCACCACCTCCGGGTCCGAACAGCACCAGGCGAACCGGCTCTTCTCATCCGCAAACCGCGCCGCAAACGATCCAAACGACATCGCCTCCAGAAGATTGCTCCGATGCTCATCCCCGAGCACCGCCGCTTCTGCGTGTCCTACAGCCGCACCCAGCGGCCGCAGATAATTCTTGCTCGGTGAACCACACACAATCAACGCATCCAGCTCCCTATCATGTTCCTTCGCATACGTGCGCACAACCAGGGATCCCATACTGTGTCCCATCAGAATAAACGGCAGATCCGGGTACTCTTTTTTTGCCCATACCGTAACCTGAAACAGATCCTCCACAAGCCCTGCGCCGCCTGCGCCGTACATAAATCCGAGATCCTGCTCCGACTTCACACTCTTTCCGTGCCCGCGGTGATCATGAATCACACACACTATACCGTGTTCCGCCATAAACTCCATAAACGGCAGATACCGCTCCTTGTATTCGCTCATTCCATGGCTGAGCTGCAGAAGCGCCGTCCGCTGTACGCCCTCCTCCGGCTCCACCACAAGCCCGTCAAGCATCAGTCCATCCACCTTCGACTGAATCGTAAAACCTCTTTGCATTGCACCTTCCCCTTTCTTCCAGAACGATGCCGAACTGCCCGAAATTCTAAACCTCCGTGTCCTCCGAAATTTCCGGCGGAACCGCAAACGACAATGTAATCCGATCGTAGCACTCCTCGCACAGATCAAACTCATGCTTTTCCAGGTCCTTCCCGGAAAAGTACCCCCACGTCGTGTCGACCGAGCAGATCCCCTCCAGCAGCATTCCATTCTGTATTTTCATGCTTTTTCCGCAGCAGTTACACACCGCCGCTTCCAGCTCATTTGTGTTTTTGTTGTATTTCCGCATTTTTCTTCCTCCCGTGTATCAAAAAACGTTTCTTTCTTCGTTCCTGACACAAAACAGAAATCAGATTCTCCTGTGTCCTGTCGATTGTAACACATCTTTCCCGCCATTCCTACTGGGAATGAAAGGAAAGTCCTGTGCGTTAAATGCGTATACAATAACAATTTCTCTCTACCTCTTCGGAACCGATTCATCCGTCCGGCTCATCAGCACCGCATCCTCCTTGGGGAGATCGTAATACCCCTTCCTGAGGCCGTCCTGCACAAAGCCAAGACTCTCATACAGATTCCGTGCCGGCGTATTGCCGATGCGCACATCCAGATGAATCACGCGCACCTTTCTCTCCTGCATCCGACGGAACAGCTCTTCCATCAGTGCACGGCCGATGCCGCGTCTTCTCGCTTTTTCTGCCACGCAGACATTTGTGATCTCACTTTCATCAAAGGAAATCAGGATTCCGAGATATCCTAAAATTTCACCGTCCTCCTCTGCTACAAGAAACAGTGCGTCGTCACGGATCAGAAAGGTAAAAAATCCAGTTTCTGTCCATGGAATCGAAAAGTTGGCCTCCTCAATCGGCATCACCTGCTCCAGATCGTCGATCTGCATTTCCCGGATTGTGATCATTCGCTCTTCTCTCCGTTTTTCTGTTTTTTCAGCACATCGGCATGCTTCACAGATTCCCGTTCGGCTCTTTCCCGCTCCGCCTGCGATTTTCTCAGGTATTCCGGCTCATGCTCCTCGGCCGTCTGAATCTTTCCTTCTTTATAATAAACCTCAGCCAGTGCTGCGACTGCGGCCGCTCTCTGGCGGTTCACGTGCGCCGGTGCAAACGAAAACGGAATCGTAAGAAGCTCCTGCAATTTTTCCCGGTAAACCGCAACGCCGTCCCCGAGGAAAATCACTTCGTGGTCGAGGCAGTTCAGGCCCTCCGCCAGTGCCTCAATGCTCATCGTATCCTGTTCCCAGACCGTATCGAGACGATGATCCGTGTAGCAGTAAACTCCGGTATAGACCTGGTTTCTTCTCGCATCCATGATCGGGCAGACAAATTTGTTAGTATCCCATATATTGTACGCGATTGCCGCCGTCGTTGGAATGGAAATCAGTGGTTTTTCAAGTGCCAGACCAAGTCCCTTGGCTGTTGCAGAACCGATGCGAAGACCGGTAAACGAGCCCGGACCTCCGGCAACTGCAATCGCATCGATCGTCGAAAGATCCAGCTCTGTCATGTTCGAGATTTCATCCAGCATCGGAAGCAGAGTCTGGGAATGTGTTTTTTTATAATTTACGGTGTATTCCGCAAGCAGTGTGTCATTTTCAACAACAGCCACCGAAGCCACCAGGCCGGAGCTGTCCAGTGCAAGTATTTTCATAATTTTTTGTTTCCTTTCCGATATTTCCTTCCTGTGCAACTCATTTTGGCAGTCTGCCGGAAACAGGAATCTTTACGATTTCCTTTTGTTTTTCCACCACATTCAGGATTTTTTCTTTTATTCCACCGTAATTTTCCGGTAATCAAACCCTTTTTCGAGGTCTTTTTCTATCGTAATCGAAATCGCACCCTCCGGGATCAGCTCTTCAATCAGTTCTGCCCATTCGATCAGGCAGACACCCTCACCGAAAAAGTAATCATCGTATCCGATTTCTTCCATTTCTTCTATATCACCGATCCGGTAAACATCGAAATGATAAAATGGCAGACGTCCCTCAGTATATTCCTGAATAATGGTAAATGTGGGACTGTTGACTGCCTCTGTGATGCCAAGTCCTTTTGCAAAGCCCTGCGTCAGAACGGTTTTTCCAACACCAAGGTCTCCGTTTAATGTATAAATCTGGCCAGGCTTCGCCGCTTTTCCCAGCTTTTCGCCAAGGGCAAGCGTCTCCGACGCAGAATTTGTTTCTATGATCATATGCTTTCTTCTCCTCTTTTTCTGCCTATCATTTTAACACAAACAAAAAGGTAATACAACCGCAGAACGAAACCGCTTTTCCTTGTGCTTTTCCTTGCTTTTTCTATCTGTTTTCGCTATACTATGTATCAGAGTTTCGCGGCCCAAAAACGTCCCACTCCTGTTTTTTCGGCCCGGAAAACGCGGTAAAACACGCTCTGCGCTTTTGTCCGCGTAAATCAAAAAGGAAAGAGATCAAAACTGTTATGCTGACTGTAATGAAATTTGGCGGAAGCTCCGTCGCAGATCTTGCGCACATCCGCAATGTAGCACAGCGCTGCATCGAAAAACAGCAGGCCGGAAGCCAGGTCGTTGTCGTTCTCTCCGCGATGGGAAAAACGACGGACGGACTGATTGCAACCGCAAAACAGATTACGGAAAAACCGTCCCGCCGCGAGATGGATATGCTTCTTGCCACCGGTGAACAGGTTTCCGTTTCCCTGATGGCCATAACCATGATTCAGATGGGCGTCAGTGCTGTTTCTTTAAATGCCTGGCAGGTACCGATGCACACGACCTCCGATTATCAGAACGCGCGCTTCAAACGGATCGACACCGAGCGCATCCGTAAAGAGCTGGATGACAACAAAATTGTCATTGTCACCGGCTTCCAGGGGATCAACAAATACGATGATATCACAACGCTCGGACGCGGCGGCTCCGATACGACTGCGGTTGCCCTCGCTGCAGAGCTGCACGCGGATGTCTGTGAAATCTACACGGATGTAGACGGCGTCTACACCGCAGATCCGCGGATTGTACCGAATGCGCGCAAAATGGAAGAGGTAACTTACGATGAAATGCTGGAGATGGCTTCGCTCGGCGCAAAAGTCCTTCACAGCAGATGCGTGGAAATCGCAAAAAAATACGGCGTGGAACTTCTGGTCTGCTCCAGTCTGAACCGGAATTCCGGAACGATGGTAAGGGAGAAAACCAAAATGGAAAAAATGTTAATCAGCGGCGTGGCTGCCGACAAAAATGTGGCAAAAATCCGTGTTGCAGGCCTTGGCAACGATCCGGAGAGCACGTTCCGCCTCTTAAATTTACTGGATCGGAACAATCTGAACATCGATGTCATGATCCAGTCACTCGGAAAGGACGGCACAAAGTCCGTTTCCTTTACCGTTGCAAAGCCGGATATGCTGCGCACGATCGATGTGCTGAACGACAATAAGGATTCGCTCGGCATCAAAAAGCTGGATTATGATGAGAACGTGGCAAAGATTTCCGTCATCGGAGCCGGTGTCCGCTCCCATTCGGGCGTGGCTGCCAAAATGTTCGGCGCGCTCGCCAATGCAGGAATCAATACCGAGATGATTACCACCTCAGAAATCCGCATCACTGCCCTGATCGACGAAGCATACGCAGATCAGGCAATGCGTGCGATCCATGAGACATTCCTGGAGCGTGTCTGAAAAAAAGGGGGAACCCCTTTGATACCAGATTGCTACGTGCTTTGCACTCCGGCAATCATCAAAAACATTCGTAATCCGCCCATTTTTCTTCGAAAAATGGCTGCTTACGTCTTATCAAGAAATCGTTTAAAAATCAGGAGGAAAACAATGATGTCTAACCCAATCGTTACAATTACTATGGAAAACGGCGATGTGATGAAAGCAGAGCTTTACCCGGAAATCGCCCCGAACACCGTAAACAACTTCATCAGTCTGGTAAAAAAAGGCTTCTATGACGGCCTGATCTTCCACCGCGTCATCCCGGGATTCATGATCCAGGGCGGAGATCCTGCAGGCACAGGCGCCGGCGGCCCGGATTACTGCATCAAGGGTGAGTTCTCCCAGAACGGATTTGAGAACAACCTCGCACACACCCCAGGCGTTCTCTCCATGGCACGTACCATGTTCCCGGACAGCGCAGGAAGCCAGTTCTTCATCATGCACAAAGCTGCTCCGCATCTGGACGGCGCATACGCTGCTTTCGGAAAAGTAACAGAAGGCCTGGAAGTCGTAGATAAAATCGCATCTGTCAACACCGACTACAGCGACAAACCGCTGCAGCCGCAGAGAATGGCTACCGTTACCGTTGAGACCTTCGGCGTCGAGTATCCGGAACCGGAGAAATGCTAAGGATGAACGATGAACTGATGTTAGTTGAACCGTCGGAGGAATACTTCGCCGAGCTCGCCGCCTACCGGAACGATTTTCTGGAAAACAGCGATTCCATGGACGGCTGCGGACCGCTTCGCCGGTTTGATGATATGAAGGCGTATCTTGAAGATACCATGCGGTATACCAGAGAGGAGACTCTGCCGGAGGGCATGGTTCTCGCAACACAGTTTCTGTGCATCCGCAAATCAGACAACCGCCTTGTCGGCATGATTCAGGTGCGCCACTACCTGAACGATTTTCTGCGCACCTTTGGCGGCCATATCGGCTACTCCGTCCGCCCGTCGGAACGCAGAAAAGGCTATGCCTCCTGGATGCTGAAAAATGTGCAGCCGTACTGCAAAAGCCTCGGCCTTTCCGAAATTCTGGTCTGCTGCCTAGATACCAACGAGGGAAGCCGCAGAACGATCCTGAAAAATGGCGGCCGGTTCGACGGCACCGCTTATCGTGCCGATGAAAACAAAACACTGGAGCGTTACTGGATCACCCTGTGATTTTTAATCTTCCATTTCGCATAGCTCTGAATAGTTTCACAAATTTTTCTTGACATCCATGTCATTTCACTTTATAATTTGGAACTGCAAGCGAACAATTCTGTTCTTATGCAAAATATATGCCCCTGGTAAAAAACCGACGGACAGGCAGGGGTAGTTGCCGAGCGTGGTTAAGAGCCACATTATTGATTGCGTTAAAAGCGCAAATTTTATGAGTTGATTACTTTATAATCGATGCTCTACGACGAGCACATCATCTTATGAAACGGTCAATAAGAGTACGTGACTATATATTTCTGCATAGGAAAACAGGGAGAAGCTTGGATTTTTGTCCATCCCCTGAAGTTTGCACAATACGATCATGTATAAATTTCGATTTTTAGACAGATGATGCACGTCATCTGTCTTTTTTTCGTGCTTATAGCCAAAGATGAACCCAACACCATTTTCTGAAAAAGGAGAACCAAACAATGTCAAAAGTTATGATCATCGGATGCGGCGGTGTTGCATCCGTAGCCATTCACAAATGCTGCCAGAACAGTGAAGTATTTTCTGAAATTATGATTGCAAGCCGCACCCTTTCCAAGTGCGATGCTTTAAAAGAAAAGCTGGCTCCGACCACAAAAACCATTATCACAACAGCAAAGGTGGATGCCGACTGCACAGAAGAATTAATCGCCTTAATCAAACAGTATCAGCCGGATGCCGTATTAAATCTGGCTCTTCCTTATCAGGATCTTACCATTATGGATGCCTGCCTTGCATGTAAGGTTCCTTACATTGATACTGCAAACTACGAAGCAGAAAACACGGATGATCCGGCATGGCGTGCGATCTACGAAAAGAGATGCGAAGAGCTTGGCTTTTCTGCTTACTTTGATTACTCCTGGCAGTGGGCTTATATGGACCGTTTCAAGGAAGCCGGCATCACCGGTCTTCTCGGAACCGGCTTTGACCCTGGTGTCACCAGCGTTTTTGCAGCCTATGCACAGAAACACTATTTCGATGAAATTCACACGATTGATATTCTGGACTGCAACGGCGGCGATCATGGATATCCGTTTGCAACCAACTTCAATCCGGAAATCAACCTCCGCGAGGTATCCGCTCCCGGTTCTTACTGGGAAAACGGCCACTGGGTGGAAATTCCGCCAATGTCGATCAAACGGGAATATAACTTCGATGAGGTAGGCGAGAAGGATATGTATCTTCTTCATCATGAAGAAATTGAGGCTCTTGCCAAAAACATCCCGGGCGTAAAAAGAATCCGCTTTTTCATGACCTTCGGCCAGAGCTATCTGACTCATATGAAATGTCTGGAGAATGTAGGACTTCTCTCTACCACTCCGATTACCTTCAACGGGCAGCAGATTGTACCGATCCAGTTTTTAAAAGAGCTTCTCCCGGATCCTTCCACTCTTGGCCCGCGCACCGTGGGTAAAACCAATATCGGCTGTATTTTTACCGGTATCAAGGATGGAAAAGAAAGAAGCATTTACATTTACAACGTCTGTGACCACCAGGAATGCTACCGGGAAGTAGAGTCTCAGGCAATCTCCTACACCACCGGCGTTCCGGCTATGATCGGAACCATGATGGTCGTGAACGGCCTCTGGAACAAGCCGGGTGTCTACACCACAGATGAATTCGATCCGGATCCGTACATGGAAGCACTCAACAAGTGGGGTCTTCCGTGGAAGGTCGTAGAAAATCCTGTTTTAGTAGATTAAGCCTATGTATAAGATAAACGAACTGCCAACTCCCTGTTTTGTCATTGATGAAGGCAAACTGGAAGAAAACTTAAAGATCCTGCACCAGGTAGAAGAACGCACCGGTGCAAAAATTCTGCTGGCTCAGAAATGCTTTTCCTGCTTTTCGGAATATCCGCTGATTGGAAAATATATCAGCGGAACAACTGCCAGCGGACTCTATGAGGCGCGGCTTGGAAAGGAAGAAATGGGGCTGGAGAATCATGTGTATTCTCCGGCCTACCGCCCGCAGGATATGGAAGAGCTCGCACAGATCTGCGATCACATTATTTTCAATTCAGAAAAGCAGCTCCGAACGTACCTCCCTGTACTTAAGGCTTCCGGAACCGCAAAAGCCGGACTTCGCATCAACCCGGAATGCTCCACGCAGGAAGGCCATGCGATTTATGATCCCTGTGCGCCCGGCTCCCGCATGGGCATCCGCGCCTGCGATTTTACAGACGAACTGGCTGATCTTGTGGACGGTCTTCATTTTCATACCCTCTGTGAACAGAATTCGGATGATCTGGAAACCACGCTGCGCGCCGTGGAAGAAAAATTCGGCAAGTGGCTTTTTAAAATGAACTGGCTTAACATGGGAGGCGGACATCATATCACCCGTGAGGATTACGATATCGAACGCCTGATTTCCTGTATCAACCATATGAAAGAAACGTATGGTCTTCAGATTTACCTGGAGCCCGGGGAAGCATTTGCCTTAAACGCAGGCTACAATGTCACAGAAGTTCTCGATATTGTCGAAAATAACGGAAAAATTTTAATTCTTGACACTTCCGCCGCCTGCCATATGCCGGATGTGCTTGAGATGCCGTACCGCCCTCCGCTCAAAGGCAGCGGACTGCCCGGAGAAAAGCCTTATACCTACCGCCTTTCCTGCAATACCTGCCTGGCGGGCGACGTAATCGGCGAATATTCCTTCGATTCCCAAATCCGGATCGGTGACAGACTGTATTTTGAAGATATGGCGATTTATTCGATGGTAAAAACCAATACCTTTAACGGAATCCCACTCCCTTCCATCGCGGTGATGGACAAAGCTGGAAACTGCCGAATGATAAAGGAGTTTGGATATGAAGATTTCAAAAACCGATTGTCTTAGAACCCCAAAAGCCGATGGCTTTTACATGCCGGGCGAATTTGAGCCCCACGAAGGCACGCTGATGATCTGGCCGTGGCGCCCCGGTTCCTGGAATTACGGGGCAAAAGCGGCAAGAACGGCATTTGCAGAAATTGCAGAAGCAATTGCCGCTTATGAACAGGTTTATCTTTTCGTCCGGCCACAGGATAAAGCATCGGCACAGGAACTGCTTTCCTCCGACCGGATTCATCTGATCGAAGCCCAAACAGAGGATGCCTGGGCAAGAGATACCGGCGCTACGTTTGTGGTCAACGATCAGGGCGTTCGAAGAGGCATTCAATGGGAATTCAACGCCTGGGGCGGCCAGTATGACGGTTTGTATTCCCACTTTGAGCATGACCGTGAGGTTCCGGAACGAATCTGCAGTTTTCTCGGAGATTCCTTCTATAATGCCCGCCCCTTTGTTCTGGAAGGCGGTTCCATCCATGTTGATGGAGAAGGAACCCTGCTTACTACCGAAGAATGTCTGCTGAGTCCGGGGCGCAATCCTTCTCTTACAAGAGCGGAAATTGAAGAAAAGCTGCGTCAGTATCTTTCGGTTGAAAAAATCATCTGGCTGCCTTTTGGTATTTACAACGATGAAACCAACGGCCATATTGATAATATGTGCTGCTTTGTAAAGCCAGGAGAAGTGCTTCTTGCCTGGACAGATGACGAAAACGATCCTCAGTATGCCAGAAGCAGGGCCGCTTTTGATCTTCTCTCCCATACCGTTGACGCGAAGGGACGAAGCTTTGTGATTCACAAGCTGCCCATTCCAAAGCATCCCATCTGTATTACAGAAGAAGATCTTCTCGGCTATGATTTTGAAGCTGGCGAAGACCAGCGGGAAGCCGGCGAACGTCTTGCCGCCAGTTATATCAATTTTTACCTTGCCAATCACTGTGTCCTTCTTCCCCGGTTCGGCGATGAAAACGACACCGCGGCTGCAGAAATTCTCGGAAAATGCTTTCCGGATCGACGGATCCTCCCTGTCGATGCACGCGTCATTCTGACCGGCGGAGGCAACATTCACTGTATTACCCAGCAGATTCCGGCAAAGAAAAGAGGAAACAGATTATGAGAAATATAAAAATTGCCGCACTGCAGTTTTCATGCTGCAGCCAGGTACAGGAAAATATAGACAAAGCAGAGACCATGGTCCGTGAAGCCGCTTCCAACGGCGCCAATCTCATCCTTCTTCCTGAATTGTTTGAAAGACCGTATTTTTGTCAGGAAAAGCGATACGATTATTATGATTATGCCCTGCCTTTGACAGAAAATCCCGCCATCCGGCGTTTTCAGGCCGTTGCCGGAGAACTTGGGGTCGTGATTCCGGTCAGCTTTTATGAAAGGGATGTTCAGCGCCTGTTTAATTCCATTGCCATGATTGATGCAGACGGATCCATTCTTGGCGTTTACCGCAAGACCCATATCCCGGACGATCATTTTTATCAGGAAAAATTCTATTTCACTCCGGGAGATACGGGATTCAAAGTCTTTGAAACACGTTTTGGAACCATCGGCGTCGGCATCTGCTGGGATCAGTGGTTTCCGGAAACAGCACGATGTATGGCTGTTCAGGGAGCTGAAATCCTGCTCTATCCTACCGCGATCGGAAGTGAGCCGATCCTGAATGTAGACAGCAGCGGGCACTGGCGGCGCGTCATGCAGGGACATGCTGCCGCAAATCTTGTTCCGGTTGCTGCTGCAAACCGGATTGGTACCGAAATCGTAACGCCCTGTGAAGAAAATGGCGGCCAGTCCTCTTCTCTTACCTTCTACGGTTCTTCCTTTATTGCCGATGCAACCGGTGAGCTTGTGGCATCTGCCGGAAGAGATACCGAGGAAATCCTGTACGCCTCCTTCGATCTGGATGCCCTGCGCGAAGAACGTTTTTCCTGGGGGCTTTTCCGTGACCGGCGGCCGGAAACTTATCGTATCATGACGAAACAGTAAAGCTCTGTCTCTTCCTGTTGTAACTCTTCTTACAGCGGTGCGCTGCATCACATATTCTAACTACAAAGGAGAACCGCTATGCAATATGGAATTTTATGTCTGCTGCCGCCTGCGGCGATGCTGATTTTTGCATTAAAAACGAAAAAATCTTTCGAAGCTCTGATTTTCGGAACCCTGGTTGCCTATCTCATCATGTATAAAACGGCTTTTATCGGACCCTGGTGTGATCTGCTGCTTTCGGAGATCAGCAACGCAGATAACCAGTATATTCTTCTTCTCTGCGGACTGTTCGGAGGCTTCATCTTCCTGCTCCGCGAGGCAAAAGGAACACTTGGTTTTTCCAACCTGTTAAGCCGCTTCTGTAAAAATGAACGGATCACCATGATGATGTCGGTATTTCTCGGAATCATTATTTTTGTCGATGATTATCTCAACATCATGACCGTTGGAACCTGTATGAAGGATGTCTGTGATAAACGAAAAGTCCCACGCCAGGCCCTTGCCTATATCATTGACTCAACCGGTGCACCTGTCTGTGCACTGATTCCCTTTTCCACCTGGGTAGTTTTTTATTCCGGTGTTTTTATTCAGGAACCGGACATTCTCAATATGGGCTTTTCCACCGGTATGAGTGTTTACTTAAAAGTGCTTCCTTATATGTTTTATCCCATGGCTGCACTTCTGGTTGTCATTCTGTTTGCCTGCAAACTGATGCCAAAGCTCGGAAAAATGAAAGATGCCTATACCGATCTGGAAAAGAAAGAGCAGACACCGGAGCATCCAAAAATGCACAATGCCCCTTCCGTTGACATTGCCATGGCCGGAATGAGCGTTGATTACCCGCCCGAAAATACCAATCCCGGAAATATACTGGATTTTCTGATCCCCATCGGAATTCTGATCGGTGTGACAGTAGCCACACAGGATATGATGCAGGCGATTATTCTTGCTCTTGCTTCCTGTATGATTCTTTATCTTCCGCGGAAAAAAATGACCTTTACGCGGTACGTGGAACTGTTCTTTGCCGGCTTTGCAGATATTCTTCCGGTTCTCGCCATTCTTCTTGCATCCTTTATGATCAAGACTGCCTGCGGCGAAATGGGACTCTCGGAATACGTCATCAACCTGTGTGTTCCGTATATGAATGCCAAAACACTGGCAGCTATTATTTTTGTTGTCATTGCAGTTCTGACCTTTGTCACCAGCTCTTTCTGGGGAATTGAGGCCGTAGCCGTTTCCATCGTTGTTCCGCTTGCCATCGCCCTTGATGCTAATGTACTTCTGGCGCTTGGCGCTGTCGTATCCGGCGGTGTTTTCGGAAGCCATGCATGCTTCTATTCCGACGCAACGGTTCTTTCCTCCGCGACCTGCGAGATTGACAATATGTCGCATGCCGTGTCGCAGTTTCCTTACGTCCTGATCAGTGCTGCTCTCGCCGTAGCGGGATTCTTAATCTGCGGAATTTTTGCTCTTTAAAGACACACAGGAAATTTCAACGAAGTTTCCTGTAAATTAAAAAAGCCTCCGACGATAGGATTTTTCTGAATTCGTCGAAGGCTTTTTGTTTTTTATTCTTTTACACTCAGCCGCACCAGCGCACGCTGCAGCTTGGCTTCGGCAATACGGTATTCTTTGTCTGTCAGACCGCCGTTTGCCAGCGCCTGCTCGGCCCTGTGTTTGGCAGCCTCGGCGCGCTCTGCATCAATATCCTCTTCCCACTCCCAGGTCGTTGCCAGAACACGGCAGACCCCGTTCATCATGGAAAGCATTCCGCCGATGCAGGCGGCATTTCTTCTCGTTCCGTCCTCCAGCACAATATGCGCCTCGCCCATACCGAGTGCAGTGCAGTAATTGCAGTGCCCAGGCAGAATTGCCAGGTCGCCGCTGATGGTTCTGCAGACAACGCGCGCTACGTCACCCTCATAGAGAAGTCCGTCCGGCGTGCCGACACGTAAAGGAAATGTACTCATACGTCATTCCTCCTTTACTGATTCAGTGCTTTTGCTTTTTCAAATACCTCGTCGATGGTTCCTGCAAACAGGAAGCAGCTCTCCGGAAGATCATCGCACTCGCCGTCAAGGATCATGCGGAATCCGCGCAGAGTTTCTTTTAACGGCACGTATTTTCCTTCCATACCGGTAAACTGCTCCGCTACCGAGAAGCTCTGGGACAGGAAACGCTGTACCTTACGGGCACGGCTGACCGTCAGCTTATCCTCCTCGGACAGCTCGTCCATACCCATGATGGCGATGATATCCTGCAGCTCTTTGTATCTCTGCAGCACCTGCTGTACGGCACGTGCTACCTCATAGTGCTCATGGCCTACGATTTCCGGTGTCAGGATACGGCTGGTAGAATCGAGCGGATCAACAGCCGGGTAAATACCCTGGCTGGAGATTTCACGGGAAAGTACCGTCGTGGCATCCAGATGGGTAAACGTTGTTGCCGGAGCCGGGTCGGTCAGGTCATCGGCCGGCACGTAAACAGCCTGTACCGATGTGATGGATCCCTTTCTTGTGGAAGTAATACGCTCCTGCAGTGCGCCCATCTCGGTTGCCAGCGTCGGCTGGTATCCTACTGCGGACGGCATACGGCCAAGCAGAGCCGAAACCTCGGAACCTGCCTGCGTAAATCGGAAAATATTATCGATGAACAGCAGCACATCCTGATTTTTCACATCACGGAAATATTCTGCCATGGTAAGGCCGGAAAGTCCGACACGCATACGCGCTCCCGGCGGCTCGTTCATCTGTCCATAGACCAGTGCTGTCTTGTCGATAACACCGCTCTCTTTCATCTCGTTGTAAAGGTCATTTCCTTCACGGGTACGCTCTCCGACACCGGTGAAAACGGAAAGTCCGCCGTGTGCCGTTGCCACGTTGTGGATCAGCTCCATGATAAGGACTGTTTTTCCAACGCCGGCACCACCGAACAGACCGATTTTTCCGCCCTTGGCATACGGGCAGATCAGGTCAACGACCTTGATTCCGGTTTCGAGGATCTCCGTTGCCGGAACCTGTTCCTCATAGGACGGCGGATCGCGGTGGATCGGCCATTTTTCTGCTGTTTCCGGTGCCGGCTTATTGTCTACGGTCTCACCGAGCAGGTTGAACACGCGGCCTAAGCACTCCTCTCCGACCGGAACGGCGATCGGGCCGCCCGTGTCAACTGCTTTTGTTCCGCGGACAAGTCCGTCTGTGGACTTCATGGCAATGCAGCGGACCATGTTGTCGCCCGTCTGCTGCGCCACTTCCACAACCAGCTTCTCGCCGTGGTTGTCTATCTCGATGGCATTCAGAAGTGCCGGCAGCTCTCCTTCCGGAAAACGGATGTCCAGAACAGGACCCGTTACCTGCACAACCTCGCCAATGTGTTTTTCACTCATTTAACGACTTCTCCTCACTTTTCTTGTTTCCACTCTTACACGCCTTCCGCACCGCCGACGATCTCCGTGATCTCCTGCGTAATGCTTGCCTGACGGGCACGGTTGTAATACAGATTGAGCTGTTCAATCATCTCCTCTGCATTTCCCGTTGCCGCCTCCATTGCGGTACGGCGTGCCGCAAGCTCACTTGCCACACTCTCACAGATACCGCCGTAGATCAGGCCGCCTAAGTATTCCGGCACAATCGCTTCGAATACCTCGACACCGTTTGGCTCATACAGGATCAGATTTCGGATTTTTTTCGCTTCCGGATCCTCTCCATCCTCTTTTGCAATGTCAATCAGAGGCAGGATCGGCACGGAAACCGGCATCTGCGACAGCATCGACACGAATTTTGTGTAACAAAGCTCCACATGTCCGAAGGTCCCTTTCCGGAACTCACGGCACAGCGCGCGCGCGATCTCAAAGCTGTCTGCCACGGAAAGATTTGCGATCTCGGCAAAGCTGTCCGTCAGAATGTCCAGCTTCCGGGATTTTGCATACTCCACTGCCTTTTTGCCGACCGGAACCACACAGATCTCTTTTCCTTTGGCATCTGCCTCAAAGCATCGGAACAGATTCGCGTTGTATCCGCCCGCAAGGCCGCGGTCTCCGGCAACCAGCACGTAGCAGCATTTCTCGTTTTTTGCCTCTTTTGCATAAATGGAATAAAATTCCGTGTTTCCTTTTGCAATATCCTGCAAAGTGCGGTACAGCTCCTGAAAATACGGACGGCAGGTATCAGCCCGCTCCTTCGCTTTTCGCAGCTTGGAGGACGCTACAAGTTCCATCGCCTTGGTAATCTGCATCGTGCTTTCGACACTTTTGATCCGCAGCTTTACGGCTTTCATGTTTGCAGCCATAGGCTCCTCCTTCTTTCCTTATTTTGCAGGTCTTGTATTGATAAAGTTTTCGGTGTACGATTCGAGCGTACTTTTCAGCTTCTCTTCGGTATCTGCCTCGAGTTTTCCGGTTGCGGAAATCTCCTGCATCACGGCAGCACCCTCTGCGTCGGTATCAAGCCAGGTATACAGTCCGTCCTCATAGGCGCGGACATCCTCAGCTGCAACCTTTGACAGAATTCCTTTCGTTACCGCATAAAGAATGGCCACCTGTTTTTCTACCGGAACCGGTGCATTCTGGTTCTGTTTTAATACTTCCACGATACGCACACCCTGCTCCAGACGCGCCTTTGTATCGGCATCCAGATCGGATCCGAACTGTGCAAAGCTTGCCAGCTCGCGGTACTGGGAATAGATCAGTTTCAGAGTTCCGGCTACCTTCTTCATCGCCTTAATCTGCGCATTTCCACCGACACGGGATACGGATACGCCAGGGTTTACCGCCGGCATAACGCCCGAGTGGAACAGCTCTGTCTCAAGGAAAATCTGTCCGTCTGTGATGGAGATAACGTTCGTCGGAATATAGGCGGAAATATCGCCCGCCTGGGTCTCAATGATCGGCAGGGCCGTCATGGATCCGCCGCCGTGTTCATCGTCCAGCTTTGCGGCACGCTCCAGAAGTCTGGAATGGAGATAGAAAACATCTCCCGGATAAGCCTCACGTCCCGGTGGACGGCGGATCAGCAGGGAGAGTGCACGGTATGCAACCGCGTGCTTACTTAAGTCATCATAAATGATCAGCACATCTTTTCCCTGATACATAAAGTACTCGCCCATGGCACAGCCGGAATACGGTACGATATACTGCAGCGGGCTCGCTTCGGATGCCGTCGCTGCCACGACGATGGTGTACGCCATTGCGCCGTTCTTCTCAAGATTTTCTACTAAGGACGCTACTGTCGAACGTTTCTGTCCGATGGCAACGTAGATACAGATCACATCCTTGCCTTTCTGATTCAGAATGGTATCGGTTGCGATCGTTGTCTTTCCGGTCTGACGGTCTCCGATGATCAGCTCTCGCTGACCTCTTCCGATCGGAACCATGGAATCGATCGCTTTAATACCGGTCTGCAGCGGCTGATTAACACCTTTTCTCTCACAGATGCCCGGTGCCGGGCTTTCAATCGGACGGTACTCTGCTGCCGTAATCGGGCCTGCGCCGTCGATTGGCTGGCCGAGCGCGTTGACAACGCGTCCGATCATACCTTCTCCGACCGGAACCGAAACGACCTTTCCCGTTCTTTTTACAAGCTGTCCCTCGCTGATGTTCTCGCCGGAACCGAATAAAACGACAGATACACTGTTTTCCTCGAGGTTCTGTGCCATTCCATAGCTTCCATCCTCAAACTCCAGCAGCTCGCCTGCCATACAGTTCGAAAGACCGCTGGCTCTCGCGATTCCGTCTCCGACCATCAGAACGGTGCCTGTCTCATCCTGCCGGATCGCATTTTCATAATATTTGATCTGGCTGCGGATGACCTTGGATATTTCTTCTGGTTTCAGTTGCATGTTTTCCTCCTACACCACTGTATCGCTGATTCTTCTGGAAAGCTCGGACAAACGTCCCTTTACGGTTCCGTCAAACAGCTTTCCGTCGAGTTCTACGCGGACACCCGCCAGAACGGACGGATCGGTTTTCAGTTCCATCACGACCGTTTTTCCACTCATTGTTTCCAGTTTTTTCTTCAGAAGCTCTTCCTGTTCCTTCGACAGGGATGCTGCGCTCGTCACAACTGCCTCGGCAATGTTGTGCGCCGCAAAGTATCTGCGCTGAAACGCTTCCTGGCATCCGCCGAATTCCCGGAGAAGATTTTTTTCACACAGCAGTTTGATAAAATTGACCAAATACGGTTCCGCCTGGCTGCCAAATGCCGCGTCGATCAGCCCGATCCGCTCTTTTCGCGGAATCGAAGGCTCCGATAAAAGGCGCGGATACTCCGGATTTTCCCGGAACAGAGCTCGGATCTCCTTCATCTCGGAAAGGATTTCCTCCTCGAGATGCTCCTCTGCGGCCAGCTCATACAGGCTTCCACCGTATACTCTGGCAGTTTCTGTCATGATGCTTCACCTACATTCGATATAAATTCATCTATCAGCTTCTCATGGTCTTTTTCATTAATCTCACGTTCAATGACCTTTCCGGCAATATCCATGGCAATGCCGCCGATCTCGCCTTTGACTTCATTGACCGCTTTCTTTTTCTCCTGGGCAATCTCTTTTTCTGCCTTGTTTTTCAGGGCAGCTGCCTGTTCGGAAGCCTCTTTTACGATTTTCTCGCTCTGCAGCGTCGCTGTCTTTCTGGCGCTTTCGAGAATCTCGTTGGCCTTTGCCTTGGCCTCCTGCATATTCTGCTCATATTCCTCTTTGATGGCGTTGGCTTCTTTTTTTGCCGCCTCTGCGTCTGTAATCTCCGCATCGGCTGCCGCACGCCGTTTTTCCAGCATCTCATTGATCGGTTTGAAAAGGAACCGTTTGATCAGATACATCTGGATGAAGAGGTTGCAGATCTGTGCGATAAAAGTCCAGGGGACAATTCCTACCAGTTCCTGAACCTGCATAGTTTCTTTCCTCCTAGCAATCATTTACTCCTTGCAACTATTTCAGGAAGTTCATGAACATTCCCGGTGCTACGAAGATCAGAAGCAGGCCGGTTACGAAACCGTAAATACCTGTGGTCTCTGCGATCGCACAGCCAAGAAGCATCGTACTTGTTACATCACCTTTGCATTCCGGCTGACGTCCGATTGCCTCAAGTGCCTTTGCTACGGCGTTACCTTCACCGATACCAGGTCCGATACCTGCGATCAGGGAGCATCCTGCGCCGATTGCGCATCCTGCGAGAGCGATACCTTTTGCTAAAATCTGAAAATCCATCTTGTTTTCCTCCTGTATTTTCTTTTTGTAAACCTCATTTTTTAATCTCTTTAGCCTTCCTCTGCTGCATTCGCAATGTACATGACAGTCAGCATACAGAAAATAAAGGCCTGCATCACGCCGGAGAACCAGTCAAAATAGACCGACAGAACAGCCGGGACACCGACGTCCAGAATCGGGATCTGTGAAAGGGTTCTTCCGAGCACGCCGGGAAGCAGTCCCAGCAGCTTTCCACTTGCCAGTGCCAGCGATCCGTAAATCAGGGCATTGATGACAACGCCGGAAAGGATGTTTCCAAAGTGACGGCACGCCATACTGATCGGCGTTGCGAGCTCCGACAAAACGTTAAACGGTGTCATAACCGCAATCGGAGTCGTGAAGCCCTTCAGATATCCGCCAAAACCGTTGGTTTGATCTTCTGTGTGGTGATCATGATGAAAACCACAACAGCCCAGGCCGCCTCGGTGGAAAGATCTGCTGTCGGACTTCGAAGTCCGATCAGGCTGATCAGGTTCGAGACAACGCTGGTCGCGAAAAGCGCCGACACAAAAGGAATCAGATAGCGGAATTTTTCTCCCATGTTGCCGATGACAAATTTGTTTGCGGTTTCCACAATCATTTCTGCCACCGCCTGGCGTTTGGAGATGTTCCGTATCTTCAAATCTCTTGTAAGCCAGATGCAAAGTCCGGTAATGAGTGCCATTACAATCCAGCTTACCACCAGCGTTTCGCTGATCTGAATTTTCCCGAACAGCGGAAAATCGATCGGGATCGTAAAAAAGACTTTTGCACCGGAGATATCAACCTCCATTCTCTTTTCTCACCTCCTCTGTATGAGATAAAATAAAAAATTTGAACCTTTTGTCAAAGCGGATCTTCACAATCCGCTTCGCTGCTTGCTCATAACC
The DNA here is from genome assembly GCF_003482095.1 of Blautia sp. OF09-25XD. Classification (NCBI taxonomy): domain Bacteria; kingdom Bacillati; phylum Bacillota; class Clostridia; order Lachnospirales; family Lachnospiraceae; genus Blautia; species Blautia sp. OF09-25XD. Next base: position 54,759 of record NZ_QUMG01000014.1, read on the forward strand.
GAATCGCTGCTTCGCAGTTTCGGTTTAAAAACGCCGTCCCGTCTTTGCGGCTTTCGCCAAAGATCAGGTTCAGCGCTTTATGCTGTTTTTTATGCCCTTCAGCTTGATGGCCGTTCCCGGAATTAAAAGCGGCAGGATTCCTGCGGCAAACTGGAAGCATGGAAGCACAATCGCCAGAATTGCCCAGAGCATCTGCATCAGGTTTCTCTGCGAATAGCTTGCCTGCATCCGCCGTTTTGCTCCCGCCTCGTCTGTCTCGGACACTGCTTTTTGTACTGCCATGCCCATCAGGAAAAAGTTCAGCACCGCAACGGCACCGCCTCCGATTCCCCCGAGGATCACCCGATAGTCAAATGGGATTTTTTCCGGCCAGATCAGGTGCAGGATCAGAAACCCGACCCACATCACAACCACGCCGACAACAGTATAGATGGCAACATTTTTCGTCTCCTTTTTTACGGCCGGCTGGACCTTGTCTCCGAAATTGCTCATATCGCCTTGTTTCCTTTCTAAGGGATTTTCCCCTTAAAATCAGTCTGAAATCTTTTCTCTGCCACTTGATCTTCGTCAACTGTGAAACTTTTTCAGACACGTTCTAAATATGTCGGTTGAAAGACACCCGCTTTTTCTTCTTTTTTCCGTCCGGCTCCGTCTCGATGCGTTTCTGATGCCGCAGAACGCTCTGCCCGAATTTCCAGGCTGTCACGGCACCGCCTCCGATCCCAAAGAAAAAGCCGATCAGATAAATCCATATTCCAACCGAAAAGCGGTCGCAAAGCCACCAGCAAAGTGTCAGACAAAGAAAAAGAGGCGTCACAAGGGACAGTCCGAATTGTGTCAACATTGTGAGATTGGTAATCATCCCCGTCCACTTCTTCATATCCTGTCCCTTTCTGCCGCCTCTTTTTGTCAGACCCTCGGATCTGTGTCTTGTTTCATTTTTTCCAAAACACACTTTCATTTTTGTAACCGCTTAGTCAGATTGTACCATAAACGTTTTCATAAGACAAATGAATTTGTATATTTTCCAAATTATTTGTTTTTATTTATATTCTTTTCATAATAATTGGAACAATTTTCTCATTTTGTCCCATTGCAAAATTGCAGCGTTCACCTCGCTTCTTATTTTTTGAAAAAAACTGCGGTTTTATTCCACACATACTGCCGTTTTTTCTTTCCAACCGGAAAGCTGATAGCTTACCTCATAGTGTCCCGGCTCCAGCAGGTATCTACCGTTTTCTTCTGATCCGAGCACTTCTGTAACCGCTTCTTTTTCACTTTTGGCAACCATTGGAAGTACGGCCTCTGCGGTACAGTCGAACGGAACATCCATGGTGATGGTCACGTGCTCTTTGTCGGAAAGCTCCCAGCGAATGCTGTACATTCCCGATGCAGAATCATATTTTGCCTCTGCATACCTCAAATCCCAGTTCAGCGTCGGTGCAAACTGTACGGTCCTGACACCCGGATGGGATTCCATCGTGTTGATGCCGGCAACGTGACGGAACATCCATTCCTGGATGGAGCCGTAAGCATAATGGTTCATACTGTTCATACTGATGCCGGAAATCGTACCGTCCGCAAGAAGGGAATTCCAGCGTTCCCAGACGGTAGTTGCACCAAGCTTAACCTCATAAAGCCAACCCGGAAATTCCTCGTTCAGCAACAGTTCGTAGGCAAGATCATTCATGCCGTTGTCGGTGAGCACATTGTTCAGCAATGGTGTTCCGACAAATCCCGTCTTCAGTTTGTGGTTACTCTGCTCAAACAGCTTCAGAAGCTGCCGTTTTGTCAGCTCTTCGTTCTTTGACAGATGGTATTTCAGCGTCAGCAGCAGCGCCGTCTGTGTTTTGATGCAGCAGCGGCCTGTTGCGCTGTAATATTCTTCCTGTACCACAGCAAACTGCTCCTCGGACAGCTTCTGATACTTCTCCTGCTCCTCGCGGTATCCCAGCACACCGGCCGCTTTTGCCACGATTCCTGCGCTGATCGCATAATACAGGTTTGCAATAAACTCCTCGTCCGTTGCACCCATGACCTGCTCAGCGCCCTGCACCGGATTGTCAAGCGCCAGCCAGTCGCCAAAGTGGAATACATATCTCCAGCCATGGTTGTCCCCATCCACTTTCGTGATGTAGTCCACCCACGATTTCATGCTCACAAACTGATCTTCCAGAATGCTCTTGTCCCCATAAAACAGATATAGATTCCACGGAATGATACACGCCGCATCGCCCCAGACACACGCTGCATCCTCGATGCCGCACGATGGCACCACATGTGGCACCTTTCCGCCGAGCACGCTCTGCTCTTTTGCCATGTCGTACAGGTATTTTGCATAGAATGCATACGTATCTTCGAGATACATCGCCGTCGGCGAGAACACCTGCGCATCACCCGTCCATCCCATGCGCTCATCACGCTGCGGGCAGTCGGTCGGAACATCCACAAAATTGCACTTTAAGCCCCAGCGCACATTGCTGATGAGCTGATTGACCAAATCACTTCCTGTTTTCATCCAGCCTGTCGCTGTGATGTTGCTGTAATAAGAAAGACCCGTGAAATCCTCTTTTTTCAGATCCGGAATGCCTTCGATCTTCACGTAACGGTAGCCGTAGAACGTAAAATGCGGCACAAGATCCATTTCGGTTCCATCGGAAATATAGATGTATTCGGATTTTGCACTCCGCAGATTGTCATTGTAGAAATTGCCGTGTTGCAAAATCTCACCTGTCTGAACATGAATTTTGGTTCCTGCCGGCACGTTGACATGCAGCTTGAAAATTCCCGTAAACTCCTGCCCCATATCGAAGACCAGCTCGCCGGCCGGAGTATGAAGCAGTTCTTTAGGTTCAAACGTCTCATGAATCGTCACCGGAAGGCTCATGCGTTCCGTCAGTTCTCCTTTTGGTGCCTCACAAAAAACCGCCTTCTCCAATGGCAGTTCCGACAGCGTGTCGTCCCGGTGCTCACCGTCGTAAAGATTCGAGAATGCAATTTTACTGCGCCGCACCTGCCACGATTCATCCGTGCCAATCACCTCTTCCGAACCGTCCGCATACGTCAGATGCAGCTCCGCAATCAGCTTCCACTCATTGCCGTAAAATCCCTTGTCCTCAAACGCACTGAATCCAAACCGCGCCTTGTACCAGCCGTTTCCAAGCAGCACACGGAGCATTCCCTGTTTTGAAACCTCCTCTGTCACATCATACGTCTGATACTGTACCCATTCATTGTAATCATTGCTGTACGGCGTCAGGTACTCATCCCCGACACGCTTCTCATCCACATACACCTCATACAGTCCAAGTCCGCAGACATACAGCCTGGCCTTCGCTACCTCTTTTGCCGGAACAATTTCTTTTTCAAAATATGGATGACGGTTCTCCTTACTGTCACAGGAAATCCATTTTCCTGTCCATGCTTCATTCCGTTTTCCGGTCTCAAAAAACTGTACTTCACTCACCGCCGTCTCCCCGGCATCACTGCCCGCTTCCACGTTCCAGTAATACCGCGTTCTCGGCTCCAGATCCAGCTTCACCGGATAGAAAAGACTGCTCGCCTTATCATCCTCTCCGGAATCAAACAGCAGATGCTCCATCGCTGCATCCGATGCTACACGGATTCTCGCATAGCTCTGTTTTTTTCCTTCCGCGTCTTTCACTTTCCAGGAAAAGACCGTTCTCTCCATTCGGAACCCCATTGGATTTTCCAGATGATTCACCTGTGCGTGATAAATTTTCATTTCAATATCCTCCTCCATCTTATTTTTGAAAATTCCCCCATTTTTTCTCATTTTATCATGATCCCTTTCGAGAAAAAAGGTTCTGTTTTGCAGGAAAAAACATCTTTATTTGCACCATTTTCTGCCCACCAGACATCTCCCCGGATTGCCAGAAAGTATGGGACATTTTCCCTTTTTCGGGCTACACCGAAACTAATAAGAGCCTGTGCTTTCCTTTCCCCTCCGCCGCAGTGCGATCCTGCCCGGAGGGCTTTTTACTTTACAGGAAAATTCAACGAAGTTTCCTGTAAAGTAAAAAAATGCCGGATTCTTTGAACCGCCCCAAGAAATCAGATTTTTTAGATCTAACTTTTTAGGACGGTTCATCCGACATTTTTCCGGAATTTTCCGGCTCTATCTTCAGTTTCTATCTTCAGTTCAGCAATTCATCCGCCAGCGTTCTCTTCGGCACATAGTGCACATCATTTTCATCCCGGTAATAATTCGTATTCCCATCCTCCGGCACATCTACCAGATGAATCTCCTCCGCCGGTTTTCCAAACGCCACAATCAAAAGCGGCCGGATCTCCTCTGGCAGTCCAAGCACTTCCATCACCTCGCCCGCCTGAAAATTCCCGATCATGCAGCCGCCAAGACCCTGCTCCACAGCCGCAAGCAGCATCGTCTGCGCCACAATCCCGACATCCTTCTGATACCGGTTCAGATTCTCATCAATCCCCTTATCCTGACAGATCACAACAAAGCCCGTCGGCCGTTTCCCCGGATGCGGCAAAACCATCTCCGGCAGCGCCCGCGCCCACTTCGTCAGTCCCTGCACCTTCTCCACTTCTTCCGGCTCCCACGCCAGAAAATACTTCAACGGCTGCTTATTCACACTCGAAGGACAAAGCCGCGCGCAATCCACAAACCCTTCCAACGTCTCCCGCGAAATCCGCACCGACTCATCAAATCCACGATAACTCCTGTTCTTCAACACCAGATCCTTTAACATCTTTTCATCAGCCTCCTGTCTTAATTTTTTTCTATCTCCCACTCTACCACACCTCCCACCCCCTATCAATCACCTTTTTCTCATTTCCCTCTTGACATACTTTGATATTCAAAGTATTATATATCTAGTTTTTAAAACTACATCACAAAGCATTTTACATTACATTTTTATTCTATTTATTCGTCACCAATAACCAGACCTCAAGCCAGTCGCCGCGCCTGCCCGGAAGACGCTCCACGGCGCGGCGACTGGCTTGAGGTCGTCCTTCCTACCACAAAGGAGAATTTATATGCTACCAGAATTAAAAATAGGAAATTTAGTTGCCAGATACCCCATCATCCAAGGCGGAATGGGCGTCGGCATCAGTCTCTCATCCCTAGCAGGTGCCGTTGCCAAAGCCGGCGGAATCGGCATCATCTCCGCCGCCCAGCCCGGCTGGCGCGATCCGGAATTCGCGCGTGATCCCTTAAGTGCCAATCTCCGCGCACTCGCCTTCCACATCCGCCGCGCCAAAGAAATTTCAAACGGCGGCATCATCGGCGTCAATATCATGTGCGCCCTGACCCACTACGAGGAATACGTCCGCTGCTGCATCGAAAACGGAGCCGATCTCATCATCTCCGGGGCCGGTCTCCCGACTGATCTGCCAAAATACACAGCGGGAAGCTCCATCAAGCTCGCGCCTATCGTTTCCCCGCCCCGGACCGCCAAGGTTCTTCTGAAGCTTTGGGACAATCACTATCACCGCGTCCCTGATCTCGTTGTCATCGAAGGTCCTGCAGCCGGAGGCCATCTCGGCTATTCCGCCGAAACCGTAGAAGAAACAGCACGACGCGGCTACGATGACGAAATCCGGGAAATTCTGCAGATTGTACATGGCTACGAAGAAAAATATGCCTGTACCATCCCCGTCGTCTTTGCCGGAGGCGTCTACACCCATGAGGATATCCTTCACTATCTGTCGCTTGGCTGCGCAGGCGTCCAGATGGCTACCCGTTTCGTTGTCACGGAAGAATGCGATGCCGATCCCCGCTACAAACAGGCATACCTGAATGCAAAAAAAGAAGATATCACGATCATGCACAGTCCGGTCGGCATGCCGGGCCGCGCAATCCGCAATCCGTTTCTGACGGAACGCGAACAGGAACGGGAAAAAATCTCACACTGCTACCAGTGCCTCAAAAAATGCGACAAAGCCTCCATTCCCTACTGTATTACCACAGCCCTGGCCCGCGCTGCCGATGGCGATACCGACAACGCTCTTCTTTTCTGCGGAGAAAACGCATGGCGTCTCGATCACATGACCACTGTACCGGAGCTGATGGCGGAACTGGTCGGGGAATCCCTGCCGGACAGCAAAAAATAAAAAATTTAGTAGTGACTTTCCTTCCCAATAATGTTACAATCTTCTCTATGGTGTCAGCATAAAAAGTCTTCAAGAACTGACCATAAACCCAAAATTTTTGTAACACACAAAAGGAAGGAACTCTATGAGCAAACACAACAAATCCCGCAGCTCGTTTTCCGGCAAAATCGGTTACGTGCTGGCTGCAGCAGGCGCTTCCGTCGGACTTGGAAATATCTGGCGTTTTCCCTACCTCGCAGCAAAATACGGCGGAGGAATTTTCCTCCTCATTTATATCCTGCTGGCGCTCACCTTCGGCTACTCCATGATCGTTGCCGAGTCCGCCATCGGACGCATGACACGAAAAAGCCCGGTCGGCGCTTTCCAGTCGTTCGGCAAATCGAAATGGCTTTCCGCCGGAGGCTGGATCAACGCCATTATCCCGATTCTGATCGTTCCATACTACTCTGTCATCGGAGGATGGGTCATCAAATATCTGATCGAATACGTGAAGGGCAACAGTACCCTGCTCGCAGAGGACGGCTATTTTTCCAGCTTCATCTCAAACGGAGTTCCACAGAGCTCTGTTTTGCCGTTTTCTGCCTTATTACGGTCGCCATCATCTACGCCGGTGTGCGAAACGGCATTGAACGCGTTTCCAAAGTGATGATGCCGATTCTGATCGTCCTTTCCGTTATCATTGCCGTTTATTCCGTGACAAGACCGGGCGCACTGGCAGGCGTGAAGTATTTCCTTGTTCCGAACCTCAAAAACTTTTCATGGATGTCCGTTGTTGCCGCCATGGGACAGATGTTCTACTCCCTCTCGATTGCGATGGGTATTCTGATCACCTTTGGCTCCTACATGAAAAAAGACACCTCGATCGAGGATTCCACACGCAACGTCGAAATCTTTGACACTGCCATTGCGATCATGGCAGGCCTGATGATCATTCCTGCCGTCTTTGCCTTCTCAGGCGGAGATCCGGATACCCTGCAGGCAGGACCTTCCCTGATGTTTATCACCATCCCGAAGGTATTCGCCAATATGGGCTTTGGCACTGTGATCGGTATTCTGTTTTTCCTTCTGGTGCTGTTTGCCGCACTGACCAGCTCCATTGCACTGACAGAAAGCGCCGTTTCCACCTTTGAGGATGAGCTCGGCTGGGGCCGTAAAAAATCGACCGTTCTGATCGGCGTTATCATGATTGCGCTCGGAACGCTCTCCTGCCTTGGCTACGGACCGCTTTCCTCCGTCACCATTCTTGGCATGCAGTTCCTGGATTTCTTCGACTTCCTGACGAACTCCGTGATGATGCCAATTGCTGCCATTGCCACCTGTCTTCTCGTTTCGAGAGTCATTGGTGTGGCGAAAATCGAGGAAGAAATCATCCACGGTGAGAGCCGCTTCCGCAGAAAGAAAATCTTTCTTGTCATGATCCAGTATCTCTGCCCGGTGTTTGCACTGATCATTCTATTCAGTTCCGTGGCAAATGCATTCGGCTGGATCACCATGTAATGAATCTGTAAACGATGAAAAAAGATTGTTTTCGAAACACGATCACGATTTCGAAAACAATCTTTTTTTATCCAAATCTGTCACACCAGCATCAGGAATCCGTCAGCAGCAGAATATCTTCCTCCTTCAGATACAGCTCCTTTGGAATCCCCATTTCCGGGCTCCAGTCTGTTTTTGCGATCTTCCACTGCAGCCAGCTGCATTCGGCATTCTTCCGGAACGAAATGTTCCATTCAAACGGATCTTCCCAGATTTCGGATTCGTTGACCGGAAATACATTTTCCTCACCCGGCCTTTCTACTGTGGCCAGAAAATGTGCCCGGATGCCGACTGCGCGGATATCGTCTGCAATTTCCCGCTCCTTTACGTGCAGCGTTACGCCCCAGTCCACGGCCCGCAGCGTGTGCGCATCCACCCGCTCGGCCGCCGAAATGTTCTTGCAGCCCGACAAAATTGCCGCTGTGCGCGTCTTCGGATTCTGGAAAAATTCCTTCAGCGGTTCCATGACTTCCATCTTTCCCCGGTTCATACAGCTGACCGTATCGCAGAGGCGGTACACCTCATCGCGGTTGTGTGATACGAAGATGACCGGTTTTCCGGCCTCCTTCAGATGTTTGTACATCTCCTGCTCCAACTGCCATTTCAGATAGGTATCGAGCGCTGAAAACGGCTCGTCGAGCAGAATCAGCTCCGGCTCTGCTGCGAGCATCCGTGCCATCGCGACGCGCTGTTTCTGTCCGCCGGAAAGCTGTCCCGGGATCTTTTTCTCCAGCCCTTCCAGCTGAAACTGGCGGATCAACGATTCCGTCCGGCTCCGGTCCGGCCGTTTTCCCATGCCTGCCTCAATATTCTGCACAACATTCATATGCGGAAACAGGGCGTAATCCTGGAACATATAGCCGACTTTCCGCTTCTGCGGCGGCAGATTGATTTTTTTCTCCGAATCAAACAGCACCTTGCCGTCAAGGACAATCCGCCCCTCATCCGGCTTTTCGATTCCGGCGATACACTTTAAGGTCATGCTTTTTCCACAGCCCGACGCGCCGAGAATCGCAAAAATCTCCTGCTCCGCCCGGAACTGCATATGCATAAAAAAGCCGTCCAGTCTTTTCGTAATATCTACTTCAAGCGCCATGATTTATCCTCTCTACCACTGTTTCTGATTTTTCTTTCTCCGGTTGCCGAGAAGGTTCATCGCTGTCATCGTAAGGAATCCGACGAGCAGTACGACAACAGACCAAAAACCCGCCGTTTTATAATCCCCGTCCTGAATCACCATTGCGATTTTCTGAGAAACGGTACCCGTCTTTCCCGGAATATTTCCGGCCAGCATCGACGTCGCGCCGTACTCACCGAGCGCCCTTGCAAATGCCAGCACCGTACCGGAGAGCACGCCGGGACCTGCCGATGGGATGACCACTTTCCAGAAAATCTTCCACTCCGACATACCAAGCGTCCGCGCCGCATAGATCAGGTTTGTATCCACCTGCTCAAATGCCGCTCTCGTATTGCGGTACATCAGTGGAAACGCGATAATCGTTGCCGCCAGAATACAGCCAAGCCATGTCTGTACTGCCTTGATACTGAAATTCTCATATAGTGCAGCACCAAACGGACGGCGGAGGCTGAAAATCAGAAGCAGGAAAAAGCCTGCAACGGTCGGCGGCAGAATCATCGGAAGTGTCAGAAAGCCGTCAATCACGGCACGCGCGCCGGGACGCAGCTTCATCACCGCACGCGCGGCAAAAATACCAAAGAAAAAGGACAGAATCGTCGCCACAATACCGGTCTTGATCGAAATGACAAGCGGGCTCCAGTCCAGTGACTGTAAAAAATCCAGTATTTCCTGCATAACATTTCCTTTCTATCCACGGCAGCCCTGCATACCTGCATCACGCATCCTGCCCGGATTTTCTCTGATGCAAAACCACCGTCCGCAGAAACGAAATCTTTCTTTTTCGGACGGTGATTCCAAATCCCTGCTGTTTTTTGTGGGATCTTCTTTTTATTCTACCTCTGTATCAAAGTAATAATTCCGGAAGATGGCGGCTGCCTCATCGGAAGTCAGAAACTCTACAAAGTCTTCCGCTGCTGCCTGCTCGGTCTCATTCGCCTCTTTGTTGACAACCTGTGCTGCCGGGTAGATGACATTTCCGGTCAGATCGTACGGAACGACCTGCAGAACCTTCAGACGGTCCTCCAGACCGTAGGTATCGGAATAATAAACGGTACCAACCTCGTTGGATCCCTCTGCAACTGCGGAAGTAACGGCTCCTACGTTTGCACACTCATTGATTTCCACGCCGCTGAGCGCTTCGGAAACCTGCTGGGTTGTGATGGCCGATACGTCGTCTGCTTTCTCCAGAATGCCTGCATTGACCAGTGCTTCTCTTGTGTATTTTCCAACCGGAACGGAACCGTCTGCCAGTGCGATGCTGGATGCCTTGTTCAGATCCTCCAGGCCCGTAACTTCTGTATTGTTTCCCTCATAGGTTACAACGCAGACCTGATTGTTTACGATATTGTGGCGGGTTCCCTCAACCAGAAGATTCTCTTCCTCAAGCTGATCCATCTGTTTTGCTGCTGCGGAGAAGAATACGTCACAGGATGCGCCCTCTTCGATCTGTGTCATCAGGGTTCCTGAACTGTCATAGCTTCCAACCAGTTTGACATTCGGCTGGGTCCTATTGTACTCGCTGATCAGCGTCTCCATTACGGAGTTCAGGCTCTTTGCGGCAAATACGGTGACAGTGGTATCGTCAAATACTTCGCCGTCTGCTGTGCTCTCGGCTCTGGATGCGCTCTCTGCTTCCGAAGAAGCGCTGGATGCAGATGTGCTCTCTGCCTTGGAGCTGCTCTTACTGGAAGAATCTGTGGAATTGGAAAATCCGCATGCGGCAAGAGAAAGTGCCATAGCTGCCATCAGAAGAATGGATACGGTTTTCTTTTTCATGATAATTGACTCCTCATTTTGTATATTTACGTATGAAGCGCCGGATGTGCACCTTTTCGTTTTCCGGTTTTTGCTGACCGGATCTGAATGAGCTGTGCGGCAATGCTGATTGCAATCTCCGCCGGCGTCTCGCTTCCGATCTCGATTCCGATCGGGGCATAGACACTGTCGAGCTGTTCTCCGGTAAAACCCTGCGCTTCCAGTTTTTCGCGCACATACTTTGTCTTTCTGCGGCTTCCCACCACACCGATGTACGATGCGCCGGTGCGAAGCGCAAACGCCTCGGCATCCGCATCGCACCGGTGGCCGCGTGTCACAATCACGAGATAATCATTTTTCCGGATCGAAAGAATCTCGTCCAGTTTCGTAAAATCCACCAGCATGGTCTGCCCGGCGTCCGGGAACAATGCTTTGTCCACATATTCCTCCCGGTCATCGAGTACGATACAGCAGAAATCCAGATGATGCAGCACCGGAACGAGTTCCTGGGCCAGATGGCCGCCGCCGAACAGATAAACCTTTCCGTCGTAGCAGAATTCCTCGGCGTAATACGTTTTCCCGTCCAGTTCCAGAATCCGGCAGTGGCCCGCTTTTTCCTGTGCCGCCGGAAGCATTTCCCACGCTTCTTTTTCCAGCACGCGGATGCCGGTTCCGTCCAGCGCAAAAAAAATCCAGTAACTGCGGTACTGCTCCTGCGCCGCAAGCGCCTGCGCCAGACTTTCTGCTTCGCCGTGCGCTCCATTCATAAAATAGAAGCACACCTTCACTCTGCCGCCGCAGACCATGCCAAGCCCCTTCCCCTCTCCGGTTCCGAGATCGTATTCTCTGTATTCACTTTTCTTCTCCTGCACCAGCTCCTGCGCATGCAGAACCGCCTGATATTCCAGGTTTCCGCCGCCGATAGTTCCGAAAATCCGTCCTTCCCGGCCGACCAGCATATAGGCGCCCGTCGTGCGCGGAATGGAGCCGTCCCCTTCGGTGATAAAGGCAAGAACCGTGTCCCGTCCCTCTTCCAGCTGTGCAAGCAGTTTCCGGTAAAGTTCGTCCATGTTTCCTCTCCTTGTGTCTGATCTCTGGTCTACTTTTCCGTCACCAGTTCGATGGTGTCACCCTTTTGAATCGTGCCGCCGCGCAGCACCACCGCGAAAACGCCCTCCCGCGGCATGATGCATTCACCCATGCGTTTGAAAATCTCGCAGTGGCTGTGGCACTCCTTTCCGATCTGCGTCATCTCAAGCAGCGCATCCCCGCAGGAAAACCGCGTGCCGACCGGCAGATTCCGGAAATCATATCCTTCCACGATCAGGTTTTCCCCGAAGGCGCCGAGCGGAATATCCGCCCCCTTTGCACGGAAGGCTTCTATTTTTTCATACGACAAAAGGCTCACCTGGCGGTGCCAGTGCCCGGCGTGTGCATCGCCCTCGATGCCCCAGTCTTCCACCAGCTTCGCCGTTTGCACCTCGTGCTTTGCCGTTCCCCGTTTTTCACTGATACAGATTCCTATGATTTTTCCCATTTCTTTTGTTTCCTCTTCTTTTCGAACCGCCGTCATTTCATCCGCCGATGCCGGACATCAGGTGGTGCTCTGTCATATCCTTCGGCCGCTCAAAGCAGTGTTCCATCGGCTTTTTTAAGATTGCCTGTGCCATCACATCCCGCAGATCCGCCGCCGTTCCGTTCTGCAGAACCTCCCGCAGATCCACGCCGTTCTCATAGCAGAGGCAGAGCTTTAAAAAGCCGCGGCTTGTCAGCCGTACGCGGTTGCAGCTTCCGCAGAACTTTCCGTGGATCGCGCTGATAAAGCCGACGGGCATCGACAGCTTTTCGTACCGCACATAAGCCGCAGGACCGTTTCCTTCTTTTTCCAGGTCCGGCGTACATGCCCCATACCACTGTTCCAGCTCTGTTTTCAGCGCCTCATTCGACGGACCCACGTACGATTTTCCGGCGCCCACCGGCATCACCTCGATGAACCGCACCGGGACTTTTTCCTGCTCTGCAAATTCAATCAGTTCCTGCGCATGCAGTTCTTTTCGATGCACCGCATTCAGCTTCACTAAAAGACCCGCCTCTTTGGCCGCGCAGATGCCCTGCTTTACCTGCTCCAGCGCATCGCGTCCGGTAAGCGCCGCAAACTCTGCCGCATCCACGGTATCCAGGCTCACATTCACACTGTCACAGCCGGCCGCCTTCAGATCCCTCGCACACGATGCCAGGCGCACGCCATTCGTCGTGATCCCAACGGATGCGGTGCCCGGCACTGCTTTTATTTTCTGCACCAGCTCCACGCACTCTTTTCTTACCAGCGGTTCCCCTCCGGTAATCCGGTAATGCGTGATGCCGAGCCCAGCCGCGGCGTGCACAATCTTCAGCATCTCTTCGACGGTAAGCGGCGGATTCTGTTCCGCCTGCTCCAGTGCACAGCCCGCCGCACTCTCCGGCATACAGTACCGGCATCTCAAATTGCACGCGTCCGTGATGGAAATCCGCAGGTAATCTATCGTTCTGCCATACTGATCCTTCATCGTCTATCTTCCTTTTCCAAAACCGCAGTTCGGGAAGGTGCAGACCTTGCAGTTCAGGCAGAGACCGCCCTCGCCAAGACCGGCCAGCTCCTCCGCTGTCACCTCATCATCTGCAATGAGGCGCGGCAGGATAAGATCGAAAATCGTCCGTTTCGAATACATGACGCATCCCGGCAGGCCGACGATCGGTGTTCCGTTTTCGGCATACGCCAGAAGGAACATGGCTCCCGGCAGCACCGGCGCGCCGTAGGAAACGATGCGTGCTCCGGTATTTTTGATCGCCAGCGGCGTCTTGTCGTCCGGATCCACACTCATTCCTCCGGTGCAGAAGACAAGATTGGCACCCGCTTCCATCGCGCGGCGGCATCCGTCTGTGATCTTCGATGCATCATCATCGTAAACCTCATGAAAGATCATCTCCGCACCGAATTCTGCCAGCTTTTCCTGAATAACCGGTGTGAAGGTGTCCTCGATCCGATGGTAATACACTTCATTTCCCGTTGTCAGAACCGCAAATTTTTTCTTGTGGAACGGCTTTAAGGTCAGGATCGGCCCATCGGAACAGACTGCCTGTGCCGTCTCCATCTTCTCTTTTTTGATGACGAGCGGAATAATTCTCGTTCCCGCCAGTTTGTCGCCTTTTTTCACGTATGTATCACCGTGGCGCGTCGCAATCATCATCTCGCCGAGGCTGTTTACTTTTTTCAGCTTCTCGCGGTCCACTTTCAAAAGACCGTCGCAGTCCGCGATCAGTTCAATTTTTCCTTCTTTGACATCGGACGGATGCATGTGATCGTTTTTACATATATCGTAAAGAATCTGTGCCGCCTCATTTTCATGCAGCATTGTATCGTCCTTTTCCCAGATGTAAATGTTGTCCTTTCCGACACTTAACAGCACTGGAATATCTTCTTCTGTAATGATGTGGCCTTTGCGGAATACCGCATCTTTTGTCACACCTTTGATAATCTGTGTAATATCGTGGCAGAGCACCTGGCCTACCGCGTCTTCTGTTTTCATCAGTTTCATCTGAAACGCCTCACTTTTTCTATTTGAATCTATTCCAGTTCCCCGCAGATCACTTCCAGCACGCTTCCGGCGATGCACCGCGCCTTATCGGAAATCGTGAAGCAGTTCTGCAGTTCTTCTTTCCGCGGATCGATGTCCGCAATCTTAAATCCCTTCGTCACCGGATAGCCGTCGCGGATCAGCCCGCGCAGCAGACCGGAGAGAGATGCTTCCACAGGTACCGTCCCGTTTTCTGTCTCAATCTCTGCAATCACAGCCCTGGCTTCCACAATGTCTCCGATCGAAGCCGCATTCCGCAGAATACCTTCCGCCTGTGCATGCATCACACGCTCTTTTCCGTACCCGCCGATGATGCCCGGAATGCCAGTGTTCGGAACCGCGCTTCCGCTTCGGATCACGCGTCCAAGATTATGACCGCGCTTCGTCTCAATTACAACATCCACATCTTCTCCTGCCGTAAAGCCCGGTCCGAGGGCAATCACAAGCGGCGCCATCTCTTTTGTCGTCCCGAGATTTTTCTTCGCCAGAATCGCATCGACCACGACGGCCGGGCGAAGTGCTGCAATGCTTAGTCCCGCCGGATCCACGAGCACCGGAACACCATCTTTCTTCCAGATCCGTTCCATTTCCTGTTCCAGAAGTTCTTTCCGGTTCTTTTTCTCTGCGAGATCCACGTCCATGCGCACGGCTTCCACGTCCTCTACCCTGCACTGCCGGCATATACCGCTTCGCTCAAAGCCACCTGCCGCCGGATCGCCGCCGGGTGCTCTGCTTCCAGAACCAGCAGACGAAAGCCCGCTTTTTTCAGACGATGGATCGTACCGGTTGCAAGATCTCCTGCTCCCCGTACCACGATCAGATCTTTCTTTTTCATCTTCGCTGTCTTCCTTCTTTCGTTTCAGCAGCCGCCGTTTTCTTCCGTCTTCCGCGGTCTGCCTCGTTATTCTCGTGCGAGAATAACGCTTTTTCCATTAATAAAAATACAGGAAAGGACCCGTTTTGTCAACGTGTCCCCGTAAAAAATGTTATTTTTCTTCTGTTCCAAACCACTTCTGAAACGACGCATCGGCGCCTGCGCGGACTTCTTGTTCAAACTTCCGGTACCGCTTCAGGAATTCTTTTCCCTCCGGGGTCAGTACCGTCTGGCCGCCGTTGCTGCCGCCCCGGTTGCCCTGTACCAGCGGGATGCCGAGATCCTCCTCGGCGCGCTTTAAGATTTTCCATCCCTTCGAGTACGCCATCTGCATGCATTTGCAGCCCTTCGAAAGGGAGCCGGTTGCTTCCACATGCTCCATCA
This sequence comes from Blautia sp. OF09-25XD, assembly GCF_003482095.1. NCBI lineage: Bacteria > Bacillati > Bacillota > Clostridia > Lachnospirales > Lachnospiraceae > Blautia > Blautia sp. OF09-25XD. The sequence continues at coordinate 70,162 of NZ_QUMG01000014.1, forward strand.
GCTCCGCCACACCGGGACCGAAGGCATGATCCGTCCGGCTGACGCGCAGCCGCATGTCGTACCGCAGCTTCTGTCGTAATGTTTCTTCTTTTTCTTCCATCTCCACCTCACACCTCTACAGCAGCACACGGTACTCCGCCTCATAGGCAAGTCCCGCCGTCTGAAGTGCCGCAAGGATTTCTTTTCCCTCTTCCGGCGCTGCCTTCCAGGAAAGGCCGCAGCCCGCCGTAATTTCCCGCGGAACGGGGATCATCCTTCCCGGCAGGCCGTGTGCTCTCGCATACTGCTCCATCTGCATCGCCTGCGTTGTCCCCGCAAACGTCAGAATCCAGGTTTCTTTTCGCTGTCTCATATCGTTTCTTCCTTTTTCCAGCTTCTTTTGTATCCCGGATGCCGGCTGCCGACTCTCTCACTGCTGCATTTCTTCTTCGGCAAACTCCCGCAGAGCCTGCGCGGCAATCCGGACTTCTTCTTCCGTCAGTACATGGGAAAAGCTGAACCTCACGGCTCCCTGCTCCCGTGTCCCGAGTGCTTCGTGCATCAACGGCGCGCAGTGTGCCCCGCTTCGGACTGCAATACCATAGTTCTCATACAGCCAGTCGCTGACATATCCCGAATCACAGGAGCCGATGTTTAATGCCGCCGTTGGTACCCGCTGCTGCAGATCGTCTGTTCCATATAAAGTAAGTCCCGGGATTCCCTGAATTTTCTCCAGAAAGAGGTGCATCAGCTCCCTCTCTCTTTTGTAAATCATTTCAATCCCCGTCTTCTCCAGATATTCCAGCGCTCCCAGAAGTCCCGCAATTCCGTGGACATTTAAAGTTCCCGCTTCCAGGTGCTCCGGCATCGCCGCAGGCTGTTCTTTTTCATAGCTTCGGATTCCGCTTCCGCCCATTTTGAGCGGCCGGATCGAAAGTTCGGGACGGACGTAGATTCCGCCGGTTCCCTGCGGCCCTAATAGTCCCTTGTGGCCGGAAAAACAGAGCACGTCGATCCCGCTTTTCTGTACATCAATCGGCAGAATCCCCGCTGTCTGCGCCGCATCGACGATCAGACGCAGGGAATGGCGTTCCGCAATTTCGCACACCCGCGCAAGATCCGTGATATTTCCGGTCAGGTTGGAGGCATGCGTAACGACAAACGCTTTCGTGTTTTTCCGCACTGCCGCTTCCATCTGATCGTAATCGATCCTTCCAGATACATCCGCCGGAATCACGGAAAGCTCCAGTCCCTGTTTTTCCAGTGCATACAGCGGGCGCAGAACGGAATTATGCTCGCAGACTGTCGTGATCACATGATCCCCCGGCCCGAAGAGTCCGAAAATTGCCGTGTTCAGTGCCTCCGTATCGTTGCACGTAAATGCAATCCGCTCCGGACTCTCCGCGTGAAACAACTCTGCCAGCCGCATTCTCGTCTCAAAGACGATGCGGCCCGCATCCAGTGTCGCATCGTGTGCACCGCGGCCTGCATTTCCACAGCCGTGCAGTGCCTGGATCATACGCTCCTCTGCTTCTTTTGGATGCCACAGCGACGTTGCCGCCGAATCGAGGTAAATCATGGCTTAATCACGCGGTCTGCGCTGCTCATGCGCTCCACGATGTCATACATGTTGGTCACACTGCCGACCTGCAGCTTTTCGGTGATGCCGTAGAAGTTCAGGCATGTTCCACAGGTCAGAATTTCAACGCCGCGCGCTGCCAGATCTTTCAGATCCTCCAGGGACTCGGAACCCTCGCAGGTCAACTTTGCACCGCCGTTGTAGAACAGAATCGTATCCGGCAGCTCATCCTGCTGGGTCAGTGCATAAAGGAAGCTCTTCATCAGAATTTTACCCAGCTCCTCGGCTCCTTCGCCCATATGTCTGCAGAAAGAACGACGAGTTTTGTTTTCTTTGCCGCCGGTACGAGGCATACGGTTTTCTCTTCTGTTTCAGCCGGCTCTGTTTCCGATACGGTGAACTCCACATGATACTCTTTTTCTTTCTTCTCTTTTACCAGAAAGCCATATCCTTTCTGCTGCGCCATTTTTTCCAGGTTCTGCACGGCGATTTCATTATCCACCAGAACCTCCACTTTTCCGCTTCCCGCAAGTTCTGCAATCGCATTTTTTGCCTTTACCAGCGGTACCGGGCACACATCACCCATTGCGTTTACTGTCTTTTTCTCCATCTCTGCCATTTTTCATCCTCCCTGCCTTACCATTTCCTGCTCTGTGTCACATAAATTTCGGTTCCTGCCGGCTCTGTGATTTTTCCAACGATTGCTGCCGGAATCCCCTGCTCCAGCAGTTTTCTCTGCATTTTTTCTGCATCCACGGCATCCACGGCCATCAGAAGCCCTCCCGATGTCTGCGGGTCAAACAGCACCTCCTGCATGCCGAACGGTATATCCTTAAAGGTCACATGCTGCTCCAGATGATTCCGGTTCCGCTGGCCTGCCGCAGTGATCAGAAACTCCTCCGCCGCTTCCACAGCCCCCGGGAACACCGGAATCTGATCCGCCCAGATATGGCAGGACACGCCCGACTCCATCATCTCATGCAGATGTCCTAGGAAACTAAAGCCCGTTACATCGGTACAGGCATGAATGTTATACTTCCGTGCCGTCTCCGAGGCGTACTTATTCAGCGTCATCATCGATTCCACTGCCTTTTGAAATCCACCCGGGTTTTCCTCCCCGACGCGGTGCGCCGCACAGAGAATGCCGGTTCCGAGCGGTTTCGTCAGAATGAGCAGATCACCCACGCGGCCCGTATTGTTCTGCCAGATCCGGTCCGGATGCACGGTTCCCGTGACAGAAAGGCCGTATTTTACACTGTCATCCGCAATCGAATGACCGCCGGAGAGCGATCCGCCCGCCTCCTGCACCTTTTCCGCGCCGCCGCGCATGATTTCTCCGAGGACATTCAGATCCATCTGTTCCGGAAAGCAGACGATATTCAGGCTGTCCGCACCTCTCCGCCCATCGCATAGATGTCGCTTAAGGCATTCGCCGCCGCAATTTTTCCAAACGTGTACGGATCCTCCACCACCGGCGGAAAGAAATCCAGCGTCTGGACCATCGCAAGGTCGTCCGTCAGCCGGTAGACGGATGCATCGTCTTTGCTGTCATAGCCCACCAGCAGATTCGGATCCTTTTCCCCTTTCGGCAGCTTCTCCAAAATATGTTCGAGCACGCCTGCCCCGAGCTTTGCCGTACAGCCGCCGCTCTTACAGAAAATAATTTTTTCTTCTTCCATCGTTACCTGTTCCCTCTTTTTTCAGCTTCTTCCGCACTCTCCGTCCGTTCCGCGCAGAAGTCCCAGCGCATGCGGCAGGGTATCAAGTACAAATCCAAGACTCTCTTCCACCGCCTTCGGGCTTCCCGGCAGATTGATAATCAGCGTCCGATGACGGATTGCACTCACTGCCCGGCTCAGCATCGCCCGTTTTGTGATCGCCATGCTGCCCGCGCGGATCGCCTCCGCGATGCCAGGTGCCACACGGCCGGATACCGCCAGAGTTGCCTCCGGTGTCACATCCCGCATGGAAAATCCCGTGCCGCCTGTCGTGAGGACAAGATCGCACTGCTCCAGATCGGCAAGCCGGATCAGTTCCTCCTCGATCATCGCCCGCTCATCCGGCAGAAGACGCATCGAAACGACCTCATACTGCTCCGCCGGAAGCAGCTCTTTGATCTTTGGGCCGCTCTTATCCTCGCGCTCGCCCTGATATCCTTTGTCACTTAACGTTACAATTCCCACCCGGAAAACCGGGAAATCTTTCTTTTCTGCCATGCTTTATTTTTCCTCTTTCTGATAGATATAATGACCGCTCTTTCCGCCGTCCTTTTCCAGAATGTGGATATCACGAATCACCATGCCGCGGTCCATCGCCTTGCACATATCGTAGATCGTGAGCAGCGCTGTGGAAACACCAGTCAGCGCCTCCATCTCCACGCCGGTCTTTCCGACACATGATGTGGTGCACACGGCCGTAATAGAATTTGTATTCTCGTCCGTGGTAAATGTCACTTCGCAGTTCGTCAGCGGCACAATGTGGCACAGCGGAATCAACTCCGCATTCTTTTTCGCCCCCATGATGCCTGCCAGCCGTGCAACACCGAGCACATCGCCTTTTTTCGCCGTATGGTCCCGCACGGCTGCAAATACCTCCGGGCTTACCTGTATGGTTCCCGTCGCCGATGCTGCCCGGTACGTGTCCGGCTTCTCATGGACATCGACCATGACGGCGCTGCCGTCTTTCTTAAAATGGGTAAATTCCGCCATCTGTCTCCTCCGTTCTATTTCCGTTTTATTCTCCGGGTTCCCACTCTTCTTCCGCTTCACGCACGGGAAGCTCTGCTCTCCCATACCAGGGATTCGTGTTCTCACCGCTTTGTCTTCTGTTTCCTGTCGCGCACGTAACCAGAACATGCTCGATCCCCTGCCTGCGCAGCAGCTCCACAAGTTTCTCTGCGGCCGCCCGGTGTTCTTTTTCCTCATACTGGTGCAGTACCGCATAAAACGTTCTGCCTTTCAAATCCTTCTGCTGTCCCTGTTCCGATGCGATCAGCCGTGCCAGATCTTCTTCCGTGATATGGTGTTCCATCGTACAGCCAAGCAGTTCCGCCGCCCGTTCTGCCCGAAAGCAGCCCTTGCCAAGCGGCTGTCCCAGTGCCGAAAGACCTGTCACACCAATCACAAGATCTGAAGAGGAAAGCAGCGCCGGTTCATGTTCCGCCGGTGCCTTGCACGGCAGGTGCCTCGCGCCGTCCGCCTCGATCAGCGTCAGATCGGCCTTTTTGCGTGCCGCTTCAAATAGTTCCGTTTCCGGCATGGAAAGCTTTTCCGTATCCCGGCAGGCACTCCCGATAATCGCTGCGCGGCCTGTGCGAAATTTTCTTTCGACCGCTTCCAGACTCTGGTCATGCCATTCCTTCGGCGGACGGTAAATGTGCGTCGAAGTTGTCACCAGTACCTTCTGATCGTTTTTTACACAAAAGCCTGCCATCTCGTACAGCAGCGTCGTTTTTCCGCCGCCGCCGATGATAGAAACTACATGGTTCTTTTCCTTTAAAAAGGGGAACGCCGTTCCCATTCCTACCGGCTCCAGCTTCTGTTTTTCTGTTTTCTGCCAGATTCGAAGCATCTCCTCTGCCCCCTTCTGCCGCCTTTCTTTCTCACTCTACCATACTCATTTTGGGCTGTCAAATTTTACTCGCGCCGTAAAAACTTGAAAAAAGAACTGCCCCGATCGGGCATCCCCATCAGAGCAGTTCTTCTATTCTTACTGAACGTGTACGGTAAGCACCGCTGCATTTGATCTGTTTCCATCGCTGTCCGTCACATGATACGTCAGCGTGTAATCTCCCGGCACTGCAGTATCCACATCGCCGTCGATCTCAATCTGGTTAAAGAGTGACTCCTGGCTGTCTGCATCATCGGTCATCTCTTTGATATAGCTGGTTTTGTCCAGATCGTTTCCGGCTTCCACTGTTACTTCATACGTATTCAGGTACAGTTTTGGGCTTTCCGCCGGCAGTGCTTCGATTTCCATCTGCGCATCTGTCTCATTTTTTGTGCCCTCTGTGTCATTCTGCTGCGGCTCCTCTGTTGCCGGTGCAGACTCATCTGCCGCCCCACTGTTATCCGTTTCCTGCGTAGCCTCATTTTCCGCCGGGGTATCTTCCGCTGCAGCTTTATAATTCACGCGGCGTGTTGCTTTTGATACATTATTGTGACTGTCCTTTGCGGCATAAACAACCGATGCACTGGTATGGTCATCGTTCGGGAAAATGTTTTCAATCACCAGCGAATCTGTCACATCTCCGTCTTTCTCATCCGTTGCAGTAACGCCTTCCAGCAAAGGCGCTGTATCACTGCCTTCCTCATACGTTACATCCCCATCAGCTGGAAGCTCGATTTCCGGGCCTTTTCGGTCGTCCGTCACTACGACAGCTGCTGTACCGGCTCCTAGCGCCACGCACAGGACAATCAAACCTGCAACAATCCCTTTTTTCATGGCAGTTAATCGTCCTCCTCCTGGCCGTAATCTCCGTATTTGTACTGACCGTATTTTCCGTATTTACCATACGCCTGTTTCTGCATATCCACCTTGTTCAGGACAACGCCAAGCAGCGGGCAGTTACTTCTCTCGAGCTGGCTCTTTACTTCCTGTGCAAAACGATAGCTGATCACACCGGACTCAATGACCATGATTGAACCATCACAGATTTCTGCAACGATTGCACTGTCGATAACGCTTCCAAGCGGAGGAGTATCCACAATCACATAATCGTAAACTTTACGAAGTGCATTTAAAAGACTTCGGAAGTTCTTTCCCCCCAGAAGCTCTGCCGGATTCGGCGGAAACGGGCCGGAATAAATCATGTAAAAGTTCTTTACATTGGTAGAACAGATGACATCCTCCAGAGTTGCCTGACCGGACAGGAAGTGTGCCAGTCCGCGAACAGATTTCTGTGTTTTCGTTCTTCCAAGAAGAACCGATTTCCGAAGATCGGCATCGATCAAAATCACTCTTTTTCCGCTCTCTGCAAGAGAAATGCCGAGCTGCATAGAAACACTGCTCTTTCCCTCATTTGGTGTACAGCTTGTAACCGCGATTACTTTCTTATCTTCTCCGCAGAACTGAAGGTTGGTCCGAAGAGATTTGTAGGCTTCCACAATCTGATAGCCTGATTTTTCCTGTTTTACTACTACCTGATTCACGTTCCGTATCCTCCCTTATTTCTTTCTTCCACGGCCGTTTTTGTTTTTCTTCTTGCTCTTTTTCTGTCCTTCTGCAAGAGGAATTATGCCGAGTGTACTAACACCCAGATAACGTTCTACATCTTCGGAGGTCTGGATGGTGTCATTTGTCAGATAAACAATAATGATGATGACAATCGCGATAAATGCCCCTGCTATTGCACCGATCAGCCCGTTTTTCTTAATACTTGGGCTTACCGGCTCATCTGGAATATTCGCCTCATCTACCACATTTACAGCTTCTGTGTTCATAACGTTCTGAATATGATCTGATGCTGCTACACGGATTGCATCCGCCATCTGGCTTGCTACATACGGATCTTCGTCTTTTACTGTAATCGAAAGGATACGCGTATCGTTCTGTGTAGTAACAGTAATTTTGTTCAAAAACTCCTCATAGGTAAGATCCAGATTTAACTGTGCAATAACGGTTTCAACAACCTGACGGCTCTGAATCAGCTCCGCATAGTCTTTGGTTAAAAGAGAACTTGCCTGCAGATCTCCACTTGTTACAGTACTGCTGCTGTCCTGTTTTGACAGTACATACATTTTTGTCGTCGATTCATACTGCGGCTTCATAAATACTTTGCTGACCAGTACCATCAGAAGGCCAAGTGCCAATGCAGCTAAAATCACATAGCCAATTTTGCTCCAGAGCACACGAAGCAGTTCCAGTAAATCGATTTCAATTTCATCCTGATTCTGTTGATTCGTTTCCATCTTCTTCTCCTGACTTTTTTTAGATTTCTCCGGCATCCCTTAAGATTTCCATCGGATTATCGTGGAAAATCCTTTCGGCATATGCCTCTCCCATTTTTTTTGAAACATAGGCAGCGCCTGCTCCTATGTTGGGAATACGTGTTTTTGTGTTGTGGGAATCGCTGCCGACAAAACCGAGCAGATCTTCCTTCATCAGTTTTCTGCAGTAGCGTTTTGCCCCCCACGTATACTTTCCAAGTATACTTTCCACATTCACCTGCAGTCTTGCGCCCATATCCACCAGATCGCTGGAAAATCCGACGCTCTTTACCGTTGCCTGATAGCGCTCCACATGCGCGATAATCGGTTCGTAACCGCAGGACAGTACATTGTAGACTCTCTCACGGATATGCTGTGCGGAATCTCCCTCGGAAAATTCCAACAGAACATAGGATGAACCGGCCATGGTCACATATTTCCGTTTTTCCAGGATATCCTGAAGATCCATGTTCGAGTGAAGTTCACACCCGAGATAAAGCGACATATCCGGATATTCCTTTTTTGCCGCTTCCTGCAGTTTCAGAAACTGCTCATGTACCTTTTTTGCCGGTGTTTCAAACATCCGCCGCCGATAATGCGGTGTGATGATAATCTTCCTGACCCCGTCCTCGTGCTGCATTTTCAGCATCGCCAGCGACTCTTCCAGGTCAGCTGCACCGTCGTCTACCCCCGGGACCATATGGCAGTGTACATCAAATAATTCCTTCATACCTTATCCCTCTTTTTGTGTTCTTTCTTCAAGTCACGTATACTTAGACATTCTACTTTAGTATACATCCTTTTGTGATCTCTGGCAATACAAAAAACATACTCTGTATTTATTTTTTAACATTTTTGTCAAACTTGCCTAAAATGAGGGATAAAAAAGAGACCTCCATTTTCATGTCGGCCTCTCCCGTTATTTTCTGCAGATGAAAACCCCTGCCTCTTTTGTGATCGCAATTCCGCCGTGTTTCTGAATTTTCTTTTCCAGAAATTCTTTGAATTCCCGCTGTCTCGGATACAGATACTCATTCTGATTTCCATGGCAGGAAAGGATATAGTCCAGAAGCGGCTCCGGCCGGTCGACCCAAAGACTGTCCTCGTAGATTCTTTTCTCTACGCTGCCAAAATAAGGCTTTAACTGCTTTTCTCCGTGATCCAGACCAAAAATAGTATACAGCGCCACCTCCGAAAGATTGATCTGCGGATCAAACTCCTGTACCAGATCGGTAATCTCTTTCATATGGCCTTTTCCATACGTACTGCAGTAGAACACGCCGTCATCTGAAAGCACACGGCTGATTTCCTGCAGACCGCGGGACAGATTCTGGACATAGAACAAAACATGATTTGCAATAATCCGGTCGTATTCCGCATCCGGAAACGGAAGCTTCTGGCAGTCCAGTGTCCGGAAATCAAAACAGGATGCCTTTTCTTCTCCCAGATTTTCCGCCGCATCCCGGATCATGCCGTCCGACAGGTCAGACAGACAGATATACTTTCCTTTCAGCACGGATGGCTCCGCTTTTTTCCAGAGCTGTCCGTTTCCGCAGCCAATCTCCAGAATCCGGCGCGCACCGTCAAAATCCATCTGTTCCAGAAGCCACGGGAACCATCCCTTTTTATTTTGGGAATACTGCTCGTGCAGCGAAATACGGATATTCAGGTTTTCCCCGTTTTTGTACTGCTCCACCAGCATCTTTTCCATATCGGTCAGATGAATCAGGTTCAGAATGCCGGTCCAGTCGATCTGGTTCGTCTCCTCCAGAATCTGTGTCGTATTCTGCAGCGCCTTTTCCATCTGCTCCAGATTTTCCATCTTCTTGTGCACAAGTCCGATCTGCATTTTCAATGATTTCAGAATATCCGCACTCGTATCGTGAATCGTCATATTTCCGATCTCATTCAGGGAAAATCCGAGATATTTCAGCGATAAAATTTTCTGCAGCTTCAGAAAATCCTCATCCGAATACATCCGATAACCGGACTCGTTGATAAAGCTTGGCTTCAGCAGCCCTTTTTTGTCGTAATAGCGAATTGTCCGAATGGTCACATGGGCCATCCGGGCAAATTCACCAGTGGTATAATATTGATCCATATCCACCACTCCTTCGCAAAAGCCGCTTTTTTGCGGCCTTTGCATTTCACTTTTCTCTCTTACAGACGGTCTTTGTACATCTCAGCAAAGTAGTTCTGATACTCACCGCTGATGATGTGTTTCCACCAGTCTTCATTGTCCAGATACCACTGGATTGTCTGTGCAATTCCGGTATCGAAATTGTATTTTGGTTTCCATCCAAGTTCCGTCTCGATCTTGGTCGGGTCGATTGCATATCTTCTGTCATGGCCCGGGCGGTCTTTTACGTATTTGATCAGAGATTCCGGTTTGTCCAGAGCTTTCAGGATGGTCTGTACTACCTGAAGGTTTGTTCTCTCGTTGTGTCCGCCAATGTTGTAAACCTCGCCTACTTTACCTTTATGGATAATCAGGTCGATTGCTTCACAATGGTCGGATACGTGCAGCCAGTCTCTGACATTCTCACCGTTTCCGTATACCGGAAGCTCTTCGTCTGCCAGTGCGCGGCTGATCATAAGCGGAATCAGCTTTTCCGGGAAGTGATACGGGCCGTAGTTGTTGGAGCATCTGGAAACGGTAACCGGGGTACCGAAGGTTCTGTGGTAAGCCAGTACAAACAGGTCTGCGCTTGCTTTGGATGCAGAGTACGGGCTGGAGGTGTGGATCGGGGTATTCTCTGTAAAGAACAGGTCCGGGCGATCCAGCGGAAGGTCTCCGTAAACTTCATCGGTAGATACCTGATGATATCTCTTTACGCCGAATTTTCTGGAAGCATCCAGCAGTACACGGGTTCCCATTACGTTGGTCTGAACAAAGATGCCAGGATCCTCGATGGAACGGTCTACATGGCTCTCTGCTGCGAAGTTGACAACAACGTCAAATTTCTCTTTTTCAAACAGATCCATGATGAAAGCTTCGTCTGCGATATCACCTTTTACAAATTTGTAGTTCGGTTTGTCCTCAACCGGTTTCAGAGTCTCCAGGTTTCCCGCATAGGTCAGCAGGTCCAGGTTTACGATCTGATAATCCGGGTATTTGTTTACCATGTGATGTACGAAGTTTCCGCCGATAAATCCGGCTCCGCCTGTTACTAATACTTTCATGCTTTTTCTCCTTTTTGGTGTGTTTATCGTCTCAGTTTTATGTCAATTCAACTTGTTGTACCCTCACTATAATGGGTGACGTTGCGTCATGGTCAAGAGGAGAATGAAAAAAGTTTGTGAAAATCTTGTTTTTTCCCCTCTTACCTGTCTATCTTAAAATTTTTACGGCGATTCTCGTAATATACTGTTCCATTTCCTGACTGGTCAGCGCGTCCACCATATATTCCTCATAAAAGCGGTCATCCAGCAAAAATTTCTGTTCCGTGGCATATCGGAACAGCTTCCGGTACGCCGCTTCAATTCCCTGCCATGTTCCTTTATAATAATAGCAAAGATACTCTCCCTCCGGCCGAACCGTGTATCGCACTTTCGCCGGCACACGATCAAAAATCAGATAGAAATCACGGTAATCCAGAAAATTCCCCGTTTCCAGTGTTTCCCGTTTCTGAACAAACCCCACATTATACGAACTTCGATTTCCGTATTGCCCGCAGTAAGCATAGAGCTCTCCGATTTTCTGATTGACTGCCAGATTATCCGCTGACTCGCTGTGGTTTGTGACAAGATACTGCAATGGAAGGGTATGGATCCCCACAGGACAGAAGGGATCTTTTTCAAACGCCTCACGGCATTCCGCCGATGCCTGTGCCAGAAACCGCTTCTTTTCCCCAATCCAGCGCTGCATCTCGCGGAGCCGCTGCATTTTTTCGCGCACCACCTTCTCCTCCTGTTCCAGCAGTACTCCGAATTTTTCAGGACTTCGCTGTTCCAGATAATTTCGAATCTCTGCCAGCGGCATGCCCAGCTCCCGCAGCATTCCGATCACATCAAACGTTTCCATCTGATCCATCGCATAATACCGGTAGCCGTTTGTCCCTCTTCTTTTTGGTACGAACAGCCCAATCTCATCATAATGGAAGAGCGTTTCCTTTGTCGTGCCTACCAGCGCTGCAAATCGCCCCGCGCTTAAATACTCCTGTTTTCCCATTTCTGACTCCTTTTCCTGAATATGTGCTCTCGGAATTTTTCCTGTTTTTCACCTTTTTTGCACTTGACTATAGGGTTACCCTATCCTTTATAATAGCAAACGATTCAAATTTTCACAAGAAATCTTTCCCATCTAAAGCGTGTCTGAAAAAGGCTTTTCACACATAAAAAGGAGGTTTTTGATTATGAGCCAGTCACTCGCCAAGGATTTCAACTTCCGCTCTCTGCTGAAGTTTGCGTTTCCATCGATCATCATGATGATCTTTATGTCTCTCTACAGTATTGTGGATGGCTTTTTCATCGCACAGTACGTGGACAGCATGGCGCTTTCCGCCGCCAATATCGTCTATCCTGCCGTCAGCATTCTTCTTGCCGTCGGCATCATGTTCGGTACTGGAGGCAGCGCCGTTGTCGCCGCAAAGATCGGACAGGGAAAACAGGAGGAAGCCAACCGTAACTTTTCGGCCCTTACCCTTACCACACTGATCATCGGTATTCTGGGCGCAGTGCTCGGCAACCTGTTTTGCCGTCAGATCTGCAGTCTGCTCGGTGCAACGCCGGTGCTGATGGATTACGGTACCGCCTATCTGCGGACGATCCTTTTCTTTGCCCCGGTCTGTCTTCTCCAGGCGCTGTTCCAGTCCTTCTTTGTAACGGCAGGGCGCCCGGGACTCGGACTTTCCCTTACGGTGTCCGCCGGCATTACCAACATGCTTCTGGACTATCTGTTTGTCGTTCCGCTCCATCTTGGTGTTGCGGGAGCGGCCCTTGCCACCGGCCTTGGCCAGTGTATCCCGGCCGTTGCCGGTATTTTATACTTTACCTTTGCCCGAAAAGGCCTTCGTTTCACCAGGCCGGAATTTTCCAAAGGCCTGCTCTCCACAAGCTGCTTCAACGGTTCCTCCGAGATGGTCAGCAATCTTTCTGCAGCCGTTGTCACTTACCTTTTCAACATGCTGATGCTGAAATTTGAGGGCGAAATCGGTGTTGCCGCCATCACGGCGATTCTGTACGGACAGTTTCTCTTTGTTGCGCTGTACCTCGGCTACAGTATCGGCGTTGCACCTGTGTTCAGCTTCAACTACGGCAGCCGGAACAAACAGCGGCTGATCCGGCTTTACCGCATCAGTATCCGTTTCGTTGTGGTAAGCTCTGTGATCATTGCACTTGTGGCTGCCTTCGGTTCTCCTGTTATTTCCGCTGTTTTCATGCAGAAAGGCACCTATGGCTTTGAACTGACCCGCCACGGTGGTTACCTGTTCTCCATCGCCTATCTGTTCTGCGGTACGAATATCGTCGCCTCCGGCATTTTTACGGCACTGTCAGACGGAAAGACCTCTGCTTTGATTTCCTTTTTGCGAACCTTCGTCTTTATCGTTCTCTCCGCGCTGCTTCTGCCGCTCGTGCTTGGCACCAACGGTGTGTGGCTGTCAATTCCGGTCGCTGAGTTTCTGACGCTGTTCATCTCCGTGCCGAGCTGTCCCGCTATTTCAAGGATCCGAAAGTCGCACCGGAGACGCAAACGAGTCCCAACTGATCTTACCGACTTCGCTGATTCTCAAAACCCCGCACAGGGATCCGTTGTTTTCACAGGATCCGCTGTGCGGGGTTTCTCTTTTACTACCACTTTTTCCCCGGGCAGTCCCGCAGTTCAATCGCTGCCCGCATCTCCACGTAGCAGCCGCACATGCGGCACATGCCGGACAGCAGCTTTTCGCATCCCTTACAGATCGAAAGCCGCCGCTCGTATTCCTCCTCCGGCGTTTTATCGTCCGCCGGAATTCTCGCAATATAATCGTACATATTCTGAAAAAAGCCTGCCTCGTCCATCTCACGAAGCAGGCATTTTTTACAGATCCTGGTATTTCCGTCCATCAAACTCCTCCGGAACCGAATCTTTTTTCATCCCAAATATCTTCTGGTTTTTATGGTTTCCCTATTTTACGGCGATATGAAGCACACTGCATGCCGGAATGGTAAAGGAAATTCCCTCTTTTGTTGCCTGCACACCGTCAAAGCCCTGAACGCCAACCGTCTCCGGCGCTTCAAAGGTGTTTTTATCCTGCATATGGCCGGTTACGATCTCGGCTTTGATCTCGCCGACTTCTTTTCCAAGAAGTACCGCCTCTACCGGATATGCTTTCTCCAGATCCACATTCGTCATCGTAATATGAAGTACACCGTTGGCATCTACCGAAACAGATTCCGTCAGATTCGGAACCATGTATTCATCTTCCAGACCAACCTGCTCCGTTTCCAGAGAGCTTGCCAGAAGATCATTTTCCTGATGTACCTGATACAGATCGAAAACATGATACGTCGGAGTTTTGACCATCTTTTCCCCCTCGGTCAGGATCATCGACTGCAGAACATTGACCATCTGTGCGATATTTGCCATCTTGACGCGGTCGCTGTGTTTGTTGAAAAGATTCAGGTTGATCCCTGCGACCAGTGCGTCACGCATGGTATTCTGCTGATACAGAAATCCCGGATTTGTTCCAGGCTCTACATCATACCAGGTACCCCACTCATCCACGATCATACCGACCTTTTTGTCCGGGTCATACTGATCCATAATGGCGCTGTGGCGGCGGATCAGCTCTTCCATGTACATCGTCTTTTTCATGGTCTTATACCAGTCTTTTTCCGCAAACTCCGTTGCACTTCCCTTGTGATCCCAGGTTTCCGGCACCGTATAGTAATGAAGCGACAGGCCATCCATCATGCCATGCTGCTGTGGGGAGATTCTGCGGAAGCATGCTTTCATCACTTCCTGCGTCCACTCATAATCATCCGAATTGGCGCCGCAGGCAATCTTCCGGATCTTTTTGTTTCCATCGTAATCACGCACAAAGGTCTGATATCTGCGGTACATATTTCCGTAGAATTCCGGATTCATATTTCCGTCGCAGCCCCAGTTCTCATTGCCGATGCCGAAGAAATCGACGGTCCACGGCTTTTCGTGGCCATTTTCCGCACGAAGGTCTGCCATCGGAGATACCCCGTCAAATGTCATATATTCAACCCACTCCGACATCTCCTGCACAGTACCGCTTCCCATATTTCCGTTGATATAGGTTTCACATCCGATCTGATGGCAGAGCTCAAAAAATTCGTGGGTACCAAAGCTGTTGTCCTCGACAACACCGCCCCAGTTGGTGTTGATCATTTTTTTGCGGCTTTCTTTCGGTCCGATACCGTCTTTCCAGTGATATTCATCTGCAAAACATCCGCCCGGCCAGCGCAATACCGGAACTTTGATATTTTTCAGTGCTTCAACAACATCGGTACGCATTCCGTTCACGTTCGGAATATCGGAATTTTCTCCTACATAGAGTCCTTCATAAATACATCTTCCCAGATGCTCCGAAAACTGTCCCTGGATTTCCTTATTGATTTTTGAAAGCTTTCTGTTCGCATCAATTACTAACTTAGCCATAACTTGTCCCCTTTCGAGATCTTAAATTTGGCTTTATTATAGGAGATGTATCTCACTTGTGTCAATGAGCGTACAAGTTGTTTCCCCATGATTTTTTCAAAAAGTGCGGCCGTCTGGTTGCTGACCAAAAGGCCGCTTGTTTTATTTTTCATTCTGCATACGAAAAAACCGCCCTGATTTTCACCAGGACGGTTACCGTCCGTGCGTTAGAGGATTCGAACCCCCGACCTTTTGGTCCGTAGCCAAACGCTCTATCCAGCTGAGCTAAACGCACATTTCTTTGTCGCTTTAGAACTCTTTGTTTATCACTCGTTCCCGCTGACATCATGTATATTACACTATCCTAAGAGAAAAGTCAACACCTTTTTGAAAAAAATTTAAAATTTTTTCGAATAACAGTTTTTTGTGAAAATAAGGGCTTTTTCCCCTATTTCACAGTCCGCACCAGGTAGTCTTTCTTTCGCAGTTCCTCTTCAATCAGATCCAGGGTCTGCGCAGAGTCTGCCGATACGGTATGAAAATGTTCCCCTGATGTGATATTCTTCAGCGGCCGTGATTTTCCCTGCCGGATTTCTTCCATAAACAGTGCCACCTTATTTCGTGAACTGATATTAAGTTCCGCCCGCAGTTCTCCGTAAACCTCGTGACGCACAATCACATCCAGCACAACGCCGCCGAAATCCACAATTGTATTCAGCTCGTCCTGCATCTGCTCATCCGTGTGATTCACCTCAAAGACCCGCGTCTCTCTCACCGGGCTGCTGCAGATGTAGCCGCGGTTTGTCGCAATCACATCGTATCCGGCAGCGCGGATCAGGGCAATGTCCTGGACAATCACCTGACGGCTGACTTCACAGCTCTTCGCCAGCGCTGCACCGGAGACCGGCGTCTTACTGTTTGTTATTCTTTGAAGAATCTCTTCTCTTCGTTCCTTTCCACTCATCATAAAACAAGACCTCGCATTTCGTACACTTCCCTTATCTTATCACACTTTCCGCCGTTTCTACAATAGCAGGAAATCATTTTCCAAAAGCTTTGTCAAGGACTAAAACTTTATGAAATTTTCCGGGCTCTCGTATATTCGTCCCGCCAACTGCCAATCATGAACGTATAACAGTAACGAACGGTAACCATACGTTCCATGTTTCAGGAGGATGCATACCATGGCGATCAATAAAGTTGAACTGTGCGGAGTCAATACATCACGCCTTCCCGTACTGAATACCGAAGAAAAGGTGACTCTGCTGAAAAAGGCCCGCGAAGGAGATGCTGCTGCCCGCGAACGCTACATTCAGGGCAATCTGCGCCTTGTCTTAAGCGTGATCAAGCGCTTCTCCAACAGCAGTGAAAACGCCGACGATCTCTTTCAGATCGGCTGTATCGGCCTGATTAAGGCGATTGATAACTTCGACACGACCTTAAACGTCCGTTTCTCCACCTATGCCGTGCCGATGATCATCGGTGAAATCCGGCGGTATCTGCGTGACAACAATGCGATCCGCGTCAGCCGTTCCCTCAGGGATACTGCCTACCGCGCCATCTGCGCCCGCGAACTTTATCTCAAGCAGAACCAGAAAGAGCCTTCGATCGAGGAAATCGCCGCTGAAATCGGCATTGGAAAAGAGGATATCGTCTATGCCCTCGACGCAATCCAAAGCCCGATGAGTCTGTATGAGCCCGTCTACACGGAAGGCGGCGACACCCTGTATGTCATGGATCAGTTAAGTGATAAGAAAAATAAAGAAGAAAACTGGGTGCAGAACCTCGCCCTGCAGGACGCGGTCGCCCGTCTCAATGAGCGCGAACGCCAGATCATCCGCATGCGTTTCTATGAGGGGCAGACCCAGATGGAGGTTGCCCGGGAAATCGGCATCTCGCAGGCGCAGGTCAGCCGGCTGGAAAAGTCCGCCCTGCGCTCTATGCGGAATTATCTCTCCGACGAGCGGTAACGCCCGCCGTTCACTGAATTTCTGCAAACTCCAGCCGGTAATCCGACGGCGGCATTCCATAGTGTTTCCGGAACACACGGGAATAGTAAAAGGGATCTTCAAATCCGCACGACAGCGCCGTCTGTTTGACCGTCATCCCCATCTGCAGCAGCTTTTCTGACTGCTGCAGCCGATATTTCAGCAGATACTGTCCTGGTGACCGGCCGATTTTCTTCTGAAACAGACGGTTCAGCGTTGTGCGGCTGACCGCCATTTTCCGCGCAATTGTCTCCGCGCAGAACTCACTCCTGTGATACCCTGCGGCAATCAGAGCCATCGCTTCCATGATCCACGGATCTTCCTTCTTTCTCTCCTCCCGCTGCGGCTCCGCCAGATCCTGGTACACGCCCAGAAGCGCAAGCAGCACACCGACGGCCTCCTGGCTGTTCCGACGATAGAGTTCCATCTGGCAGAGACGCTCAAAATACGGCAGAAGCCTTTCCTGACGGAGAGGCGGCGCCGCCGGCTGCTGTGGGTTCAGTACCGACCGTGCCAGAATCTGCCGGCATTGTTCCCCGACAAAATCAACCCACACATATTCCCACGGCTCGTTCTCATCCGGCGCGTACTGCACCACCTGCTCTGGACAGATTAAAAAGCTCTGTCCGGCGGTAAGTGTGTACGTCTTTTTCCCGCAGGTAAACGTTCCCTTTCCGCTTATAATATAATGTATAATATAGCACTGCCGTACACCCGGCCCCCAGGAATGCAGATCATGGCAATCCTGCCGCCCGGCATCGACAGGCCGGATCCCGTTCATTTCTGATACAAGCATATTCTTTCCTTTTCCCGTATTTTATTCTTTATGAAGCAAAAATCCATGCTTTTGTCTTAAAATTCCATGGTTTTGCTCTGGAAATCCATCTATACTCAAAGTACATCAAAACTTACGGGAGGTCAATACTATGATCAAACTTACACCGCCGATGGGCTGGAATTCCTGGAACACCTTCGGAGAAAATATCAATGAAAAAATGATTTTTGAAACTGCTGATGTCATGGCCGAGAGCGGCCTGCGCGATAAAGGATACGAATATCTTGTCATCGACGACTGCTGGTCTTTACGTGAACGCGATGAAAACGGCCGTCTTGTGCCGGATCCGGAAAAATTTCCGTATGGTATGAAAGCCGTTGCCGATTACGTTCATTCCAAAGGGCTGAAATTCGGTATGTATTCCTGCGCCGGAAACATGACGTGTGCCGGCTACCCTGGCAGCTATGAGCACGAATTTGTCGATGCGGAAACTTTCGCATCCTGGGATGTTGATTTCTTAAAATACGACTACTGCTACCACAGTCCGATCCTGCACGGAAAATATCTGTACCGCCGCATGGGACTGGCACTCGAGAACTGCGGCCGCGACATTCTCTTCTCTGCCTGCTCCTGGGGTGCTGATGAAACGCATGAGTGGATCAAAGAAACCGGCGCTTCCATGTGGCGTTCCACCGGCGACATCTTTGATACCTGGGATTCTGTCAAAGATCTCGTGGCACAGCAGGAAAAACTGCATCCGTACAACGGCGTCGGCTGCTTCAACGATATGGACATGCTGATCGTCGGCATGCATGGAAAAGGAAATGTTGGACTGGCCGGCTGCAGCGATGTCCAGTATCAGACACACTATGCACTGTGGGCATTCCTTGGCTCCCCGCTGATGATCGGCTGCGACATCCGCGAGATGAGCGACGAAACCCGCCGCATTCTCATGAATGACGAAATGATCCGCATCAACCAGGATCCGCTCTGCCGTCAGCCGTATAAAGTGAAAAACCATGCATGGAATGACAACGTTCTGATTTATGTAAAAGCGCTCGCAAACGGAAATCTTGCTATCGGCATGTTCAATCTCAGTGATGAAAAATCGCGTGCAGCCATGAATCTGGATGAGATCGGCCTTCCGTTCTCCACTGGCCGTACTCTGGAACTTACTGAGGTCTGGACCGGCGAGAACCTGTGTGCAAACAATGCATCCCTTGTCACAGAACTCGAGCCGTTTGCATCAAAAGTATACCGTGCAAAGGTCGTAAAACTCTGATGGCACGCTGTATGCAGTGCGGCAAAGAACTCACACATAACGAGATCGGCGCCCACCGTAAATTTATCAACCGCGGCGCAGAACAGTTTTTCTGCAAGCAGTGTCTTGCCGAGCATCTCGG
Organism: Blautia sp. OF09-25XD; assembly: GCF_003482095.1. Classification (NCBI taxonomy): domain Bacteria; kingdom Bacillati; phylum Bacillota; class Clostridia; order Lachnospirales; family Lachnospiraceae; genus Blautia; species Blautia sp. OF09-25XD. The sequence goes on from NZ_QUMG01000014.1 coordinate 89,401, forward strand.
TGTAACGCCGGAGCTCATTGACGAAAAGATCGAACAGTTCAAGCGGCAGGGGTGTACACTGTTTGTATAGACCTACACTGTCTGAAATGCACACAGCCGGATTTCCGCCAAATAGAAATCCGGCTCTATTTTCATGCTGCATAAAAAATCATTTCTTCTTTATTTCTTTCAGATATGCTCCGGCATCCTTTAGGAATCCCGCCACAATCAGAAGAATTACCATTCCGATCGGAAACGCTGCCACGATACTGACCGACTGCAGATTGCTCATAGAGCTTTCGGAAAAGACCAGTGCAATCGGAAGCAGAATCAGCAGAAGGCACCACATAAGCTGAATCGCTTTCGATGGCTGCTGTCCCTCTTCCAGACGGCGGTAGCTGTAGCAGGAAACCGTCAGCGCAATCGAATCAAACGAGGTCGCATAAAAGGCAATCATCGTGAGCAGCAGAACGACAAGAACCAGCGATGCACACGGGATCTTCTGGATCATGGCGATAATCATTCCATAGAGATCACCGTCTTTGGCATACCGCGCGATAAAATCCGCTTTTCCCGCCATCTGCATCCCCATCGATTCATTTCCCAGGATGATAAAGCTTAAAATCGTGGAGCCAACGCCGAATCCATATCCGCCAAGGATTGTCTGCCGCACCGTTCTTCCCCGGGAAATACTTCCGATAAAAAATGGCGCCGCCACGCACCATACCATCCAGTATGCCCAGTAATAAATAGTCCAGTTCTGCGGAAAATGCGTCTCGCGCAGCGGATCGGTATCGGTCGCCAACGTCGGGAAATACTGAATCATCCGTCCCAGCGATGAAAATCCCGTCTCGATAATATACCGCGTCTGTCCGCCGAACAGCAGCACGTACGCCAGTAGCCCGAAAAACAGATAGATGCAGAGCTTTGCCAGAAAACCGATTCCGCGGAAGCCGTGAAGCAGCGAATACGTGTACACAAAACACGTAATCAGCAGAATCACAATTGTCACTGCGTTCCGGTCCAGATTGATATGAAACAATGCATTGATTGCACTTGCCATCAGCGGCGTTGCCACGCTGAATGTCGTTGCCGTTCCTGCAAGGAGTGCAAATACCGCCAGCAGATCAATCAGCCGTCCGCCGATGCCGTCCGTCTGTTTTCCCATAATCGGACGGCAGGCTTCTGAATACCGCTGCCGGTTCCGTTTCCGCACGTGCAGCATAAACCCAAATGCGGCAGCGAGAACGAGATAAAAGCCCCACGGAATCAGACTCCAGTGAAACAGCGGGTACACGCCCGCCCACTCCTGGATTCCGCCCATCTTTTCAATCTGCGGATCAGCAGCATACATCACCCATTCTGCAAAAGAATAAAACAGAATGTCTGCCGCAAGGCCGCACGTAAACATCATGGATCCCCAGGCAAAAAAAGAATATTTCGGTTTCTCATCCTGCTCTCCTAACACAATATCGCCATATTTTGAAAATGCCAGATACAAAGAGAGCAGAAAAACGCCAAGGCCAATTGCAAGATAATAGACTCCAAAGGTATCTCCCAAGAAGAAGCGTACCTTCGCAAGAACTGTGTTGGACTGTTCCGGCAGGAGGAAAAACAAAATGCTGAGCGCTGCAATCAGTCCCAGCGGCAGCAGCGTGATCATCCAGTCAATCTGACCTTTTTTCCGTATTTTTCCGCTCTGTTTCTTTTTCGCCACTCTGTTTTCATCAACTGTATTCATGTTTTCTGTTCCTTTCTGCTATACTGCCCGATCCAGCTTATTTTTCTTCTGATTTTTCCTGCCCCTGTGCCTCATATCCGCAGTAAGACGGATCCAGATCGCAGAGTTCCGAGAAATCATCAATCTCAATCAGATCGCCTTCCTGCATAGGATAAATGCCAAGCTCATATTCTTCAAAATGACAGAACATCGCCACATCATCCCAGTAAATCTGGCGGTTCTGTTTTTTTTCAAATTCCAGTTCCAGGTGGCGTTTCAGCCGCTTTCCGTCCTCCCGGTTCCAACGTGATACACTGAAGAGCTGCCAGCCGCCCTTACCGCCGGTCCGGCTACAGGAACACACGATTCCATCCTTCACCTGCATCAGCCATTCATCCGTCTTTTCGTCCGTCCAGACAGCATTGTAGCCAGAATGCGTAAATTCCGGTGCAAGAATTTCTTTTTTGTATATAATCTGATCCCCATCCAGAATCATTGCATTTTCCAACTGTTCCCGCGCCACATAGAGCGATGCAATATTATTGCAGGAATCCCAGTATGGATTTTCGATCAGTGTCACACCTTTATATTCTGCGGTAAGGCACGCAAACTGCTCTTTCCGATATCCCACTACTACATAAATCTCATAAATTCCATTTTCATGCAGCGCCTGAATCACCGTATCAATCATGCGGACACCCTTCACACGGATCAGCGGTTTCGGCGTAGTAAGCGTTACCGGCCGCATCCGCGTTCCCGTTCCCGCCGCCATGATAATTGCACGTTCTACATGATTTTTCTGCTGAATTTCACTTCCCGGTCTCTGCCCCACATCCATCGCTTTCATTCTTCCACCCTCTTATTCTTCCTGACCTTTGCTTTTGGCAAGCTCCTGCTTAACAAGTTTATAGTAATCCTTAGCATATCGGTACTGTTTCAGCGAATACTCGCCAAACTCCACGCCTAACCGGCTCTTGTACTCACACCAGTTGCTCCATAAAAGCCCGCACACCGCAATGTATGCATAAATTTTCGTGCGCACCTCCTGCGGACAGCCTTCCGTAAAATAACTGTCGATCAGCGCATCCACCTGCGGACGGTCATACATGGCGTAAATGCAGAACATCGCCAGATCCACATGTGCATCCTGCATGCCCGCATATTCCCAGTCAATCAGACGAATTTCCGTTCCGCCGTTTTTCTCCACAAACAGAAAATTGTCCGGCACCGCATCAATATGCGTCAGCGTCCACACCTTCGGCTGCGCTTCCAGATAAGCCTCAAGCTCCAGCACATGCGCTTTCGTCGTGCTGTAATCCCGATAAACAGACGGTTCTCCCTCCCACAGACTTTCATAGTATGCGATCTGGTCAAACAGCGAAAACGTATGCTCCACGCTCAGATGCTCCTCATGGAAGGAACGGAGCTTTTTCATACAGGCCTGCACATCCTCAGGGTTTTCCGGATCGCAGACACGCGCACCCTCCAGGTATTTCGTAATCTTATAGCCGTTTTCCGGATTGATCGACACGATTTCATCGCAGATGCCCTTTCCGTCCAGTGTCCGATATACCGCCGCCTCCTGCCTGCGGTTGATCAGAAGACTCGTGCCTTCCCCCGGAATTCTCATAATATACCGCCCGCCGCGACAGCGGAATAAAAACGAACGGTTTGTCATTCCCTTTTTCAGGACCTCAATTCCCGTAATCTCCTCACCGGAAACCGAAAGCACCCGTTCAATTTCTGCCATCGCATCCGACTTCAGCTGATCCGAATTTTCATCCAGTTCCCGCAGCTGCTCGTAGGTATTGATCTCCACCACAGCTCCTTCCGGGACAAGCTTTGCCTGCACCGGCATTCCGTTTTCCGCAAAAAGGGCATCCTCCCAGAAAACATGGTCATACCGGCGATCCTGTACCATCGTTTCGATTCGCCGCGCCATCGACTGTGCCACAGAATCCGTCAGATAGCTGATGCCGATCATATGATTTCCTTCTTTTTCCCCGCCTGAGGCACAAGCTCCCACTTCCGGCTCACACGAACCGTACTGTCTGGATCTTTTGCATCGCTCACCAGATACCAGGAATACCACTCATACTCCGAAAACGGATTTTCCCGGCACCAGAGGTCGCACGGCATAAGATACGTTTCACCAAGCTGCGGCAATACCTTTGCCAGGGAATGCAGGTTGTTTTTCTCTGCATACTCCATATTGACAACCAGCTTCACGCCATACCGGTCAACCAGATAATCGTACTGTTCCTTTTTAAAACCAACGACAACATAAATTTCCTTCACCTTTACCGCATGAAGCTGACGGATCAGCCGCTCGATCAGCGGTTCCCCCTCTACTTCCAAAAGTCCTTTCGGCGTTTCCATATTAATCGGCACCATCCGCATTCCATATCCGGCAGCCAGAATCACCGCGTTTTTCGGGCGATGCTTTGCCATCTCAAGCCTGGCTTTTTCCGTCAGCTCCATATCTGTTGTTAAAAAACCCTGCCCCTGCAGCGCTTTCACCGAACGGTTTACCATTCCCAGTGAAAACCCACACCGCTCCGCCAGCGCACGCTGGTTCCGGCAGTGGTATTGCAGGATCACGTTCAAAATATCAGATTCTTGTTTGTTCATGTACATCTATCCTTTCATTTTCGTGAACATCGTTATTATAATACAGAACCGGCGACATGTCAAGCTGCCAGCCGATCCTGTGAAACAATATGCCCAGATTAAGTTACGGTTCACTGGTTCCCAGCGAACCGTAACATTCGCAGCCCTAATCCATGTGCAAGTTTTTTCACCATCCTCCTTCCGGTACAAGATCCACGCAGACAATCTCCGGAATATTGTTGAACCGCGGAATCACCTCCGTATTTCCAAGCCCCGCAGACAAAACCAGATGCCGTTTTCCATCCTTTGAATCAAAAACACCCTTCAGCCGTCCCGGAAACCAGCCCATATCCGGCGCATATACGCCGCCGATTCCAGGCAAAATGACCTGCCCTCCGTGAAGATGACCAGAAAACACGCAGTCCATGTTCCATTCCTCCAGGGCATCATTTTTCAGCCAGGCAATCGGAAGATGACTAAGCAGGATCTTGTAACGGTCGGTATTCTCAAAATCCCATAAAAACATGCATTCGCTAAGATCAGCTTCCTCCGTTTCCAGGTATTTGTCCGGCAGGCAGTAACCGTAAATGCCGCCAATGCGAAGAGACTGGCCTTTTACGGTGATATCCCGGTATTGGTGCTCCAGAACGATTGCACCGGCGGCCTGATACAATTGTGTGACGTCTGTGCCAAAATTGTCCTGGTATTCTATCTCATGATTTCCCAAGGACAGATAGACGGGAGCAATCTCGCATAGAGAAGAAATCAAATTGGTAGCAATCTCTGTGACAGGCTCTCCGGAATTTAACAGATCCCCCGTGAGCAGGATCAGATCGGGAGACTGACTTGCTATCCGGTCAATCAGCTCCTGATTGTCTTCTCCAAACTCGCTGTTGTGCAGATCCGTCAGCTGCAAAATCCGGATTGGGGTATCGATTTTGTCGGAGGGGATCTGATAGGAAGAGTAGCTTAGGGAGTGTTTTGATTGGTCGAGGTTTTGGCAGTTTGTGATTCCGAGGAATAGAAGTACGCTGATAATGAACGTCCATTTGTGCTGCCGTAGCCATTTCATTGATAATGTCCTCCGTTATCGTGACTCATCCTAACCCACACAGCTTTTTGAGTACACGCTTAATTATTTCCTTCTTACTTCGCCTTTGTGGTTGTTTTACTTGAAGTAATGGCAATATTTCCTGAAAATTTTCGCTTTCAATAGTTTTTAAAACAATATCTCTATTTTGTTTATGAACTGATGATCTCAATAACGATGGATTTTCTCTTGCCGCCTGTTCCAAATAAACTTGTTCACATTTTATGTTTTCAGAAACTGCGTTCATCATTTTTTCGCCTTTTGCAGTATGCGTTAATATAAGAGATGTTCCTTTATTATCGTCCATTTTGGGATTAATATTCCATATTCCCCAGAAATCGCCTAATGTTATATCACTAACACGATGATATCCTTTAAAATGACAGCTACTACAAGATTCCCGCAAAATATAATCTTTTACAAATAATTGCATGAAGGGATCATCACCATTTTTACATAAATAGCGTTTCTTGTCTGCATAAGCAAATTTAACCGAGTATGCGTAATGACTCCAACCACTTTCCTTATTTCGCAAATTTATATGCTGTGGAAATGAATCACTATTATCCGTTAGAGATCGATACTTTACATATTTTTCCCATACCATCGGAGACGGTACTCCATGACATACAAAATCTATGCAGACCAAATTCTCATAATCTCGTTTTAAAAAGGCTTTCAATCCGGCTACCTGACAAGGTGTACCTGAAAACAACACTATTCGTCCGGAATCCAGTTGTTTTTTTATGCTTAAAAAGCTGTCTCCTAAAATACTTTGCGAATATTTCGCTCCTCGTAGTTTACCGAGTTCCGTTTGCTCTTTTATCTCAATATGTCTGACTACGCCTTCGTCATCATAGCTTGCACCATAGATCACTCCGCCTCGCTGTAAAATGGTAGCTGCTAACTCAGAGAAAATTCCACCGGAGGAACTCTCCAGTCGAAGTGCATTATTGTTAGAGAATGCCGCATATGCAGACGTTGATAGGTTTTCATCATCTTTTTTCTTCATTAACACGGGACATACTCTTTCACAAGCCCCACAATCAATACACGCAGACCGCTCCATAATTACCGGAAACTCAAATCCTGCATTATCTTTTTTCATCTGAATACAGTTCCGTGGACAAATGCTTACACAGGCAGTGCAACCTGTGCATTGACTTTTATCTGCGAATTTAGGCATAATCTTCACCTTCCTGTTCAACAAAGCCTGTTGTAATCATACTGTAATTCTTTTGCACTTTTTTTGACATAAGCATCACATAGTCTCACGGCCATATATATAATCATCATAGCCCTTTGCATGATCTGCCTTCACAAATTTCCTAATTTAGATTTTATTTTTCTAAACAAACGTAATAATAAAACAAGTTCAGGATGTGTCAAACGACAATATATAATATAGTCATCCAATTGTACATTTTTATTTATTTTTAATTTCAAAAAAGCTTCTTTCATCAAAATGTCATCATTATACACCCCCTGCAATCTGCATGACACTTCTCCAGTAAAAATTTTGTATAATATCTAGATAATATTCTCGTTCCCTTTCATCATGAATAATAATCTGAACCATATGTTCTCTAATATCACGAAAACCATTCGCATTATCTAAACTCTTTTTTCTTTTTACTCTTTTCAACATTAGTTTTGGTTAATGAATTTTCTTGCTGGTTATAATTCATATGTGGTTTATCAATAAATCCACATTTTTTATTGTAAAGCAATGGCAATAACAGTTGTAAATTTTGTCCATATTTTGATTGATAAATTTCTCTTTCAGGATAAAATTTAAACAAGGAAGACACTCTAACCATATAACTTCCAGCCCAATTATTTGTCTTCCCTTCCAATAATGCCGTAAAAACATCCTGAATATTTTTCTCACATTCATCATAAATAAACAGGCTTTTTCCATTTTTTCTTACATACCACCCATTCGAACGCACTACATCCATTTCCCTATGACTTTCTAAAAACTGTACTCGCTCTAACAATGCACCTTGCAAATACTCGTCATCGATGTCCAATAATAATAAATACTCTCCAGAAATATATTTCAGGCCGGTATTTATTGCGCTTCCAATCCCTTGATTTTTTTTGTTTAATATATATTAATGAAATCTTTTTATTTTCCAGTACTTCTTTCCATTCCAATATCTTGGATTCACTTTGATCTATCGATCCATCATTTACCACAACCACTTCAATATGTGGATAATTTTGAATTTCAATAGAATGTAAACATCTATCAATAAAACGTTCTCCATTAAAGCATGGAATAATAATGCTAACTTTTTTTATTCATAATTTCTCCGTTTTAAAAAGTCTTTAATTTTGCCCAACGGTCTTTTTCCAATACGTTTCATAAGCTTCATTACAGAATTAAATTCATTGGTATGGTGAAACAAAATATAATTAAATCCACTTGGAATAGCAATAGCAACAACCGCTTTTTCTACAAATCTAAAGTAGATATTTCCCCTAGAAATCCAGGTGCAAGTCCAATATGCCAGTGCAATATAGATAATCCCTAAGCAAACATATAATACATATCGTTTATAATACGCTCTAACAGGACAATGAAATACAGATCTATAGATTACAATTGGCCTATACCAATCAGCAGTAAGTAGACTGCCAACAATTGTACCCAGAAAAACTCCTGAAACCCCAAACGGCTTAGCAAATAAGATAGATGCAACCAAGTTAATAATCGCAAAAGCAAATGGAACCCAAGCATCTTCTAAATATTTCCCCGCTGCTCCCTTCATGGTAATGAGTGGCATTCGTAATCCTGTCAGATAATTATTTATTACAATAATTGCTACAGTTCCTGTTCTAAATAAGTATTTTTCACCAATCCAAATTTCACCAATAAATGGATTAAATAAACACATAAAACATGTAGCTTCTATGCTATAAATAAAAAAGGCAATGAAAAACATTGTATTAAATACATCTAATTTTTTTTCATCATTCTCCACTGCCACTATATTTCCTATTCCAGCAGTGACACCTGCAAACAAAGCACTTATGTATCCGTTGATCAGATTCCGAATCAAAAGATAGTTGGAATATATTCCTGTGGCTACTAAGCTTACAAGTTTTGTAATAATAAGATTATCCGTTGAATTAACCAAATAGTCTCCTATTTTTGCAACAATCAATCCTGATATATTTTTTTGAATTTCCTGTTTTTGAGCACCTGTCAGTCTATCCTTTGAATAAAAAGTAACTTTATCATATTTTTTTGTTATGTATAAATTTTGTGCGGCCATCAAAACGATCGAGCATCCGATCTGTATTGTTAAATATACAATATAACTTTTCCAAATTAACAATGCAATAATCTGCAAAAGTGTTTGAACACAATTTATTGATACATTAATTGGAATCAGTCTAAACGCTTGGTTATCTGAGGATATCAGTGTGGTCTTATATGATAAAAAATAACCAATAACAGTATTAATTAAAAACGCAAAGTAAGCAAAGGTTGTTCCGTCTGGCTGTTGTTCTACGGGAACAAAAAAATCTAAGAATTGAAATAGAATAATTCCAGCTAAAAGCACAATAACACCTATAACCGAATATGCTTTTCTATAGACGGACATTAATGTACTGATGGACTTATAATCTTTCTCAGCTAAGGCTTATAAAGACTGAACCCAATTGCAGTTGCAATCCCCAATTCACCAATCGCCAAAAATCCTAAAACATTACTTAAGAGCCCAGATAGTCCCAAGTAATCCGCTCCCAATGTATAGATAAACACAGTTCTAGAAATCAAGCCTAATAAAGAAGCCACAAAATTATTCCCAAATGACCCCAAAATATTCTTAGCAGAATTTTCTAATCTAGACATGAACCATCTCCTCTTTAAAGTAATCGCTCAACATATTCTTTTGCAGTTAATGCTCTTTTAATAACTTCTGGTATTTTGCTATTTAATTGTTTTTTGATTAATTCTTCATTTTCTAATATCCATCTAAACTTTTTAAGCAACTCATCTGTTTCTTTCAGCCTTTGAACAGATAAACTATACTGTTCTTCATCTCCAAACAAGTCCCTAGCAATTCCTCTTGCCTTTACAGAGTATCCTACAACCAGTGTTGGTATCCCCGAAGAATATGCCGCAATAGTGGAATGCGTTCTTGCCCCAACAAAAAATCTACATTTTGAAATCGCATACTTAAGTTTTGAACAATTTTGATCTTCTATTACTAAAACTCTTCCACTTTTTTTATAACGTTCATACAACTGCATTAATGGTATCCTATCATCACTGTCATCCCAGATTACATGAGGAATTAATGCAATTGCCATATCTGTTTCTTTCAAAATATGTTCTATCAAGATCTCATAATTTTTCATTATAATTCCTGAAATCTTTTCTTCTTTTTGTACCATCGGACTCAAATTAATTCCTACCATGTTTTTATTGATAAACTTAGATGGAATTTCTGCATATGCTGTTTTGAGTCCAAATGCAGGATCTGCAACAAGTATGGTATTGGGATTTATTTTTTTCAGTGCATTATAAGTAATAGATTCTCTTGCTGTAATAAGCTGATATTGTCTCACATCATTAACAATTTCCGGATTACTCAATACTTCCGGATTGATAGAACATCCCCATAATACTGTCTTGGCTCCCCTAGAAATCATCATATTATGTAGCATAATATATTTATTCACATCAGCATAACAATAATTATCACCGCCTATAGATAATACAATGTCGTTTTTATGCACCATGTCAATGGTTTTCTTATAGTTAAGTTTATCTAACGGCACATAGTCATTTTTTAATTTTAATGCTATATATGCCCGAATAAATGGTAAAGTTATTTTGGAATATGACTGTACATCTTTCTTAATTGTACAAATTTTATCTAACCCATATTTTATATCTTCTTCCGTTTTAGAAGAAATGAGCAATATTTCATCCCATAATGGATTGTTTAACATATCACATGTAGAACGCACAATTGCTTCGCATCCATGATTTCCACTCCCGCCATGAGCATACATATAAATTTTTGCCATTTTCATTCCTTCCTTATCCAATGAATTCTTTTTCCATTTTGCAAAAATATTCCCTGACCAAATAAAAAAAACACAAGTTTCTCTTTCCAAGGAATTGCTCTACAAGTAAGAATAAGACACATATATTTCCGGAATAATTTTCTTGTCCCATCAACAAATTCTGAATTTCTATAATTATTCTCCTGAAAAAGTCCTATTACATATTGAAACAAATGGGATACTGTAACATAACAACATTCTGGCTTTAAATCCTTCCTTTGTGCGATAACCTGAAGCAACCTTTCTGTTGCAATAATGATATCCAATGAAGGATTTTTTATCATCTTACTCATTGCTCCATTATTATTTTCAACATAAAAATATTGTGTTCGATCTGTCGTTACAATTTTATTTGCATTTAATAACGCGTCCAATGTAAAAAGAATATCTTCATATGTTTTTATTGACGGAAATTTTAAATTTGCAATCAATTCTTTTTTGTACAATTTTCCTGCCGGACCCGAATTAATAGATTTCCGAATCAAAAGAGCATTTATCGCATCGGTTCGTGTTAATACAGTTTTTCCTACTGTAAATCTAAATTTCACCGCTTTTTCATCAAGAAACACTGTATCGCATATTGCAACATCGCCTATTTCGCAACATTTTACTAGTTCATACAGATAATTGGGTGGAATAAAATCATCAGCGTCCAAAAACGCTATGAATTTTCCTCTTGCCAAACTTATTCCTTTATTTCTTGTGTAAGAAACTCCATGATTTTTCTGCGTAAAGCAACGCATGCGAGTATCTTTTTCTTCATACTCCTTACATATACTATAAGATGAATCACTACTACCATCATCAATTAAAATACACTCAAACTTTTGATATGATTGACCCAAAATGCTTTCTAACATTCTTTTCAAATAATTTTCTGCGTTAAAAATAGGTATAATAATTGAAATCATGTTGATACCTTTCTGAATTGATATCTACGCCGAATTGCTAAAAAAATACCCGGAATAAGTGCGCATAATATCAATCTTTTATTCTGTCCTTGAAAACCATATTCTATATGTCCCCCAACTATTGATAATGCAACCACTTGACAGGCAGCATAAAATTTTTGCTTTTTTGAACACTCAGGATATTTCAGCATATGACAATACATCATCGCATAACCCATTGGGTTATTTTTTTCTAATACTTTGCTTCCCTTGGTAAGGCCATCATCCAGATAATTACACTGATAAATAATATCTGAATGCCACCGCAATTTATAACCATCCAACGCAATTTCATTCAATGCGATTTGTTCTGGTGCAAATTTTTCGCCCGGCCATTCCGGCATCGGATATTTTTTCAATATTTTTGTCTTATATGCCTCACACATATCTGCATCCAAATTAAATTGTATTCTCTGTAGATTCGTAGCGTCTACATATCCTTGTTCGTTTACAATAGGTGAAACACCCTTTATATAAGAACCATCTGGAAATCCCCTGGCTGCTCCAACACCAATATAATCTGAATTATTTTCAATCTCTTTGCACCAATTTTTCATTTTTGATAACGCATTCGGTAATAGAAAATCATCAGAATCAACCATAAAAAAGAATTTACCTCTCGCATACCGAATCCCATAATTGATTGCTCTTGGTTTTCCTCCATTTTCTTTTTCCAAATATCTAATTGAAAATTCTTTTTCTTTCCTGATCCACTCTTCAACTAATTGATGCGTATTGTCTGTCGATCCATCATTAACAATCAACCATTCAAAGTCTGTCGTTCCCTGATTTTTCAACGACTCATATAATCTGAAAAGTGTATATCCTCTATTATATGTCGAAGTAAATACCGTAAAATATGGCATCTCATCATCTCCTTAGCAAACGCCTTATTAAATGTCTCATTAAACGTCTTAACTGTAAACTTATCTTCAATAAATAGTATTTGTTTTCATATAGTAATAACAAAATCCATTTTTCAAAGAAATTCCGTCCGCATGCTTTAATTCCCTCAGATTTACAAATTAATTGTAATTCCTCGAAACAGTTTTTCAATTTTTCAATATTGCAATACAACAATGAAAAAATCACATAATTACTTAGCAACTGTGAAACAATCAACTCATTACTTCCGCTATAAACATTCTCATTACTTCCGCTATAAACATTCTTTTTCTTTACAAGTGTTTATAGCGAATATTA
>NZ_QUMG01000015.1:0-101159 GCF_003482095.1 Blautia sp. OF09-25XD
ATTCTCACGTACAAGAAAAAATGGAAATTTATTTTTTTTTGCGTTCGCAATACTTTATGTATCAGATTAATCCAAAGAAAGGAGTTTTCACATAAAATAATCTGAAAAACAATATGTCAGGAGGATATAAACATGAAAATCAAAGAAATTATTGTAAAAGACTTTGGAGGAATTGAAACACAGATAATCGAACCGCAAAAGATCACCTGCCTGTTAGGTAAAAATGGGGCATCGAAAAGTACCATTTTAACTGCCATCAAGAGGGCTTTCATTGGAAAGATGGAGCCAGATGATATTCGAGTTGGAGCATCAAAAGCGCATGTGACGATTGTATTCGATGACGGTACAAGCATCGAACGAATTCGTGGAAAAGATCGTTCCGTTGTTAAGGTGAACGATAAGACTACGAGTCAGGAATCTGCCAATGAGTTTTTGGTAGGAAAGCTCGGCGTTCCACTTTCCATCTATGAAACGATGTTTGGCACCGACTATTTTGCGGAACTTTCCAAAAAAGATCTTACGGCTCTTTTGCTATCTATGCTGCAGGTGCAGATTGATTATAAAAAAATTATCGAAGCTGCAGAAAGTCGCATGGATACATTGCCGGAAGCTGTCAAGGAGTACCTGAAGAAAATGTTTCCAACGGGCGTTTTTGGGTTGGAGACTATCGATGAAGTTGCTTCTAAAGTGGCAGATGCAAACAGAGCAGAGAAAAAGATTCTGGTGACGTATACAGAAAAGTCCAAATACGAAGGAGAAATCCCGAAGGATTCAAAAGAAGAACTGGAGAAGCTTCTTTCTGAGAACATGCAAAAGCAGGCCGAGTGGAAAGAAATCCAGAAAACATTGCAGAAGTATCAGATCCTTATCCAGCAAAGAGAGCAGGCTTTAAAAAAGAAAGAAAGTATCCAACATGAGCTTGAGTCATTAAGTAATGTGGCTGAGATTCCGAGGGAAGTATATGAGCAGGCAGTTAGTGACCGCCAGAAATTTTTAAATGCCAGCAGAATAGCGAATCAAAATATCGCGGCTGCAAATGCCAACATAAAATTTCAGGAACAAATCTTACATAATATTAGTTCTTTTGAGCAGAACAATCACAGTTGTCCAATATGCCCGTCAGTACATTGTAATGCAGATTTATCAGCATACGTAAGGCAGGGGCAGGGACTTGTACAAAAGAATAAAGATGTGGTTAAACAAAATAAGGATTTTTTGGTACGTTGTGATGAACAGATCGCTAAAAGAGATCAAATCATTGAAAAGTATCAGAAGAATCAGGTGGAAATTACGAAAAAACAGGCTCTTAAGAAACAACTTAAAGAGTTTGTTATTCCGCAGCTTCCAGAAAAGCAGACAAATGTTCCAAACGAAGAGGAGCTGCGTCTATTGGTAGAGCAGCAGAAGTTAATTCAGCAGCGTATGCGGACATTAGAAGAATATGAAACCACCCGTAAATACAGTAAGTTATGCAGGGAGCAGCAGGATAAAGTAGATATGCTTTCCCTTGCGGCAAAAACACTGGATGCGAAAGTAGGCGTAAAAGGCATCATTTTACAGCGAATTTTACATCCATTTGAAGAAGCCTGCACAGCATGCATGCAGAAATTATCGCGGAATACCAAGATCAAATTCATATACGATGGTGGCGTAGAGCTGTATTGTGAGAAAAATGGTGGCAAAATGGTTCCAATGAAAAAGGTATCTACAGGTGAATTTGTATTTGTTGCCTTTACCTTAATGTCCCTTATCAGCCAGATTACAGGAACGAGATTGCTTGTATTAGATAATCTCGATTCTCTGGATAATGATAATCTCAAGACATTGATTGATCTTCTGCAGAACGAGAAGCAATACGAAAATGTATTTGTTGCTGCCGTAAATCATGATGATACTTGCGCCACAATAGCCCAGTATGATGAAGTCGAAATTATCGAACTATAACTATCCAATGCGACATAACCCCGTTGTTTTAGCTGCGGGAGTATCAAGAAAGGATTCTAAACCATGATATTGTTATCTGATAACGAAGTTATACAGGAAATAAAATCATATTCCAATCCTAATTGGATTTGGATAGAAATATGGGAAATGTCTCAATATGAAGTAAGAGTGGTAGTTTCAGTGAATGAAGAAGAAGCTTGTCACTTGGGACAAAATAAAGTTATTTATATCTATTCAGCACAAACAAGGAGTAATTGTGATGAAATAGGCGAATTAAAAGCTTATGGGAGAAAAATAACAAGGTTGATAAGAAAACATTTTCCGTATAGTGAAATTCATAGCCGACTTTATTATAAATAAAATATTTCAAAAACAAAAAATGAAGGATAACCAACGTGTTTTACGACACGTTGGTATCTTTCGCAGAAAGGTGGACTATAAAGATGGAAAAATCTAAAAATTTAATTGTCCTCTCAGGGACAATTCTTAGTATTCGGGAAAATAAGAAGAATACTGTTTTGATTGTAAAAAGTAAGGGCGAATCAAAAGAAGCAAATGTAGAATTTGTTTTTTATGATACGTCAGTTTTGAAGGGGATTACTCCCAAAATGAAAGTAAAAATCCGAGCGCATGGAGAAAACAGGAAATCTGAAGATGGATTCGGAAATGCATATTATGTTAAAGAATTTGTCGGAGACAAAATCGAACAGCAGAAACGGATGCTTGCCCCGTATGTGACCAATGAAGCTATTGACGCAACAGGCGGATATCCACGAGACACCAATGTTGTCCTTTATATTGGTACTGTTCGGCATGTGTATTGTCCGACCAATGAGCTGACTATTTTAACAATCAAAATACCAAATCAGGACAAATCAAATCAGGTAGAGATTTGCTGCTTTGCGAGTCAGGCAGAGGCAGCACGTAATCTGAAAATAGGAGATGCAGTAGCTGCGGCAGGATATATAACCAGCAATACGCGGTCTGTTAATGATCGCGTAGAGTTTCGGCAATCCGTAGTATGCCGCGATATTTCACAAATTGATGGAGTCCTTGGCTAAGGAGAAGACAAAAATGAATGAAAGACAATGTGTCCCTGCCCCGGAATCTCTTCTGATAGGATGTATGCAAACCTATCTGTGGAGAGATGAACGTTCCGGACGGTGTTACTTCCGCTTGGAAACGAGGCAGGAAATGCCAATGAAAGAAATGATTCGAGATTCATATGTTAAAAACAATTTAGATAACAAAGAGATCCGATGGAATGTCATAAACTGTGATGCAACACAAGCAGGTATTTCCTTTTTTAAGGAAAGAACTCCAATTAAGGTATATGGATACTTTTCCTTGGATTCCATGCCGGATGGTGTTGCCTATGACTTCATAGTAACGCGTGTAGAAGAAACTGATGCAGAAGAAATGACGATTTTGGAGTATTTGATTACTTTTCCAGGTATCAATTTTTCGGATGCGGTTGTTATTGTGAAAAATCATGGAACGGATATGTTTCGAATGGTCCATCAGCCAGGCATTGTTAATCGGCTAGTTGCAGAAACACGATTGCCGAGCAATGTAATTTCAAATCTGTGTAAAAGCATTGCATCTACAACGGAGGAGCGAAAAGTATTTGAATTGCTGCATGACTGCGGAGTTTCTTATGCAGCGTGTGCAAAAGCTGTGAAATTGTATGGAAGCAGTGTAGAAGAAAAGATTATGGAAGATCCGTATTCTTATGGAAAAAAGCTTGGGCTTGGTTTCTTGACATGCGATAAATTAGGGGTTAAATTTCATAAGCCTGCTGAATTTTTCGGCCGGATCAAATTAGCTGCTTTCGAGGCAGCTAATATTTTGAGTGCAAATGGACATACTTATTATACTGGTGAACTATTTCATTATAATATTCAGCGGATCTTAAATTCTGGATGTTATGCAGAACATGTTCCAACGTCCGCGATCTTAACTGCAATTGGGAAAGATTATTTGCAGGAAGTAGACGGACAAAACTGTATTATTCATCCGCAAAAATATTTGACTGTGGAAAAACGAATTGCCAAAAATATTCGTAGATTAGCATCTGCATCATGTGAAAACCAAAGCTTTTCACCGGATCTTATTCTATATGCTGCGCGTGCATGTAAAATGAACTATGGAGAACAGCAGAGATCTGCCTTCCCTATGGTTTTACGAAAAAAGGGAGTTAAGATTCTTACCGGCGGACCGGGTACAGGCAAGACAACGACGATCTTGGGCATATTGCTGGCTTATAAAAGAATGCATCCGAAAGATACGATACGTCTTTGTGCTCCAACCGGACGCGCTGCCCAAAGAATGGCAGAATCGACACATATGGAAGCAGTTACGGTGCATCGGTTGCTTGATTTGAAGCCATACGGAGATACAACTGTATGTAAAGATTCTAGCGACCCAATAGATGCAGATCTTATTGTGGTTGATGAGATGAGCATGATTAATATTGAAGTTTTCGATCTGCTGTTGGAGGCAATCAAAACCGGAACAACATTGGTTCTGGTAGGAGATATTAATCAGCTGGAATCCGTTGGTGCCGGAGCGGTGTTACACGATTTGTTGGAGGCTCCAGAATCTTTGATTCCGCGGACTATGTTGACAGATGTTTTTCGGCAGAAAGGTGATTCTTCCATCATTTCTAATGCTATCCGGATTAATGCCGGAATCACTACGCTGGATGAACGACCGGATTTCCAAGTCATTCATACAAAATCTGCGGAAGAGTCTTTAGAACAGGTTAAATCCCTAATGAAAAAGTTATACAATCCAGAAGAACCTTTTTCAACCCAAATTCTTTGCCCTGCACGGAAAGGTATTTCTGGGGTTGAAAATATGAATATTGCTTTACAAGCGTTACTAAACCCTCAAACGAAGGGAATCACATATGGTTCAATAAAGTATCGTTTGAACGATAAAGTGATGTTTTATAAGAACAATTATTCTATTTCTTCCTACGAAGGGGAAATTGGCTTGTACAATGGAGATATTGGAAAAATTGTAAAGGTGTCAGAAAGTGGTCTTACGGTTAATGTACGTAATTCACATTACGAAATTACCAGAGATCTTATGGATAATTTGGGGTTATCTTATGCTATGACGATCCATAAATCCCAAGGATCTGAATTTTCTTGCATTATCGTTGTTATGCCGGCAGAACCAACGAACATGTTGGTGCGAAATTTGTTTTATACAGCTGTGACAAGGGCAAAGAAAAAGGTATATGTGATTGATGAATCCTATGCTATGGAAACATCAATTCGTATTGCCAAAGCAGGGAAAAGGCTCACCAATTTGGCAGAATATTTGAAATCAGAATAAGAAAAGCGGCTTCCGGTTTGAGGGAGTCGCTTTTTCTTATGAGACTATTGTTGTTCAGAACTGTCTGGCGTATCGTTAGAATTTTGGTTTTGTGTGGTCAGGGATGTAAGCGGAATATCATCACCAGAATAATCCGTAATATTAACCAATTTCCCTTGGATAATCATGCGGGTAGATCCGTGGGCAGCAACACAGGTCGATAAGGAAACAATATGATCTGTTTTGGAAGGCCAGGCATCCGGAATCGTATAGGAAGATTGATTTTTCATATCGTTTAAGTACGTTTCAAAGTCATCATCCGACGCAAACTGAGTATCATAAGCTTCCGTTGCATCTGTTACCCTCATGACATCAAAAATTCGATAGGTGTATTGTCCATTTTCTCTATAGATCCAGAAATAGGGATGCTCAAGGCAATACGATTTTTCATAGTAATAATCATTATCACCAAACATATCTCCGTTCCGCATGTTATGACCATAAACAATAGAATTTTTGTCCGAAAAATCGGAACTGTTCACGGAAGAAAGGAAAATGCTTCCGTTGATATTATAACTGCGCCCGAATCCTTTATAGAGGTAATAATCATTATCTTGTGCCTGCATAATAGGATAATCACAGGTAGGGTCCATGCGTATCCAGCCAACAATATCAGGATTTTCTGCTTTTAAAGCAGTCCAATCTGGACAAAAAGGAAGTTCTTTCGTTGAGTCTGAGTCGTTTTCCGGCGTAGATTCGTTTTCCGGTGTATTTTGAGCTTGGAGTTTTTCATATTCATCGTGTCCTTGCTTGTATTTATTAGACCATTCAAGTGTTTGGTATCCGAAAAACAATGCTGCACATAAAACTAAGATGCTTAATAATCTGAAAAATTTTCTTATCATGG
This sequence comes from Blautia sp. OF09-25XD, assembly GCF_003482095.1. Taxonomy (NCBI): domain Bacteria; kingdom Bacillati; phylum Bacillota; class Clostridia; order Lachnospirales; family Lachnospiraceae; genus Blautia; species Blautia sp. OF09-25XD. The sequence continues at coordinate 6,176 of NZ_QUMG01000015.1, forward strand.
TTCATACAACAGAAAAGCCCTCATGTCTTGAGAGCTTTCCCGTTTTTTCTCCTTTCTGATTAGCTGAATGGAAGTTCTTCGTCAATTCCATCAGGGATATTCATAAAACCGCTGTTCATCCCAACTGTGGGATCATTGTAACTGTTACCCTGCTGCATATTGTTGCCAACTGGCGGCTGGTTCATGAAGCCTGTTGGATTGTTGTATGTTGGTGCAGATCCAGAGTTCCGGGAATTTGCAGAATTTCCGTAATTCATGGATGCGCCATTCCCCTGTGGACCCGGGAAGTTTCCGGTCGGAGGCTGTGGTGTGCCTGCTGGCGGATTCGGGTAATTTCCATTTGGGTTTGTGGAAGTTGACTGCTGGCGATAAGTTCCGCTTGGAGCTGAACCTGTTGGCTGTGGAGAATAAGCAGCTCCTGCTGCCTGTCCCGCAGATGCTTTGCTTTCTGCAAATTCCTGATCTTCGACAACGACATCGGTTGTGTATACTTTTTGACCATCGCGGTTTGTGTAGCTTCCGGTTTGAATGCGGCCACGAATAGTAATCTTTGTTCCCTGTTTAAAATACTTTTCCGCGATTTCTGCAAATTTTCCAAATGCCAAACAACTGATATAGTCGGCTGTTGGCTGATCGCTATTCTGCGATCTGTAGCGGCGATCTACAGCAAGAGTATATCTTGCAATACAGTTCGGCCGTTCTCCCTGCGAATAACGCACTTCTGGGTCCCTCGTTAATCTTCCCATTAATACAACTGAATTCATACTTGTCCTCCTAATTCTTATGGAGGCAGAAAGGAGTCTTTTGTGGTTCTCCTTTCGCCCGATTTAATGTTCAAATATAGTATATAGAAATCAGAAAAAAATAAATTTCTTTTTTCTATGAGTATAGAATAGCAAAAAATATTTTTTCCCATTTTCACGTACGAAAAAAAATGTATTTTTATAATACTATAATTAAAATCAAATGATTAAAAAAGGATGGATAGCAGAATGAGCAGATTAAAGCAAATAAAAGCACAGCAAAAACAGGTTCGCACCCCTAAAAAAGAGCATAAAAAGCAGACCGGACTTCCCGTATATAATAGTCGTGGAAAAAATATAACACCCAGTAGAAAGCAGAAGCAAAAAAAGCTGGGGATCACTTTGATCATCTGTTCCGGAATTTTCGCATTTATTTATCTGCCGCAGTATTTTTATGTGCCTACGGCACAAACCGTTAATGTCAGCACAGACATAACAGCGATCAGAAAGGCAAATACGGTATTAAGAGAAGATCCTTCTGGCGATTATGATGGGGACGGGTTATCAAATGCAGACGAAGAGACGAATGGAACAGATCCATGGAATATTGATACAGATGGAGACGGCGCTACAGATTATTGTGAATTGAAAGTTACAAATACGAATCCGTTAAAAGCTGAAACTGTTCTGGCAGATAAACAGAAAAAGACGGATCAGGAAAATGGGAAGGAAGTTGGATCTCCTTATCAAATAGGAAACGTAATCCTTTGGGCAGACGATTATGCATCAAAATCATATGGTTCTGTTGTGGAAACTATTACAGGGTATAGGTTTTGTGGATTTACAGGATACGCTCAGTTTCCAGATTCGAAAAACAAATACGTCTACAAGAACATAAATGGAGTCCGGACGTTGCTGGATAAAAAAACGGAAGAAAATGCGTGGCGCATTGATGGAGATATGTCTGTTGAGCTGTATGATACAAAGTTAAAGCAGATTTCTGAATTTTCCTTTTTCGGACATTCCATATATCCAGATAGCAATCTCTTTTTCAAGGGTTTAACAACGATTCTTCCAGATACGGGCTTTATAACTGGAACAGAAAAGACAGCAATGGATATTGATCCAGATACACGAGCAAATACAATCACAGACATCAAGAAAATTTCATATGACGCAGATGACACAAAAAGATACACACAGAACAGCAATACATTAAATGACCTTCAGTTCGTAAGACAATCCATAGCCGAGGATAATGCATGCATCTTGGCATCACTTATGAGCGCTGAACGAGGAGAGTACATAGTTCTTATTTATGGATACGATTACGAGGGAAATTTACTTTGCGCAGATAATTCAACGGGACAACGAATTGGAACAATCCAAATCACGGAAAAAGCGAAAAAAATCTTAAACAAATCTGGAGAAATTGTATCTATCTCATATTTTGATTTCAAAGGGTTTGGCTTCAACTCAATATCCGGAGATCGAATCAGCTTTTTCGCTTCCGCTGATGGATCACAGACATCAGAAAGTAACTTCTCAAAAGAAGCAATTTCAGAAAAACAGGATGATACAGATGCGGAAAAAGAAGCAACACCTACTCCGTCCGCAACGCCAACACCATCACCTGATGTGTCTGAACAGCCCGTTTTAAGTGAATCAGAACAGACGAAAACTTCAGAAAAGAGCGATTTGACGACAAAAGAAGCTCGTGAACAGATGCAAATAGATCAGATGGAAGATGATTCGGCGGATCATCCGGAAGAATAAGAGAGGCTTTTGGCCTCTTTTATTTTTGCAGATATTTTCTATTCTATCCATAACTGGGATGGATGACGAAAGGAGCAAACAATATAATTTGAAATCCATGCCCGCCAATTATTAAAGAAATGGAGGGAGTCACAATGAAATCGATTAAATACGATAAGGAAGAATTTCAAGATCTTGTAAACAGTGTCACACCGTTACAGGCAGTAGAATGGTTATTGATGAATGGCTATCCAATACAGGTTAGAAACTTAGGAAAAAGTACAGTAGATATCTTATGTCCATCTCCGGATCACAATGATACGAATTTTGGAAATTGCAAAATATCAACGAATCGTTACGATGGAAGAGCAGGCAGCCGATGTCATTGCTACTGCTGCAATATGTCATATGACAGCTACGACATCTTAAAGCAATTTCTTTCCTATAGACAATCCATCGAAGCCTTGATCGAGATTTCTGGAAAAGTAGATTATTATCAATCTTCAAAAAAAATAAAGAAAAAGAAAGATCCTGTAGCTAAAGAAACCAAAGAATTGTTAGTCTTGCGACATATCCGAGCTTCAATCTGGTAAAAAATTGTACTTTCGAGGAACCAGCGGGATGTTATTTTCGAAAATGCGAGAATGGCTCCTATCTGATTATGGAGCAGCCCAAATGGAACCCTTGGATAGATTTGGATTTAGAAACCCGACAGTGGATTTTGAGAGAAAAGTCGAAAGAAAAAATGATTCAAATTGGACGTTTGGCACGCCAATTAACAGGATCGGAGTTTGTTTCAACCGATACACAGGAAATTTTTCAATATTTTGATCAATACGGAAGAAATGAGTTGTTAAGAGAATTAGATGGCATTTTTCGTGAATGCCAAAAGGTATATCGTAGAAATGGAGGAAAAATCCATAATTCACAAGAACTTATAAATAGCCAGAGTGTTTTGGCTTAGGCAAAAAAGTGGGTTGAGAAAATGAAACCCACTTTTTTTATATGTGGATTTCTGAAAAATAGAAAATAATGATACTAATCTTAGAATGGAGGATTTACTTTGAAAGCATATGGATTTATTCATTGTCACTCAGACTATTCATTAAAGGATTCGACGAATAAGATTGAAAAACTGTGCCTTGCAGCAAAGGAAATGGGTGCAAAAGCGATTACACTGACAGATCATGGAGTGTGTGCGGGACATGTTGAATTCTTAAATGCCTGCAACGCAATAGGGATAAAAGGAATCCCCGGCGTAGAAGCATACGTTCAGACGGATTATGCAGATCATGCACATTTAATACTGCTTCCCATGAACTATGAAGGATATCAGGAGCTATGCAAAGCGGTCACTTTATCAAACCAGCATATGCTTACTCTTGGACGTATTCCGTCGCCCGTTATGAACTACGAAATCTTAGAGTCTTGTTTTGCAAGTGGAAATGTAATTGCGTCAAGTGCTTGCGTAAATGGAGTTTTAAGCTGTATTCTGTTGCATAATAAACATATCCTACATGAAATTGATCTGTTAAAAAGGAGACAGAAAAAATATCCAGATCCAAATACGCTGGAAATGAAATTATTATTGTTCGAAATTGAAAAAACGTCTATTGAAGTAGAAGCATTGAGATCTGAAAAAGAGCAGACTAAGAAATTGGCAAAAAAGACGTATAAAAAGAGGTTGCAAGGGTTAGCGTCATTGCAAGCGGATTCGCAGGTATACATAGCAACGAAACAGAAACTGGAAAACGAAATGCGAGAAACCGAAAACGCGAAAGAAAAGCTGCAGCATATCTCTGCCGAACTCAAAAGAAAGTCATCTGAAGTGACCAGAAACAAGGAACGTGTGAAAAAAGCCCAAAAAAGTCTCGATCAATGGTACAAATATGAAAGCCAAATTCAAGAAAAAAATCGGGAAATAGAACCGGATGGGAAACTGATTTCAATGGCAGAGAAGGAATTACTACGATTTCAGAAGATTTTCAAGGGGAATTTCTATGTGGAACTGCAGTATCATGGTATGGAAGATGAAGCCTATGTGATGCCAATTCTTGCTGAATTAGCGTATAGGAATGGCGTTTCCGTTGTCGCAACAAATGATGTGCATATCATTCGGCCAGAAGATGCTGAGGGACGCAGCTACCTGAAGTCATTGCGTTTTGAAAAGTTTGAACCAGTGACGGATTCGGACAGGGAATTGTATTTAAAATCAGATACGGAATTATCTCAAAAATTGTGTGAGATAATTCCAGAAAACATTGTAAAGTCAGCTATCGCTAATATCAGGGTAATATGTGACAAATGCAATGTTGATATTCCGCGTGTGCCTGAAGCACAGCATTATCCGGTTTTTCTGGACGAAATGGGACAGCGTGTCGATGCTCCGAAATTATTGCGGCAAAAGGCTTATTGCGGATTGAAAAGAAAAGTAAGTACAATTTCACAGAAATATATAGATCGAATGGAATATGAACTTAATACGATTATTGATATGGGATATGCAGATTATATTCTGATCGTAGCCGATTATGTGCAGGAGGGAAAACGGATTGCCAAGATGAATAATCCATATAAAATGGGATATGGGGTTGGTCCAGGCCGCGGTTCGGGAGCAGGATCTCTTGTGAACTATTGTATGGGAATAACTGCATTGGACCCGTTGCAATATAATTTACTGTTCGAACGATTTTTAAATAAAGAGCGAGTTTCCATGCCGGATATTGATGTGGATTTTTCAAATGAAATTAGAGACAATTTGATTCAATATGTGAAGAAAAAATATGGCAGTTCTGCGGTTGCGTATATTCGGACGGTTATGACGCAGCTTGCAAAAGCCTGTATACAGAATATGGCAAGAGTCAGGGGATATGAAATGTACCCAATGCCAGAAAAAGAACAAGGGAAAAAATCGAAAGAAATCTGTGAGCAGGGAAGAAAAGAGATCCGTAGGATCGGAGAAGAACTCTGCAAAAATATTTCAAATAAAACAGGCACATTGTCAGAAAATCGAGATGATATATTAAAAGACTATGAAACTTCGAAAGAACATAGAATCATCTTGGATCGTGCCGTATCAATAGAAGGTACTATTACAGCATTTTCTGTACATCCGGCGGGCATTATTATCGGCGATGGAAAGCCCCTTTCCAGCTATATTCCAATGTATTATAATACCCAGAAAGAGCAATGGGCAGTATCCTGCAACATGGTCGAAGCAGAAGAGATTGGGTTATTGAAAATGGATTTTCTTGCTTTAAAGAATCTGGATATCATCTCTGAATCTATTCGAAGAATAAAGAAAAACTATGGAATTGAAATTGATCCAGAGAAACTTCCATTTGAAGATGAGGTTTTTTCTCACATATTTGCAGAGGGCAGAACATCCTTTATATTCCAATTTGAGTCTGATGGCATGAAAAAAATGCTGCGTGAGTTTAAACCAGACTCATTTGAAGACTTGATCTTACTGGTTGCCGCATATCGTCCCGGCCCGATGGATTTTATTCCGGATATTATAGCAGCAAAGCATGGAAAGAAAGAAACTCGCTATATTATCCCTCAATTGAAAGAAATATTGGGGACAACATATGGGCAATGTATCTATCAGGAACAGTTAATGTCCATTTTCCATGAATGTGCAGGCTTTTCTCTCGGACAAGCAGACATTATTCGACGATATATGTCGAAAAAGAAAGTAGATAAGTTTCTAAAGTATAAATCCCAGTTTGTAGACGGTGTTATTTTAAATGGTGCCGACAGAACGGATGCAGAAGCACTCTGGGAATCTTTGGAAGGTTTTGCGCGGTACGCATTTAACAGGTCGCATGCTGCGGTTTATGCGCTGATTTCATATATGACTGCATGGCTTAAATTCCATTATCCAGTAGAATTTATGTGTGCGATTTTGAATGCTTCTGAATTAGACAGGATTTCGCTTGCAGTTAAGGAATGTTCAACAATGGGAGTTTCGGTGATTTCACCAGATATTAATCGTTCAGAAATGCAGTTTTCTGATTACAATGGAAAAATCTTGTATGGGTTGGCTGCAATTAAAGGAATATCAAGTGCCAGTATGCAGGAAATGATAGAAGAAAGGAAAAAGGGAAAATTTCAGAATTATTGTGATCTGCTTGCAAGAGTTTCTATTGGAAAAGCCGACATGGAAAAACTGATCGTTAGTGGTGCATTAGATAAATGTGGTTTTTCACGCACTGCACTAAAAAATGCAATTCTTCCGGCATTTGCTATAAAAAACAAATATATCAAAGATTATACAACAGAAGAAATCTGCCGAAAATTAAAAGAAGAGATTTCCCTTTCACAAAGCTCAGATAAAGAAAATTGGCTGCTCCAATTAAATGAAGAAAAGGAGCTTTTGGGAGCTTATATATCTGGACATCCATTGGAACAATTTAAACTCTTAAAAGCAGATAAATCAATTACACCTTTATCACATGCTGAAGCCGAAAAACCACAAATTTATATGGGGGTTATATCCAATATTAAGGAATTTCGGCAGCGGAATGACGGAATAGGTGTTACATTTGATTTGGAGGATTGGGACGGATTGGCTTCATGCATTGTTTTTGCCCAACACTACAAACAAGTCCAAAAATATATCAAAGATGGAAATGTTATCAAAGTATACGGGTATTTTAATAAACAAGACGAAGAATCCTTTTCAAACGAATTGATTGCAAGGCAGATATTTCCATGTCATCCTTACAGCAACCATGTTTTTATCAGCTTCCAATCCAGGACAGAATGGCCGGATGTATGCCAAAGTTTGAAACCGTATCTGGTTGAGCAGGGACATCCTGTAATATTCTACGAATGCGACAATGGATCTATTCGTGAACACTTACAATTTAAGGGAAAGGAAATCTTTTTAAATGACGATGTATTGCATCTAAAACAGATGCTATACGTAATATTCGAAAATTGAATTTTTGAAATCCACTCATGGGCCGAAACAGAAATGTTTCGGCCTAAAATTTTCGGACATTTTACAATACTAATAGTAAGGACCTTATTTTGAGGTTCAAAATCAGATAAGGAGAAGAAGAACATGGAAAACACAAAAACTGTTCTGAAAAATGAAATCCATATCGCAGGCACAGTAGTGTCTATGCGTATGGAAGAACGCGGAAACTGCATCTTAGTTATTCGTTCCAATGCAGAAAGGCAGATTCGGAATATTCAACTGAGATTCTATGACATTAACCAGGCAATTATTTTCCGCGTTGGTGATCATGTCCGAATTGCTGGGCATATGCAGAACCGTAGAACACAGGATGCGGAAGGAAATTATCATTCCACACCAACAATTGTTGGAGACAGCATCGCTGTTTCCAAACGTAGATTAACACAGATTCTTGATGAATCAATTCCGGAGCAAGGCGGTGGTGCGCAGGCTGATGAAAACTGGGGAGTGCTTGCCGGTATCGTAACATCGATCAGAACGCCTACGGACAAAGTTACCTTCCTGAATATTCGCATTCCCTCTGGAAGAAGAGATTATAATTGCAGAGTAACGTGCTTGCAGATTTCAGCGGGCAGCAGCAAATTTGAAGGAAGGAGAAAATGTTGCTGTATCATGCTATGTATCTGTACTTGACGATACCCAAAGGGAAAGCCGTCAGAGCCTTGTTTGCACAGATCTGTTCTCTTATGGAGAAAGTGACGAAGCCCCGAAAGCCCCGGAAGAGCCGACAGAAAGTCTTCAGCCAGAAGAAGAGGCGAATAATGACAAGAATGAGTCCTTTGATCCCCCTGCTGTTCCAGCAAATCCGGAAACAGGCGTTGACGCTTTCTCTGAGAAAACGCTGCAAACGGCAAATAGTAATTATGAAGAGCGGCATTCTGAGAACAATCCGGCACATGTGGAAACCGCTAATGCTCAGATGCAGTATCCATTTCAGAGAGCGCAGAACAATTACTATGAAGAGACAACCTAAGATAATAATCGCATGTTTGGTGATGGCAGTCGGGTTGACCAGTTGTACGGTCACGCCAGCAGATCCATCGACTGGTAAATATGCTACACAATATCCGCAGACAACATTGGAATATAGCATCTATATTAACAAACAGATCACTGTGTTTGTTAATGAACTATCTACGCGTCTTAACCAAGCGGTACATTCAACGGATGGCGTGTATGAGAACGAGACTGAAGCCACGGAGCAGAGTATACAGTTACTACAGGAAACACTGGATAATGTAACTGCTATGCAGCCGTCCGTCGGTAAAGAGGATGATAGATTATCCTTAATAACAGCGATGCAAACAGCACTCGATCATATGAAAGAGTATAAGGAATCTGTTGAAAGTGGAGAAACCGATCTGACGAATTATAGCCATATATTCGAAACAGACATTAATGTGCTGACGGGGATGGCCTCTCTATATAATCAATAGAAACAGGAGGGCATTATGGCGAAAGAGAACACAGTATATCTATATGGACGTGTCAAACAACCACCTCGGATATACAAGAATAAAGCAGGACAATATGTCTTGGGAAAGATTGTTGTCGATACGAACCGAAAATCTTATGCTACAGAAGAATTGTTGCTTAGAGGAGAGATTCGTAGAGATAGTATTCTTGTCCGTACAGAACATGAAGAGATGATTCGGGATGTATATACGCTTATCAATGAAGGAGATTTTGTCCAGATCAAAGGCACATTATGCACGAAAGAATACCAAAGAGAACCTTTATGCATGCACTGTCATGAAGTAATGGAACCGTATATTGAAGATGGTGTTCAGGTATATGTGAATCCAATTGCTGTAAATATTATGGAACGTGGTGAAGTCTCCTTCCATGAATTTGTCGAGCAAAACAATTTAGACCATGATATGCAGAACATGTTACTAAGTACGGGATTCTTTGCCCTTTCAGAACGTGATATTTGGCAACATCTGGAGAAAGAAATTGAATTTTCAAACCAAATATTCCTGGATGGTCAGTTATGTCGGGAACCTGTTTTTCAGCCTGGCGGAGAAAAAGGGAAACCACCATCCATGATTCAGTTTCAGATTGCTTCAAACCGTAAACGCCGGATTGTTGAGGATGGCGTAGACAAAAAGACAGATTATGTATGGATTAAAGCCTACGGTCTCAAAGCAGCAGAATATGCCGCGGCGCTGCATATCCATTCCAATGTGAGCATAAATGGGGCAATACAAACAAGGTCTTATGTGAAAGAATATGAGTGTCCATATTGCGGTCAGATCAGTAAAATAGCATATTTGGCTGTTGAAGTAATTCCGTATTCTATTGAGTATGGAGCAAATTGTACATTACCAGACCCACAAGAAAGGGGAGAAGAGTCTGATGAAACAGACGAGATTAGCGGATCGTTTGACAGCGAATCAGATTGAAGCCAAAAACGTCGAAGAACGTAACCTTTCGGAAATGAAAAGAGATATGGGAGATTCTCATATCTCTTTTCAACGATCCCGGCGTATTAAAAATAAAACATCTGTGAAATTAAAAAGGAGCAAAGAAAAGAGGTTAGCTTCGATCCGGCGGGAGCCTGCAGAGCCGGAAGAATTATATTCAGAGGATTCGTTGGAGATAAATGAATTATTGCAGCAACGGCAGGAAGAGAAAAGTCAGAAGCATCAAAAGATTTTTTCAAACATTATGAGCGGTGTATTGATTGCAGGATGCGTTTACGTATCTATTCTTATCTATGGAGTTATGGTGACCGATTATAATTACAATGAAAATGGAGAAATTGTACCGGAAGTTGTATCGGTACAAGACATCAAAGAAGAAAAAGCTTACGATACAATTCTGTATCAATACTTACAATGCCGATCGTTATATGAAGAAGTGCTAATGCTGGATTACAGATTAGGGAAGGGAGAGGAAGATCCTTTGACCTTGGCACCGCTATATGAGGAAAAATTGGATACGGTATCCTCATTATCCATAAAAACAGATGCTTTAACAGTTGAGACAAAATATTCCAAAGTGAAGGATATGCTGCTATCTTGGATCAAAAATGATATTGCAGTCTATTTGCAAAACATGTCTTCGGCTATATCTCAAAATAATTCCGAAACGGCTCAGAATGCGTTACAGGATAAAGACAGGGTATATTCTGATTTTTCGCTGATAACGCAGAATTTGGTTGCTATGGGAGAAAATCTGCAAGGAGTTGACCTAACTGATGTAAAGCAATGGACACCCGAAGACTATGTTGATGAACAGATTAATGGAGAGTAATCATGGGATCAGATAAATCATTTGATACACTATTAAATAAATATAACATTCTTCTGGCACAGACAAGAGATTTGAAAGAACAGCTGAAAAATTCTCAAGAGAAGAACCAACAATTATTATCTAAATTTGATGTTGTAGAAAAGAATGTTCGGGAATTATGCGAAGATATACTTGCCAAAGATCCTAAAGAAATGAAACTTGGAATTGAATATTCTTGGGATAAAATCGAGTTATTGGAGCTTATCCGGAAAAGCAAAAGTGCATTTCATGTATATATCAGCGCCCGGAAAGATATTTTGGAGAGAATGGCAGATTTATGTGAAGAACGCGGAAATCAAATAGAAAGTTTGAAACTGCAGATACAAAAATTACTTGAAGAGCCAACTGCTAGAACTCTGACAATGGAGGAATTGGAAAAAAGGTGTAATGAAGTCAAAGAAAAAGAAGAAATGATGACTAAGTTATCACCTAAAATGCAAGAGAAAGTGGCAAGCGGGAAAATTGAATTGATTGAAACGGAAGCAAATGATCCGGTAATTAATGAAGAAATGGATGTTGTCGTCGATGCAGAGGATATGGAGGATGAATTGATTCGAAAAAAACTTATGAGCAGTTCTATTCCTGGAACTGATCATAGAAGGACATTTCAAGCTGCTAAAAGTAAGCGGAAGGAACGCGCCAATAAGTATGCATTGGAAGATTATGACGATACGTTAAAACAATTATCTGATGAGGATAAAATGTTAATTCGTATTATTGGGACAAAAGGATATTCTCTTTACAGTGATATTTATACTGAAATTTCAAAAGAAATGCCGGAAATTACAAACGGAAAGACAAGGAGTTCGTTAAAGTTTTTAGTTGGATGTCAAATTTTACAAGAAGAAAAGGTGAAAGTCAAAACCACAGTCAGTTTTTTTTATTTTTCAATAAAGGGAAGCCGAATTTTTGAAATTTTATTTCAAGAGAAGCCAATTATGTCTATGGCTGAAAAATTAATTGCAGAACATGACAATCTTGTTCATGGATATGGAATCTTTTTGACAGCAGAAATTCTTAAAGAAAATGAACGATTTCGTAATGTGAATATATGGAACCGTAAACATCCATTAAAAATACGCGAAGGTATGTCATATATTCCAGATATTATCTGCACTACACTAGATGGCAAACAAATGTACATTGAGTATGAATGTGGAAATCATACCCAGACAAATTTTAATGGAAAATGCAATAAAATGTTGAATTTCACCAATACATTGAACTTTATTGTTCCAAATCGTAAAGGGGAAGAGATTATTAATTCACAGGTACGCAAGTGGATCGATAATAAAGGAATTGAAGCACTGAATTACGTAAAATACGTGTAACATCTGCTGCAATTATAAAAGATGTGAATCTGTTAGAGGATTCAAGTTGGCATTTTGTATACAATCTTTCTAAGCGTGAAATCCCAGAAGTAAATTAAATATTTGAGTCTAAAGAGTCGAGAAGGAGTCTTGTAGTCATGAAAAGCATGCTGACTACAAGGCTCTTTTATTTTTCCCCTTTTTTTTAATTCTATTGTTAAAGAACTTTTTAACTGGGAGGTGAACTACGTGAAATCATTTTTAGCATTTAATCAAAATGCTGTTAGCAATTTTTTGTATTTGTTGAGTAGTAATGGATTTTCCTTTTTATTGGTGTTTGGAGTCCTTGGAACCATATTATTGCTGCTCAAAGAAGAATATGACATTGCTGCCAGAGATGAACATGGAGTGATTTGAAAGGAGGCACGTTATGCGTAACGATAACGAAATCGTATATCGCCAAAACATGACGAGAAATGAAGCAGTGCATATCTTGAAAGCAATTGCTTTCCCGATAGCAGTGTTTTGTCTTGGATTATTTACGATCAACATGTTTGGTGAGTTCGGAAAAAAATTGATTTGTCCATTATCGGGCGCTATGTGGGATGTTGGTGTTTTAGTCGCGCTTTTAATGCCTAGTCAGAGAAAGGATGCTCTAAACCACATGTTAATTGTATGCGCGACATATTATGGCACGTTGATTACGGTTCACGCAGTATTAAGCGTTGTGTCTGGAGTCTCATCGGAAATGATAGCAGCATCTTTCGAACAAGCCATTCCGACATCAACAGGAAATGCTATTCCTGGGTATTTACAGACGATGATGTGGTTTACTGGCGTTTTAGTTCCTCTTGGCGAGATTGGATATCAACTGAAACGATTATTTCAGTTTAAAAAGCAACAGACATTGGCAAAAACCTTTGCACAAAAGCGTGGCCTTCGAAATGGAGGGCGAAGCAACAGCAATATTTTATAAAATGAGAAATGAGGTGAAAATGTGCTTTCACTATTCCAAATCAAGCAAATATTACATCCGGTTACAGAGACTCTTCCGACAGATGACTTTCGCATTCTGGATTCGTGGGCTGAATATGATGAAAACTCCTCGAAAGATCCAGAAAAACGCAATCTGCAATATCTGTGTTATGAGATGGAAGTTATGAATCCATCTACTGGCGAACGTATCCATTGCTATAAGGCTATAAAAATGGCACGAGTAATCCGGCTGCCGGCGGATGCCAAACAGTCAACAGCACTAATGGATATGCAGGAACAAGTATTAACTGCAGTCAATCAGCAGAATGCCAACTTAATTACAATTATCGCCAATGTACTAAAACCAGTAGCGGTTGGATTGCTATACATCTATGGAATTCAAGGTGTAGCGTCTACGATCAACAAAGCAAAAGAAAAGGCAAAACACGGATTCCTTGGCTTTGTCGGATCAATGCAGGGAACTTTTCGGGTATTAGAGATGCGATGTGCAAATGCCGAAGAAACCGAATGGTTGAGGGAAAAGATGTACAATATGGATTACCTCACCGTAGTCCGCGGTATTCCCAAAGCAAATAAAGCTGGGGAGGATGCCGGAAATAAAGGAATGGGCGGATCTAATGTAAACCCAGATTCACAAGGTACCTTGGAAGAAATTATTACAGGTATGGCAGATTATGAGTACGTTCTGGAAATCCTTTCAACTCCTGTACATACAGATACATTGATGAGCTGGCAGCGCCAATCTCAGGTTGAAATGACAGATTGGTATGGACAACTGCAGGGAACGAAATCCTTAAGCCTAAATTTGTCAATCCCGATGATGTATATGGCTAATGCATCCCAAAGTCAGGGATGGAGCAAAGCATATACGGATGCCAATACAGTAAGTTATGCACGAGGAGAGTCTTTTACGACATCCCAAGGACAGTCTGTGGACAGTCATTATCTCAGACTTATGGACAATCTATGGGGCAGAGTCAGGGACAGTCTATTTCTAATTCCTACTCTCAAGGAGTATCACATACACAGGGGGTAAGCTTTGGTCAGACCTTTGGTCACTCAATTGGGCAGAGCAGCGGATTTTCCATAAATCAGTCGCACGGAACTTCTTCCGGAGTATCTTTTGGGCAGAGCCAAGGGGTTTCAAATGGGTCCTCCTTTGGACAGAGCCAAGGGTCATCGAGTGGAACCTCCTTTGGGCAGAGTCATGGAACTTCAAGCGGAACTTCTTTTGGGCAGAGTCAGGGGACTTCGAGTGGAACTTCTTTTGGGCAGAGTCATGGAACTTCATCGGGATCTTCCTTTGGCGTATCGAAAAATGAATCGACAAACGTTGGAACTTCTGTGAATCATGGTGTAAGCCAGAATACAGGAATTTCTCAGGGACAATCCCAATCTTTCAATCAAGGAATTTCTCATAGCTATGGAACCTCTCAGAATCAAGGGATTTCCCAAAGCACCAATATTTCTCAGGGACATTCGGTATCGCAAGGAAATAGCTATAATATGAGTTATGGCCAAAATACTTCGCAATCACATAGCGTTGGGAATAGTCAATCCTATGGCTGGAGCCAAGGCCAGAGTATGAATCGGGGACAATCTGCTTCCTTTGGACAATCTTCATCTTCAAGTTTGAGTCAGGGAGTCTCATCCTCATCCTCATTTGGTATGAGTGAAGGTGTTAATAGCAGCCATGGAAGTTCTGCTAACTACGGACAATCATCTTCAGCAGGACATAGTTCAACATTTGGCGGCAATTTTGGCGGTTCATTGGGGCTTCCGTTTGGAACAGCCAGTGGAAATGCGTCTATTTCCGGTAGCAGCAGCGATTCAGCGTCATTTGGAGAATCATCATCCAATGGCATCAGCAATAGCGTTGGACAAAGCCATGGTACAAGCTTTGGGACATCCTCTGGTTCCTCTATGAGCAGCGGAGTCTCACATGGACAAAGTACATCTCAAGGAGCGTCTTTGTCATATGGCAGTTCTGCGGGCATTAGCGGCAGCTATGGAGCCAATGAAAGTTATGGAACTAATATTGGTCAGAGCATCAGCCAAGGCTGGGGAGCTAATCAATCAGTCAGCGATTCTTACAGCATCGGAAATGGTGTAAGCCAATCCGTAAGCCATGGTATATCGGAAAGTGCGGGCTTATCGCAGTCTTATGGATATGGACAAAGCAGTAGCATTAGTAATTCTGTCGGTGTTTCGGATAGCATGGGAATGTCTTATGGTCATGGAGTATCAACGGGTATCAGCGCATCACAGAATGTTGGACAATCGCAGAGTCAGAATTTCGGCATGAATTTTGGACAGTCACAAAGCCAAAATATGAGTCAAAACTATGGACAATCCGCAAGTCAGAATTTTGGACAAAATTACGGAATATCCAGTGGTGTAAATTATGGTCAAAATTATGGCCAATCCGTAAGCCAGAATGTAGGACAGAATTATGGAATATCTGATAGTGTAAGCTATGGTCAGAACTATGGACAATCCGAAAGCTACTCGCAGTCTCAAAACTATGGACAATCTGAATCTGTTGGTCAGAGTGAGACGTTTGGCAAATCGGTAGGACAGACACTCACAAATTCTGTGTCACAGTCAGCTTCCACAGGATATGGACAAAACGTTGGAAATACAGAAAGCGTGTCCAATGGAAACAGCTATACAACTTCCAATGGGTCTTCACAAGGAACCAGCAACGGAACAACCGGAACATCTTCTATGGGAACCAGTAGTTCTATGGGCTTGGGACCATCTATTGGATACAGCAAATCATATCAATGGCTGGATCAGGGAGTCAAAGATCTGCTTGAATTGATGGAATATCAAAATGAGCGTATAAAAAAAGCATTGCGCGGACAGGGAGCTTTTTATACATATGTATACATTGCGTGTCCGAGTTTGGACGCTCTTTCCACCGCACAGGCAGTTGCAAAGTCAACATGGCAAAACGAGTATGCGATGGTAAACCCAGTTCAAGTTCTTGACTTAACTGAGACAGAGCAAAAACATTTGTTATATCACTTTTCAGCTTTTTCTGCAGACGTAACCAGAGAAAATGTATTTGGAGCAGAAGAGTATAAATACTGTACAGTCCTGCTCCCGGAAGAATATGTTGCATACACGCATCTGCCGCGTGTCTCAGAGGGAGGCGTATTTTCGATTGTACAAGATGTTCCTAAATTCTCAGTTCCAGCACGTATGCAGGGAGACATATATATGGGAACCATTCTTAATCCAGAACGTTTTACTTTTGAGCATGGTTATCGAACAGCATTTGACTATAGAATCGATGAAAACAATTTAATGCATGGATTTTTTACAGGAGCATCGCGGTCAGGAAAAACTGTGGCAGCTATGCGTTTTATCGCGGAATTATCAAAAATCCGGCGAAAAAAGACAGGAAAGAGATTACGAATTGTTGTTATGGACCCGAAACAGGATTGGCGTACCTTGGCACGTTTTGTGGAACCAGAACGCTTTAACTTCTATTCTATGGGAAATCCTAATTTTAACCCAATTCATATTAATCCTTGGAAAGTGCCTCATGGTGTTAATCCGCAGGTTTGGATAGACGGAGTTATTGATATTTATTGCCGGGCTTATGGATTATTAGAGCGTGGAAAGCAAATGATTGCAGACGTTGTTTACGAACTGTATAAGGAAAATGGAGTATTCGATGTTTCAGGATCGGATAGCGAAAGTAAGGATTTAGTGGCTGAATTATCATCAAGAGTTAATTTTCAGTCTATATACCGTAGAATGGAGGAAAAGCGAGACAAACTCACAGGGGCAGGAAAATCAGGAAACGACACGAAAGATGCATATGCACGATTGATAGAGCGTCTTTCCTGCTTCTCAAGAGAATATTCCATCGAATCCAAGCTGTACGGCAGCTCAGAAGGCATTGCTATTGATGATTTGATAGGAGCTGATGAGGTTACTGTTTTAGAGTCGAAAGGTCTTGAAAACACGTTCAAAAATTTCATCTTTGGTGTTATTACAAGTGGATTCTTTAAGTTTGCATTAGCGCATGAAGGCGGATATTTGGCAGATGATCAATACGAAACTGTTCTTGTATTGGAAGAAGCCAACGAAGTATTAACTGGAAATGATTGTGCAGGTACTGGCGGCGGACAAAATTTTGGCATGTCCGGACAATCCGAATTTGAACAGATTTTGGATCAGTCTGCCGGATATGGATTGTTTATTTTTGCAATCACGCAGAAAATAGCAGATATGCCATCTTCAGTTATTGCTAATAGCGGACTTGTATTTGCTGGGCGACTCAAACGGACAGATGATATTAATGTTGTCGTACGAACGGTTGGCCGTGAAGAACGCATTGACGATCGTGATCTGGTCAAATGGTTTCCAAGAAGTCCTACCGGATGGTTTGTTTGCCAAACCTCGAGAACGTTTGACTTTAAAGATGCGGAACCCATTCTTGTACAGATCAGCAGATTGAACATTAATCCACCATCTAATATCGAGCTTGATGAGATCCTGATTCAGAAAAAGGCGAAAACGATTATGTCAGCTTGATGTTTCCTATAGAAAAAGCAGAGATGGGGAATGCAACAAAACCTAAATATCCTGAGCAGTGATTCCTGTTCAGGATATTTTTTCACTTATTAAAATTTTTTT
Source organism: Blautia sp. OF09-25XD (assembly GCF_003482095.1). NCBI lineage: Bacteria > Bacillati > Bacillota > Clostridia > Lachnospirales > Lachnospiraceae > Blautia > Blautia sp. OF09-25XD. The sequence goes on from NZ_QUMG01000015.1 coordinate 23,917, forward strand.
TACAATACTATAAGAGAAGGAGGAACCAACATGAATTCAAAAAACAGAAAAATCCTTATTATCCTTATTATCGCTATTTTGGTAGCGGCAGCAGGTGGTGTTTCGTTATACCTCTATTTGACACCACAAAAGACAACCGTATATGTCTTTAACTCGAATTACGAATCAGGTACGGCATTGACAGAAAAGATGCTTACTCCTATTCGTTGCGATTCCAAAATTGTTACGGCTGGTAAAACGGCAGATGTAAAATCAAGATTCATCACTGGATCAGAGTTGACAGAAGTGTTAAATTCCGGTGATCACCTTCGCATGGATGTGGCAGAAGGTATGCCATTGACACGTTCAGAACTTTTTGTGAATGGTGGATCAGACATTGAAAAAAATATTCATGCTGGAATGATAGCGGTAACAATTCCATTGGATTCTGTGACAGGGGCTGCCGATGGCATTAGGGAAGGGTCGCATATTAACATATATGCCACAGGTTATGATGATAGCGTAGGAACAACATTATTGTTTCAAAACATGAGCGTTATCGCCGTAGAACGAAGCGAAAAAGGAACATTAACATCAGCCACAATAGAAGTAGACGCAGAACAATCCTTAAAACTGATTAATGCACAGAATAATAGTACATTGAATCTGGCTGTTGTTGATAGTACCGATTATCAATATACGGATGAGGAAACACCTACATATAATCCAAACAAATAATACATATCAACTGCCCATTTGGGCAGTTGATACATTATAGAAAGGAGAAGCTACCTCTTAACAGGAGCTATTTACAGATGAAAATATTATTAATTGACCAGAATTATTCTTTCACAACGGATATTGAAAGTCGAATGATTTTGAGTGATGATTTTGAAACAGAAATCATTACGTTGAATAATGTCAATGAGACACAGGCAAAGCTTAAAATGTTTTCGCCGGATAGAATTGTATTGAATGCGGATATTCTGCAGTATTATCCAGATTGGGATTATAATATTCCTGTTACATGTTATGCCAGAAATGTAGATACATTAAAACTTGCTGCTGAAAAAGGAATCTCCTGTTATGGCATTGTAAAGTCGGCATCACAACTTATTGATGCTATCCATAATAATTCAGTTATCACAATTCAACCGGATAGAAGCAAAGTTGAAAATTCCCGCGAAAAAACACTTTCTACATCCAGAATGCCATCGGTAAATTCGGAAAGCTTTCGGGACAATCGTCCAGAACGTGTGCCTGACAATAGAAAAGATTCTATTGCCCAGAAAAAATCTGTATTATCTGATGATATCTATACTGGTGCAGTACAGTACGAAGAGGAAGATGAAGGCGAAGATATTATCGAATCAAGAGAACCTGCTCGTGTAAAACGCCCTTCTCAAGTTCAACATTCTGAACCAATAGCTCGGAATGCCGAAAATACCAGATATTATCAGGAAATACCGGCATCAAGGAAAACGCCTGTCATGGAAGACGATACAGATGATTCGAATCAGGAAGAGGATGATTATACACTTGACTTACGGAGCAGGATGGCGAAAGTTCGGGAACAGGAAAAAATTGCCGAACAGAAACGAAAAGAAGAAGAGAAGAAGAAACAGGAGTCAATGCTTGAAAAACAGATAAGTCAGGAAGTTGGAGATACCAAAAAACGTGCCAAAATAATTACTGTGTATTCCGCGAAAGGCGGCGTTGGAAAAACAACAATTTCTTGCGAATTGGCATCATACCTTGCGCTTACGGAGCATGGCCGCGATAAATTTAAGGTCTGCATTGTCGATTATAACATTGACTTTGGGGATGTTATGGGAACCTTGCTGTATGATCCAAATAAAGCGTGCATGACCTTATGGGCTGACGAAATTCGTGGGCAATTGGAACGCATGCCTGTAAACAAGCATGGCCGCCACACGAAAGAGCAGTTGAATTCGATTCAGTATTCTGCTACACAGATCGAACGATTTCTGCAGGAGAATGAAGCATCCGGACTGTATGCACTCCTGGCACCGACCTCGAATGAAGACAGTATGGATATTTCAGGTGAAGAACTTGAAATTATGCTGAATAACATTGTTGAAAACGGAGGCTTCGATTTTGTTATTTGCGATACGGGAAACAACACCCGAGATTCGTCTTATATGACGCTTCTCAAAGCAGATCAGGTATTTCTTGTACTTACGCAGAACTTCAATACCGCCAACTGCAATAATTCGCTGTTAAAAATGTTGGATGCCCTGCATTTTGATATGAATAAAATCGGCCTCATCATCAACAAAGTACAATCTAAAAAATCAGTAGGGTTGGGAACGGATGAGCTGGAAGAAACATTTATTAATCCGTTGACAAATAAGCCCTATCCATGCATTGCACTTATCAAAGATACAAATGATATTCGACGCGCGAGCAATAATGGAGAACCGCTTGTATATAGCCCTAATAACGATTTTACGAAAAGTATTGGAAAGATCGTATCCCAAATTGTTGATGAAGAGCATGCTCTTGAACAACCGGAAAAGAAAGGATTGTTTGCACGGTTGTTTGGAAAGCGAGGATAGATATGTCATTTTCACAGTCTTCTTCTCCGACACTGATGAAGGAACAGTATCAGAAAAAGGAGAATGAAAAACAACGCATTATTGAAAAAGTTGGATCTGAACATGTGCAGCCAACAAAAGAAGAACAGGACTATGCTACAGATGTTATTAAGATTATTTCTGAACAGTTTTCCGAGGATCTGATTACAAAAAACTTGGATGATCTGGATGCACCTATCAGGAGGGCAATCGCAGCCGAATGTGAAAAGCTGCAAGTTACCTTTGAAGTTCAGAAACGCATTGAAAAAACGGTCGGAATGATGGTTCTGGGCAATGGTCCTATTGAAGAATATCTGCAAGATCCCGAAGTTACAGAAATTGTTGTACAACGATATGACAATATAGTAGTCGAGCGTCATGGAAAAGTAGAACCAGTTCCGACTATTTTTAATAGCGAGGCTCACCTTCAGACCATCATCAAGCGAATTGTCCAAAAGGTAAATCGCCAGATAAATATTGGTCATCCAATTGTAGATGCACGGCTTCAGGACGGAAGCCGTGTAAATGCAACCATTCCACCGGTTTCCCCGGATGGCGCAACACTTACAATCCGTAAATTTTCACAATCTGCACTTACTGGGGCGGACTACGTAAGAATGGGATCTATGAATAGACAGATGCTGTACTTTTTGACACTCTGTGTGAAGGGAAGATTAAATATTTTTGTCTCTGGTGGTACTGGTACAGGAAAAACCACAATGCTGAATATGCTATCGTCTTATATTGCAGAAAATGATCTGATTATTACGATAGAAGATACCTTGGAATTAAAATTGCAGCAGAAAAATGTCCGAAGAATGGAGGTTCGGCTTTCAAGCACAAAGGATATGGAAATGGTTGACCAGAAATCGCTCGTTAAAGCTGCTTTGCGTCAACGTCCAGATCGGATTATTTTAGGTGAAGTACGTGATGAATCCATCATAGATCTGGTTTCTGCTATGTCAACTGGTCATGAAGGGAGTATGAGTACCATACATGCAAACAGCCCCAGAAACATGTGTGATGTGCGAATTCCGATCTTGTACTCCTACGATAAGAATGCAGATTTTTCCGAAAAATCTATAGCATTGCAAATTGCGGAAGCTGTTCAGATAATTGTACAGCTATCACGCTTTCCTGATGGCAGCAGGAAAATAACAGCAATAACAGAGGTTGATGGACTGGAAAACTCTGGAAAATTACGACTTAATGATATTTTTTTGTATGATCGACAGAAAAAAATCTTTCATGCAACTGGTAACGTTCCTAAGACTGCTATTAGGAAAATTAGGGACCATGGTATTTCCGTAGACGAAACCATTTTTCAGATTAATGTACCAAAGGAGGAAATTAAGGCGTGAGTCTTTCTATTGTTATCGCATTATTTTGCTCTTCCATTATGTTATTTTCGCTTTTTTTTATTGCGAAAGTTCACTGCTCGGAAAGTCGCGTCAATGTAGGTGATGATTTCATTACCGTATTCCTAAAAGATCGGGAACGCGTGATAAAAAAATCAGGTTCTCGGATGGCTATTAGTACATATTTGCTAATTTTGGGCATTTCGCCATTAGCGGTAGGCGCATTTGTATATTTCTTCTCTCAAAATGGCCTTTTTTCTATCTTAATGGCATTTATGGGATTTCTGATCCCGGACATTCTTCTTATGATAATTCGAAATAGCACACAGAAAAAATATGAGGAGCGTTATGCCAGAGCTTTAAACCAGATGGGATCTTCTCTAAGAGCGGGGTTAAGCATTGCAAGAGCAGTAGAAGATGTTGCTCAATGTAAATTTGTCCATCCGTCAATGCAAAAATGTTTTGCTAAGTTGTCAGCTGATCTCCAAATGGGGCTTCCTGTATCGGAAGCTTTTCAAAGAATGGCGGATGATTGTGGTAATGAAGATGCACAAGATGTTGCACTTGCAATTGCTGTACAAGATACAGTTGGTGGACACGAAGCAGATGTGGTGTTGTCCATTGCTAAAAACATTGAAGAAAGAATTATGATGCGCAGGGAAATTAAAAGTATTTTTGCTGCAACAAGTGCGATGGTTTGGATGTTTGATTTTATTGCACCTGGTACTATTTTGTACTTTTGCATTACCAGTCCATCCTATATTGACACTTATTTTCAAGACTCTATTCATATTTTGATGTTTGTGATAATCTTGTGTATGCCATTTGTAGGATCTATCATCAACCATAAAACACTTAAACGAGTACAGAAAGGGGTGTGATTTTATGGAATTTGATGCACTTTCTATTTCTATTTTACTGGGGATAGCTATTTTTCTTTTTATTATTTTTATATCAGCGATCTTCTATAATTTGGAACATAAAGGGACTCGTTATGCCAGCGAACACCCGGACGATTGGCTATTCCATGATTTTGACTCAAAAATGTATAGTGCAATTTACGGATATGAAAAGCCAGATACTGTAGCAAATAAATTTGGAATAAAAACGGAGAAATATTATCAGAGTTGCAGTTTAGTAAGAAAACAACCAGATATGAAGCGTATGGTAATGAGATATACATATGCAATTATTTTGCTTACGATTTGTGGAGTGTTATCTATTGTATCGTCCATGTACTTTATGCCTTGCGGGATTTTGGGATTTTTTATTCTAGTTGGCTATGAACAAATGACCCTAAATGCAAAGGCGGAATCTATGAAAGCTCAAATAGCAGATGAATTGCCACGATTTCTGGATCTGCTTCAAGCAGAACTGCAGATCGGAATGCCTATTGAAAATGCAATGCTGGTTATTTGTGAGAAATTTCCATCATTAATTTCAACAGAATTTCTGAGGGCGCTTAGTGAATCACAAATGGGAGCCTCCGGCTGGCAGCAGGCCATGGAAGATGTCGCAGCGCGATATGATGAAGAAACATTAAGTGATTTTGTTCTTAACGTTTCGACTTCTTATACCAAAGGTGTTTCGATTGCAGCAACCGTATCCCGAAAAGCGGAAGATATTAGGGAAACCCATGTACTGGCGGTTAAAGAAAGAGCTGGAAAGGTTACAAATACAATTTTACTGCCGATGGCTATTTTCCAGCTTATGCCGATGATCGTATTCTTAATAATTCCAATACTATCAGAATTAACAGGGACACTTTTTTGAAAGGAAGGAAATACATATGATAGCAGAAATACTACTCATTGTTTTAAGCGGTGTTGCAGCCGTATTTGATCTGGAATACAGAAAAATCCCTAACCTCGTAATTGCAACAGGCATTTTTTGCGGATTGTTTTTATGCCAGGAGCCAAAGACAATTTTAATCCGGTGTATTGGTATAGTATTTGTATTTCTTTTTGGAATGTTTCAGCTTATGGGTATGGGAGATCTCAAATTATGGATGGCAATTGTAGCATTTGTGGGATTTTCCCGTAGCTGTTTCATCATTGTTGGCGCAGCTATACTATTATTGGGATATGCATGGTTTTTTGTACCCGGTTCGAAGCAGACAATAAAATTAACCTTACGACAGTTGTCATTAAAAAATGTACAGGTATTTGAACAGAAGGAGTTTCCCTTTGCCCCGTTCATTTTTGCCTCGTGCGTATTATATGGTATTTTGAGGAGCCTTCACGTATGTTAAAACGATTTCGGAAGGGGGCGGGAGAGTTTATCGGCTACAGCATCTCAATCCTATTCCTTACGATTTTTTATATCATCATCCTAAACTCATTGATCCTTAATAATGCCGAAAACGTGATGGAAGAATGTATCTTGAGTGTCGGAAGGCAGGTTGTAATCTGCGACTCACTGGAACAGGCACAGGAGCGAGTGCAGGATGCTGCGGAATACTATCTGGAACGCGAAACTCGGGTCATTGATCATTCATCAATTCAGGCAACGGTCGATTATGCACCAGGCTATGAAAGTAAAGATCATGTCTGGAAAAAAGGAAAATTTATTCAAGTGACTGTAACTGCAGATGTGCATGGATTTACACAATGGTTTAAAAAGCCGAAAACAGTCCGCTGCATCATGATGATTGAAAACGGGGGTGAAAGTTCTTGAAGCTGAAGCGTTTACGACGAGGCAATGGGGTTTTTATCTATGGCTGCTTTATGCTGTTACTTATCTACGCTCTGGTCATTGGCGTTATTCAGACATATGCAATTCGTCAGATGGCATTGAAAGCTCAAAATGCAGTGGATTCCATCGCTGATGGGGTTGCAATATATATGATTCAGAATGATGGTGCGTCCTATCAGGAAGCATATACGCAAGCTGAGAAGCTTAAGAAATTATTGCAGTCCAAAACCAATATAGATATTGTCGATTTACAAATGGATGCAGATGCATTTGAAAAAAACAAAATCAGAGTGACATTATCTGTAGGACAGTGGTATTTACCTAGTTTGGCATCCATTCACTGGGATCAGGACAAGACAAAATATCAAATTCAAAAAACAGCGACAACAGAATTTATTTCTTCAAACAGCTGTGGTACAGGTGCAACAGCGCAAGGAACAGCTATCGTGCAATTTGCATTACAATGGGTAGGAAATCCCTATGTTTGGGGAGGAAATTCACTTACGAATGGTATTGACTGTTCGCATTTTGTATGGCAGTGTCTTACGCATTGTGGAGTATACAATGGTCCATATGCGACATCAGGTGAGTGGAGATCTTTAGGTCAGCCTGTCGCAGATTTGGCGCACGCAAAAGCTGGCGATGTCTTATGTTATGCTGGACATGTCGCAATTTATGATGGAAATGGTATGATTGTGGAGGCGAAAAATGAAACAGCGGGAATAACACATGATCGAAGCGCAGATTGTCGCCCAATTCTTGCGATTCGAAGATTTACAACAGATTAGAGGAATAAGCGATGGAAAGATTACGATCAGGAAATGGAGAATTTCTCGCGGCTGCGTTTATGAGTGTGTTTATCACTTCGATGGTGATATTGATAATTGCAGTGATGCAGATCAATTTCTCAATGAATAATCTGTCAAAAGCCATAGTATCATCGTCCAGAGCTGTAGCGGTGTGTGCAACAAAGACAAATGCCGAAAAACTATCACTGGAAGTGGCGCAAGCGTCGATTGAAAATCAGAATATATCAGATATTAAGGTTGTACTTGAATATGCAGATTCAAATTGTAATAAATGGGTTACTGGAAATCAAGTTATTATAACCGTATCCGCTTACGTAAAAACAATGTCTCCGTTTTTGTCCGGTGAACGAAGCATTGTACATATGGTTACTATAGAAGATTCTGACGAATTAGTTGGAAATGGGAATGCCGAGAAAATATGGAACTATCTTCTGTCACATGGAATTACACCCGCAGGAGCAGCCGGTATACTTGGAAATATGGCGAATGAATCCAGTACAAACTTAGATCCTACCTTGTTAGAAGAACGGGCTGTTAGAAGAACAAGGATTACGGGGCAAATGTATACGCAAATGGTAGATTCCGGTGAAATATCAAGAGCAGAAGTTATTAGCAGCTCCAGATTTGGCCTTTATTCCGGTGGAAGATATGGATATGGAATTGTCCAGTTTACAGATCCAACAATTAAGGAATATTTGTGCCGTTATACAATAGATAAGGGAAAGAGCATTGGAGACTTAAAGGGGCAATTGGATTCGCTGATGGCGTATTTGCAGCAGTATGAGCCTGCATTGCTTAATACCCTAAAATCCATACAGGATGTGGAAGCCGCATCTACTGCCTTTTTGACACAATATGAAAAGCCAGCCAATATAGAGCGTGAAAAAGGTGAACGTGCTTCAGCTGCATTATTATATTATCAACAATTATTAAAGTAATTGAAGATGGACAAACAGATATCGTGTATCTAATAGAACAATTCACTTTTATGTAATTTACGAATTGCACCTTTGGAAAGAATACGCTATAATTATTTTGGTCGAGGAATGTGAATAGCCGCTGATAAAACGTATTAAATTGCTGCGCCAACAGCTTTTAATACGTTTTATTTTTTTGCGCATAATTCTTCTTATATAGTATTGAGAAAAAACTGGAGAAAGGATTCACGTACAAAAAAATCCAGTATAATTTTATTTTTTTTCTTCTTTCACAATACTATAGACAGACATATAGATTGGAAAGGAGGCACTATCATGTTTAAAAAATATGTCAAACAGTTTCTTACAGATGAATCCGGAATGGAATTGTTGCAGCTTGCTATTGTTGTCGTAATCACAGTAGGATTAATCGGTGTAATGACGAAGTTGATGAACACGGTTCGTGAGAACATCAGTAAAGCCAATGATAATGCAAACACCGAGATGCAGGGCATCCTCAGAGATGCGAATTCTGATTCCTGATTTGGCACAACAAGACCATAGTTCCAGTAAAATCGCTGTGAGCTATGGTCTTATTTGGGAGGAATACTATATGCAGAGAAAAAAAATCCAAATATGGTTAGGAATATTGGCGATATGTACATCATTGGGGACACCTATATCAACCTATGCTGATACCCAAGATGTCACAACCAATGTTGGCGATAAAACGACCATAAAATCAGACGGAAGTGACAAAGAAACGACCAACGGTCAAGAGGATTCTTCAGATACAACATCTGGGGGTGATACAACTGTACATTACACAGAAGCGCAGTTGAAAGCAATGGACGCAAAAAAGAAATTGAATTATGAATTACGTTCAATTTTAACGGAGATCAGGAAAAATGCGGACGAAAACGGAATATTTCACAGTCCAAATTCGTCCATCAAGGATATTGGGTATTCTTATGGAACCGTTGATGTCAAGAAAGATCAAATTGATCAGATTTGGATTATTTAAAAGACTTTGAGTCCGTTTTAAATAAGGATAATAATCGTCAGGATTTTGATGTTATTAGTTCTGTCACTAATCCGATTTTCGATAATATGCACATGCCAAAGAAGAGCTTTAGTGAACCTACAATAGAAGATGGCGGCGGGAAAATTGCGCTTATGGATAAAAATGGAGATTTATCCTTGATTGTCAGTGCGTCAGATGCGCCGTCAGATGGCTTATTAGCCACATATGAGAAAAGTCTACAGACAGATCAAGAAAATGGAAATAAAGGGCAAGATTCGGAATCTTCAAGCAATGCTGAAGATTCAACGGATAAGAATACAAATGGTCAGAACGGATCAGATAGTAATAAGGGAGACAATCAAAATAGCTCTTATCTTACAGGAAATAGTGCAGACGACATTCTGCTTCGGCAGGTTATGGATGCTATTGCAAAGAAAATGGGATTTTCATTTTCAGACGATCAATTTCTTACGAAACTGATTCAACAAGATGGTAGAAATTATTTGCTGATATTTCAGAATAAGAAAGATCCACCTTTTAAACTGATAGAAGGTTCTAGTCTAAACCAAAACTCGAACACAAATTCATCAAATAATAGTACCGGAACTTCAAATAATGGTAATAATAGTAGCGGTTCAGACAAGAATAGTTCCAACACTGGAAGCAATAGTTCTTCTTCTGACAATATTTCCTCCGTTACGCAGATTCCAGACTACAAAGATGGCTCTACTACGACAATGCCGGGAGTGCGTGATGACCTTGTAGATGGAGGCATGAATGCATTTTACACAATAACGGATACATATGAACTATTCTCCAGATTTTCTGGCAGCAATGCAATGAATAATTATTGTACCCTGGCCTATATCAAAGATATTCATGTTGACAGTATAAGAAAAAATGTTATATTGAAGACAAATTATAAGTCGAATGTCAGACGGTGGGTAGTGGAAAAGGATGGAGGATCTAAAGTGGTTGTTCAAACGGATGATCCAAAACATCAATTTGATTTTTCGACAATGAATCCAGGTGAATATACTGTTACAGCATATCAAAAAGTAACTTACACAGTTGGAACCAGTGTGAAATATGATATATGCGAATATCTCTTCGATCCAGTTACGAATGGTCTTATTTATTTCAACGAACAGACGGTCGAAAATGGAACAAATAAGTCCTTGAGTTTGGACACAGTTACAAAAACAGGTTATGTTGCCACTGGTGATGTATTTCGAATCCATGTCAACAATCTGGGAAAAGTGGAAACGGTCAGCCCGTCAACCAATAGAACTGAATGAGTAAACAGATTGCCCCCGTGAGAAAACGGGGGCTTTAATTTTGTGATGCAAAACTTCGAAACAGGGAAATGCATGTTTCCGGAAGGTTATCGGATATCGTTCCCTGCTCGTAAGCAATATTTAAAGAAAAAAGATGTGAGCCATCCCATATAAGGCATTCAACAAGCTGCATTTGCACAGAATCTACAACATACGTGGCTTTTGCAGTGGCTTTTGCATCAGAAGCCTGAAAGCTATTCATCATAAAATTTTGCTTGTCGCTTCCAATTAACTGTGCCATATCTGTTGCGGTCATAGAGGACAGACTGCTGTCATAATCCTGCATCGTTATTGTCATGGACGCATTGCTCGATTGATCCATTGTGACGATCGAATTAGATGATGTTCCTAAGACCCATGTGTCCGGGTATGCAAATTCAAATTGATCGGCTGATAAATACTGCAATGCATAGCCGTCTGGAATGGGATTTTCTGCGTTCCATGAAAAAGAATTCAGCATTTTTTCTATATAAGGAAGGATTTTTTCGTAAATTTCATCGTTAAATATGCAGGATAAGCGTATAATATGCTCCCTGTCCCAATAAACTTCTTCAATATAATCGTAAGTGCTATTCTTAAGATCTTGATACATCACTTCATAACTGGATGCGCTTTTTCGTGTGAAATTTTTAAAAGTTTTTCCATCTTGTGTGATTGACGCGGAGAGAGTATCTGCGGCAACGTTATTAATCGCGGGATCATACGCGAAAACCTCCATGCGTATCGTAGCTCCAGAAGGCTTGTGGATGTAAGATACAGTATCGTGGTCTATAACCTGTGTCCAATCTTTCGGAATGCTAATTGAAAAATGATATGTATTATCTGCGTAGATTTGCGTTTCGATATTGTCTTCTTCACTTGAGCTGTCAGAAAGCGTTTCCTGTTGGACGACATCTGTCGAAGTGTATACGGCCAGAGTATTGTTTTGCTTGTTTTGCCCAATGACTGCAGCAACAATAGATATGCCTAAAAAGGCGAAAAGAATTACCTTTCCATAGGTTTTGAAAAAGCCATTCTGCATAATCGTTCCTCCTCATGGCTAAATAGAGTGTATGTTTAAACGTTTTGTAAATACAAAATTCAATTTTTTAGCAGTTAAATTTTGACTTCTAAAATTGCTATTGTAATATTGTTATATTGTCATGTTTTAGTGTAATAATATATAATATATAAATTTTAACTACTAAAGTTGTTTTTTTAATTTTAAAAGTCGATTTTAGCAGTCAAAATTCGACTTCCATTCTGTTTCACTTCTTTTTCTCAAAAGCATAACTTTATCACGTTATATCATTAAAGCGAAGTTTGGATAGAAAGATACACGAATCTTAATCATCTGTTAGCAGTTAAAAGGAGCGATTCCATGTATCCCATGTTATATTGTCTCTGGTAGAAGTTGTTGAATTTATTGCTCTCATCAATGCAATCCTGAAGTTTATATTCTATTCCAGTAATAGCTGGCTGCTCTGTCTCTTCAGTACCAGACGAAGCAGTTTCTTTTGTGGAACAATCACTGTCGTTTAAAGTATGAACTGTAGTGTCTGCTATGGCATTATCCGTGTTGCTTCTTTTGGTATGTTTTTTCGAATGACGGCGGCGATAGGCATTATAATCATTTGCCCATCTGGAAATTATTTTGAGATTCATATATGTAGGTGGATATTTTTTTTCGGATTTTTTCAATCTGGTATTTTATGACTTTTGCACCGTAGATATCTACCAGCATTTTGTAATCCTCCAACGGCAAAATATGACCATCGTTGCCAATTATAAGGTTTCCATCAAGAACAGGATATTCGTCAACTTTGGTGATATCCGAGTCCTGTTGTTTTACAGGTGTTTCTTTTTGAATTTTGGGGTTAGATGTTGTAGAAGAATACAATTTTGAAAAAGTTTCCATAAAGGTTTGAATAAAAGCTTGCATAAAATCTGCTTGAGGTCGTTGCAAAGACAAACAATTTTTCGTGGCGTTTGACACTTCTGTAAAGTTTTCTGAGTGAGAGCTTGCAGAATCCACTTCTATGTTTGCCTTTGAATTAGTCTCTGCCAATGTGGATGGTAAAATATCACCTTGGGGTTGAATCGGTTTCCCATCAGTGCCATAAACAGAAATTAAGGTTTCTTTTCTGCGTGCCACGAAACGTTCAATTAATCCTATATCTTGGAGGCTGCGAAGCGCTTTACCGGCAGTGCCTTCTGTGCAGTGTAATAGTTTGGCTGCGTCTTTTTGCGTGCATGATATGTATTCCTGACCTGTAAGGGCTTGTGTATACAAATGCGCATACAGCAATTTTGCATCGGAAGTTAATTCACAATACGGTGCTTTGAAATAAAATTCACTAGAAATAATAATTGTTTCCATAGATAAACCTCCTTAGTACCTTTAATTTTGAACCGAGAATGTGTCCGCAAGACAAACTCATAGTTATAGTATTGAAAAAAAAAGTTGAAAAAAGAATTCTCATGTACGAAAAAATTATTTAGAAGCAAATTTACCATTCTACTAAGTGTACGGAGGTGATAGATATGGCAGATAATAAGATAGAGATCCTTACTTCAAATGCCAAACAAGTTATCAATGATTATGTGCTTGGTACAGATACCGATTTTCAGAAGGTTGAAAACGCAATTCAAGAGCTTGCAGAGAATGATATTTCTACGCTTAACTGGAATTCATTGGAAAACTATCCGGATAGATCGCATGATTACCAATTTTCATATAATAATTCAGACGGAACTATAAACATATGGGATACCGAATCTGAAAGCTATCTAAGTCCATCTGAATTTTTACTAAGTGAACACTCAGATCGTCAGATGGCATGTGATCAGTATGCCCAGCATCGTCTGCAGTTTCTTGAGAACGCACCTGAAGCATTAAGAGACTGTGTTTCTAACATATTTCAGACTTTAAAAGATTACCATTTGGACGTAACTATTTTGTCTGTACCTAATAAGACAGGCTCTTTGGACGGAAAGGATTTTTTCGCATTTGATGTGAGTGGAGGACGGGAACAGATTTTTCATAGCCAGACAGGTACATCGATCGGACTGAAAGAATTTCAGGAAACATTGGAACAACTGCAATTTTGGGATCATGAAGAGGATTCTACATCAGATGAGCGAATTAATCGTATTCTTGATGCAGCAGCAGATAATCCTGCGCGTCTGCGTATGGAAGTGAATTTCCTTTTTGATGATAAGATTCAGCCGAATGGAGTTGATTTTGATGAAAATGCATCAATTACATGGACAATTCGTGGAAATCATGAAACAGAGACATTTATTTTGACACGAGATCCTGATACGCATGAAATAACGGCATATGAAGCGAACCATGGAGTCTTGAATATCGAACAGTTACAAGAAGAAGCCTCCCGGATTGGCGTTGCAGATGTGTCGCTTTCCAATCGTGTTACTTCAGATGAATACACGCAGTTAGATCATATGCAGACTATGGAAAAAGCATCAGCCAAAGCAACTATATCGGCGGTAACAATGGAACGTGGTTTGCGCGGAATGGGATCGCTGACTTGGCATATGCATGGCACAAACGGGCAGGAAGATTTCTCCTTAGATGGAAATAGAGATGGATCTCCCATTATACGGGACAAAGCTGGAAAAGAATATGATATAGATTCTATGTATAATAAGCTGGAAGACATCGGATATTTTAAAACAGCAGATCCAGCTCCCGTCGATATGTACGCGCTGCCAGCAAGAGAAGAGTTACCGACTTACAATTCGTTATTTAATTTTTTCCCTCCAGAAGTTCGGAAGAATATGGATGCAGATGAAGTAAAAGAAATACGAGCGTCCAATCCTTATTATGGCATAGTGGATGGAATTGATATGACACGTAAGACAATTCCAATCCATGTGGATAATGCAACGATTCGAAACCTCTTGGGAGAATCCTATCAAGATGCCACTATAGATCGTATGTCCGTGTCTACTCAATACGGAAATTATATCTCAATAGAAGGCGTAAAGTTCGGTATTACAGACCGTATTTATCTTGATGGCGACATCACGAAAAAGGATGGGGAAAAAGAACATATCAATGCTCAATATGCTATCCGGGCAGATGGTGTGTATGTGTATTCAATCGGTCAGGATCAGGTATCAAGTTCGCACAAAATCAGAATTGTTACTGGAAATGATGCTCCTGAGAAGATGGTTCCGTTTGATCGCCTAAGCTTATCACATCGAAAAAATTGGTTTGCAAATGATGTAAAGGCTAGGATAGAACGGTTAGAAAAAGGATCACCAGAGCGGCTGGACCAATTCAAACAAACGCCTATGTATAAAGGCTATGAAAATTATCAGAAAATACAGGAACTATTAGAGGAGTCAAAAACACTCGTGGATTCTGCAAAAGCAGATGGAGATAAGGCTATTGAAGAGTTATCTCCGGAAAAGCAGAAAGAATATGCTTTGGCCGTGCATGATTATCAGGAAGCAGTTTCTGCCGTTGAAAAAATTGTAGAAACAAAATTTGCAGCAGCGGTTAGAGATATTGTTAATAATGCGGTCGATGAAATAAAAGAGAGTGTTATGCTCGGCGGAAACATGGAGAAAAAATTTGATTTCTATCTGGATCAGAGAAATCAAACTATGGATATCCGTGATAAACTGACCGAATATCGAAACACAAAGCTAGATCGAATCCATGATTTTCAAGAGCGTTATACAAATCAAGGAAACAATATCATTGACAGTCTTGATTTTGGGCGTTTTGAAGATGCAGAAAAGGCAGTTGCAGCCTTTGGCGAATTGAGAGAAGAATACGCGGCATATAAAAAAGATTGCGCGGATGTGGAGAGAGTGCAGCCAACGATAGAAAGAGCTGAAAAATATCTTGACTTGTGCGATGCAATTATATCAAGTGCAACCAAACAGGATGCTTTTTCAAAAAGAGATATGGGACAATTTTTGGCGGATCATGGTCCGATGCAGACTTTGCGGGAATATTTATACTTTGAGGCTCGTTTCCCCATGGGATGTGATATGAGAGATTATGCTTCTGCATTGAAAGACTCTTTACGCGATGTGGACAAGCTGGAAGTACAAGAAAAGGTAGATGCTTATAACGAACGGCAGACAGATTCTGCGTATAAGCTTCATATTGGTGATGACGGTGGTATATATACCAGTTTTGGCTATCGTATCAGTTATGACTATCATGATACAACCAGAAATGTAATGCACTATTATACAGAGCGTGAAGACGGCAACACCTATATGCAGATTGATGCGCCAACATACTACTACAAAGAATCAGAAAACAAGATAACGACAGATGTCAGCAATGGACATATTCCCGTCTCTTCGAATGCCCCGCTAATTGGAAGAGAGGTCGGCGTTGATTATACCAATGCCTGGAATGCGCTGCGATATACACTTCCGGAGAGCGGGAATACTACAATGGCAGATATTTTAGAGTCTGTAAGAAGAGATTTTCTGGGAAGTAAATCAGCAAATCAATACGATTACATTCGTAAGGATATGGATGTTATTGGGCATCCGGTGGAACGTTATTGCCCGATAATTGACGATATACTAAAATCCGAAAAATCGTATACATTTGACGAAATCAAAGAAAAATTCATGGACTTAAAAGAAAACACCATGGATAAAGTTGAAAAAAATACACCAGAAAATTCCACGGCGGACTCCGAGAAGAGTGAATCTGGCATAGAAAAAAACAGACAGTATAATCTGATGACGCGGGCTGAGGTGAATTTGGAAGGTCAATTACATTTGACGCAAGAGAAAGTTGAAGCGTTAGAAGTTCAGGCAGAGAAAATAGCATCGTCCAAAGGAACAAGTATTGAAGTAGAAAAAGGAAATTTGATTCAGGAAACGTTCGAAAAAATAAAGCCGTATTTGTCCGGGCTAAAAGAATTGCAAGGGAAAATGGAGGGAATGCAGGATCGAATTGGAGATTCCCGTTTACTCCGAAGCAATACTTTTTACCAAGATTACAAAATGCAATATGATTTTTGTGCTAAAAAGGCACTTGACCTTGGTGCAGCCTATGGAAAGGATCAGGTTATTAAGAATTATATATCCAATAATGACTTAAGAATGGATCGGCAGGAGTATTATAAAACGAACTACTATACCAGTCTTGAGCAAAGAATTCTTTCGGGTGGACAAGAGGGGCTTGAAAAATATGAAACCGAAAACGGAAAGTCCTATACATATGGCACTAAATATGATCTTAGTGCTTGGGAAAAGGTAGGAAACTTTTTTGCATCTACGATATTTCGCCCGTATTTTCGCAATATTGAGAAAACGATTGATCGTGATCCTCATGCAAAAGTTGCTTACGAAACAGTCCCTGCAGTTGAAAAGCCCGAGGAAAATCCCGTTGATACTTCCTCAATGGTAAGCGGAGGAGCGCAGGGAGGCGTTACGACGGAGAATCAAGCTGCTGATGGTATGGACTCGAAAAATTCAGAAGAATCTGGAGCTTTAGCGGATGAAAAGAAAGCAGAAGAGGAGCAGCATATGGATTTAAAAGATGCGATTGAGCGTGAGAATCAGGACACAAAAGACGATGCTATGGTTGCGGAGCAGACCAGAATGGAAAGTCAGGATAACGATCAGGACAATATGACCGAGGCTGCAAATTCAAAGGATAATAGCGAATCCGTAGTGAACGGTGAAGAAGTTCATGAAATCCCGGAATCTGATGTATTGGAAACTGCTGAAATAAGCAGCGCGGATGAGGATGTGACAGCAGATTTCGAAATAAGTCAGTCAAGAGATGAGCCAGAATCTGATTCTGGTGCAATGCCAGAAAGCCTGGATGTTCAAGATAGACAGGAGGAACTGTTAATAGGGAGTGTTGGTGAAAATCATTCAGATAGTGATTCATTTTCAATGGCGGATGCTAAAAATGACACGTTTGAACCAACAACTGATGATGCAACATTAGAACGTGGGGAATCACAGGCGGAAAGCCCAACGATAGGATCTGAAAATGCAAATAGTTTCCATGAAGAGTACAAAGCACAATTTTCTGACTGTCTTAATGCGGCAAATGCATTAGATGATGTCCTTTCACAAGCAATAGAAGACGTTTTTTCAGATGAAAATCTTGGATATATGGATATTGTAAACGCAGCCGCGGATGCAATCACAGATCATTATAATTCAGATACGCCGTATTCCGAAGCTGCTGAATCGAGTGCAGATCTCGTATATGAGGTTACTGATTTGGACGGTAAGCCAATGGATAATATGGATACGATGGCTGAAAAATTACAGCAAAATGGACTTTCTGCAGAACATGTCGATCATTTATATGAGTTGGCAAGCGACCGATATGCATCTCCAGAAGAACCGTTTGAGCAACCAGATCCATATGAAGGCTTTATGGATCTGGATTCTGGTGTGACAGATTCAGTAGATAGGGTAGATATGTCGCAATCATCATCCGTAGATGCACAGCAGAAACTGGACTTTTATGAACCAAACCAGTTTTTAGATCAAATGAGCAATGATTTGGATTCCTATGTTCAGGCTATTGAGCATGCGGAAAATATAGGAACAGATGTTCCGGATACCGCGTTATCGGATATTGTTGGCTCCAGTTTTTCCGTAGATAGCCTGAAATCAGCAATTGATTTAATGGAAGCGGAAGTCAAAAGCACGGCGGATGATGATAGAGATGCCCAAGAGACTATGGATACAGATCCTGTTTTATCGGAAGATATCCCTGAAAGTTCCATAGAGCCAGAGGTGGATGATAGTTTGGATGCAGACGAGTGGAGGCGATATTTATGATGATTCAGATTCTCTTTGTACTTGTGTTTCTAGTGTTTTTCTTTATTGGCGCAGGAATCTCTATAAAAATAATTGCAGATGCGAAACGATTTAATATTCATTTTGAAAAATGTAGAATGGAAAAGCGAAAACAAAAAGAAAAGGGATACCGAAATAAGCGAGGATCAATACATAACCGTTTTACACGCCGGGAACCATATACTGATTTTATATGTATGACAGAAGGAAAGAATTCAGAAGCTCATGTGAAACATGCCCGTGAAAAAGAAGATTCTGCATATCATTATCCTAAAAAGGATGACTAAAATAGAACTGGGCCAGCATTGTCTGGTCCAGTTTTGTATCTAATTTTGAGAACAATTTTCAATACTATATATATCGGAATAGAAAGGAGGAACTGGTATGCAAAACATTAAGGTATCAAAAGATTGTTATATTCCAAAAGATAACATCAAATTATACATAGCATATGATAGTAATGCTGTGCGGAAAGATGTTCGTATCAAAAGAAAACAGGGGCTTATATACGACTATACAAATGGGAAAAAAACTATGTCGGTTATATATCTTAAAAACGGGGAGCTGGTATTAACCCCTGTTTCCGTAGATACATTGAATCAGCGAATGGAAAAGGAGTGATTGATTTGAATGATTTTTCAACTTTAATTGCGGCTGGCGCGGCAGGTCTTATGCTGGGAATTGTGTCTCCAGTGGCATACTTAAAAGTTCGAAGAAAAAAGAAAAAATATCAGTTCAAGTCAGAACCTGTTTCTAAGAAGATTACGGCGGACCGCAGGTATCTGAATGGCAGGCGTGATCACTCAACAGAGGAATACTAGAAAGGAGTTAAAATGCAGAAAAAAATTGCACGCAAAATAGCATCAATAACGGCAGTCAGTTTGGCTTCTGGACTAATAACTGTTCCGGCAGGGGCCAATGCGGATCTCACGCCAAATTTGCAGATTATGCAGAAGACAGAGATAATAAGCGACGAAGCGTTAGATCAATCATATCAATATGATTATCAATCAGATGGGAACGATCAAAAATTTACGCAGGTCGAAACGTCGTGGGATAACGCTTTCGTGGCTAAGAAATTAGTCGTTGGAGATTGGAAAAACTACGATGGAGATGTCGTTGTTTCGATTCTTAAAGATGATGGAATGGAATATCAGCTTCAAACGACCGAAAACGCTCAAGTCGAACTTTCTGATTATGGAGAAATTTCAAGCATCAAATTGCAGCCGGCAGGTGAAATTGCAAATTCAGATGCTTCAATGTCAGGGATGGTAATTGATGGCGACATTGATATGTCACAAGCGTCTGATACTGTAGAATTAAAAGGGACTATTCGGGAATCAGAAGACGGGGAGAACTTCACATCAAAGGTAGACGAAACAGTCTCAGCAACGGTTTTGAAAACGAGTTATAAAATTGAAACACCAGTATGGAAAACAGAGCAGGACAAGCTTTCTTACGGTCAAACAGCCAAGGTGACATTGGATGGTTTGGCTGGAACCGGAACAGCAGAACTTTCCAGCTATGAATGTCAACTGATCATCCCAAAAGGAACAGAAATTGAGCAGATTGATCTTCCAGAATTTGAACATGCAACAAGTACACTATTTGTTGATGGGAAAGAATATACGGAAGGAATCATTACCTCTGATTCCAAAGTTCTGTTACAAATTTGTCTCGAAAAGGACAATAATAGTTTGATTGAAGACGACAATAGTCAAGATGAAGACAACGATAGTCCTGCATATGACTTCAAACAAACAAAAAGTTTGTCACTGTTATTAAAAAACATTCAACAGGATGCAAAAAGTGAGGATGTTTTGATCCAGGCATACGTAAAAGCGGTCTATGGTGATGATCAGGAAGTAAAAACAGAAGCCTCTCAAAAGATACAGCTTATTTGTGAATATCAGATGGAAAGTCCAAAAGTTTCCAGTTCAGCCACAATAATTCCTGGACAGGATGATGTACAACTTACATTTAATAATATGAATGCAACAGCGACAACATCTGTCACGGGTTATGTGGTAGATTTTTATATTCCATCTGATTTGACAGTGGAAACAATACGTGTCCCGGAATTTGTTGATTCAGAGGGAAACTCCGTAGAACGTTTGATTACAATTAATGGTCAACATCCCAGTATCTTGAACAAAACCATTTTTTTATACGATAAAATAGGTTCTTTTCAAATGGTCGTATATACAAAAGATGGCACGTTTTCGCAAAGCAGAGATATGGTAATCACTGCAAGCAATCAAACTTCTTCTGAAAAAGAGATTGAAATCAAAGCTGTTGCAAATGGATATTATGCAAATAATCTTGTCCAAACGGTAGAATCTAACATTCAAAAGTTGACCTTACAGAAGGTTGTTACCCCGCCGGCTCCAACACCAGAGCCGACAATTGAGCCAACGGTAACACCAGAGCCAGAGCCGGAACCAACACAGACTCCGACACAGGCTCCGGAACCTTCCCCAAACCCGACAACTACACCGATACCAACACCAACGATTACGCCGGAACCAACAACAGTACCAAGCGAAAGTGATTCTGTCAAAAAAGAGGCTGCAAACCTGAAGCCACTCACACCAAATGTATCAGTTTCAAATACAACATCGGGTGATACGTTAAAAGCTGAAAAGAAGCAGGAAACAAACGATATTGTGGATAAATTGCGTCCGACTGCTACTACTGCGGTACAGGAAACTGCAGTTACAGATGATTTTTCGAATAAGCAAACTTCTGAAAAGACTGAAAGTTCTTCTGACGCTGCAAGAGTTACAACAGCCCCGGCAGAAAAAATTGAAAAGACAAGCCCAGAGAAAGTAAAAGATGCTGTAGAAGAAACGGTAAATGAAAACAGAGGAATACAAGTATTATTAATATTACTTGTGATTATCGGCTGTGGAATTGCAGTTCTTATAGGCATGTTTTTACACTTTACTCGAAAGAAGAAACATCTTTTACATCTCGAAGAAAAAATGAATGACTCGAAAAATGTAAAAGGGGATTCTTAATATGCCAAAATATATATGTGGTGCGACATCAGACATTGGGGTTGGACGAGAGCAGCAGGAGGATTTTGTGCAATTCTGCGAGCTTGATGAGGAAACATTGTTGTGCATCGTTGCGGATGGAACAGGTTCTATGCCGCAGCGACCGCAACCAGCATCTATTGTTGCTATGGACATAATTGAAAACATCAAGGATTCGTTTGGGAAAAAACCGGATTTGCTAATAAAGTATCCGAAATTTTTCCTCGAAAAGGCTATGAATGATGCGAATCGGATTTTGGGAGCATTTCAAATGGGAAATGAAGAATTGTTTTCCGGTTATTCGGCAAGTGTAACATGCTGCTTGTTTTTGCCGGACCGCAAAATAGCAATTGGACATAGCGGTAATACCAGGCTGTATATTATCCGCAATGGAAAAGTCAATCTGATTACTCATGATCATACGCAAGCGTACGAACTATTACAGGAAGGGAAGATTGATAGCGAGACATATTATGTGCATGACGGAAGATTAAAGCTAACCAGTGGAATTGGAAAGATCATTAACCCGCGGATTGACACAATTTCCGGAAAATTGCAGGAGCAGGATTTGGTATTGATGACTACAGATGGAATCCATTATGCATTGCGCCCGGATGCAATGTCTGAGATCATCCTAAATTCGCCACCGGAGGGGACGGAAGCTACCAATGCACTTGTTAATGCAGCTAAAAATATTGTTAAATATCCTGACAATATGTCCGCAATGCTGATTTACATGCCATCTGGTTTTCTGTAAATGGATAGTAAAAGAAAAGCTCCCTACGCTTAAATTAGGGAGCTTTTCTCTACTATAGCTATCCATCAGAACATGTTTCTGACGTAAAGAAGTCATATGGCATTATTTTTGGTACTTTTTCATGATTTCCTGTAAATCTTTCGGGTCGAACGTTTCCAAAAGTTGTTGAGACATAATATGCATAATAATCAGAACCGTAAAGTAAAAGGAAATTTGGCCTGTGCGTTTTGATGCCGAACTTACAGAAGTGATGAAACGAGAAATTAACTTTTTGGCTGCCCGCACTTCACTTGGATTAAGCTGTATAGCCGTGTCCTTGAGATGAATGATCATATATTTCCTCCGTTATGTTCCACTATTCAAACTGTATTGGTACGAATAATACTCATAGAAAAAGTCGTTCTGCATTTCACTAGGAAGTGTATTATGAAGAAGTTCTACGGGATTTTCGTATAGATTACGAATAGGCTCTATTAACTTGTGTTCTTTGGCAAAATGGCAGAATTTGCGTTTGTCTGCGAAAAAACCATACAGTTCTTCCACTGAATGAAAGTTTCCAAAGTGATTTAACGCATAGGCAAGGCAAATTTCCAAATTGTATTCTGCGTCTCCAGATAAGAAAAAATTTTTGGGAAATTTTTTGAGTTTTCCCTGTAATACTTTTTCGTAGACAAACAAAACCTGTTTCCGTTTGGAGATACGAATCTGTTCTGGATACACAAAAGCAGCAAGGTAGAAAAGATCTGTCTCTGGATTGCATTCGGATGGAAAGTCGATTTGATGAACAATTCTGGTTAAATGCAACTGTTCGGCTATCTGAGGGGTTAAATAGTCACGGACTTGTTCAGGCGTCCATTCTAAAAGCTCTTCAAAGATGAAACGTAAAATTTGTTTTGCTGTAGTCTTTTCTCGCAAACGGGTTAGGGATAATTGAGAAAATTTTTGAGTATTCCCTAATAAAATGCCTTCATACTCAACAAAAAGTGCATAATTCATAGTTTATGAAACCTCCTTCGTTTTTTCCCTTCAACTTATAGTATTAGAAAACAAAAAACAAAAAACGAATTCACGTACGACAGAAAGGAAATTTGAGTAATGACGAAAAAGAAAATTATTTTATGTGTCACAATAATCGCATTAAGTATTTTGGGGATTTTTGCATTTAAAAGTTTTCAAAAATACCAGAAACAATATACTGGAAAACAATGGTATGAACGGCAAAGCGACTATATTAATGATTTATCTGTATATGCGGGTGAAATGGATGACATTTTTTCTCTCTATATTGCCGAAAGCATTTCTGAGGACGATTTCTTGAATCATGTTAGTTTGCTGCAAAATCAATTAAGCGTAATTCAGGTTAGCTATCAACAGGAAAAGGAAAATCATCCTGTAAGAACTGGATCTTATACATATAATCAGAAATATGCTTGTGAAGGTGTTGAGGAGACATTGACGCATCTTCAGGAGATCTTAGATATGGCTCGTGAAAATAGTGGAGATGTTACCACACTCGCGTACAAATATTTGGCGTTACACCAAAATATCATTGATTCCATGTCAAAATATACAGCAGCACAAACGGCCATTGCCGCCGGAAATCCCTAAATTGTTATGGGATTGATTTATGATACTATAATCGAAAAGTGTTAACCGCGGTATAGTAGTTTAGGAAAGGGGAAGATTTATGAAAAGTACGAGGATATTGCCTTCTGTATTAATTATTGCAACGGTGTTGCAAACATCTAATGTGTATGCACTTAACCAAGAAGCTTCTGCTAATGTATCAAGTGTGGATAGCACTGAAATAGCACGAACATTGCAGACGTTAAAGGCAGACTATATGGATACTATTGTGGATACGGATGATTTTCAGTCCATGTATCAACAGGTTCAGAATCAGATGGCTTCGACAGAACAGCTTGATCTTGCTGAGTATTATGCTCAAAATTATGAAATTACATTTCCAACCGAGAATCTATATGATTTATCGGATGTAGATATCGCAAGTGGCTATGATAGTTCGGCCACAAATGCGCAGTATATTTCTCTGGCTTCGCAATGCATGAATACGTATAGTGATTATGTGGATGCAAGCGGGCAATCCGGAAATAGCATGCAACTCTTTCAAAGTCAATTTGGAGATGTAACGAAAGAATTATCTTTATCAACGCCTACCTTGCCAGAAGGCTATGATATGTCACATCTGGTTAGTAGTGCAGCCTCCAATGTGAGCGATATCTATAAGGATGCTTTGTCAAGTTCTGGTGTTTCTAGTGTCAAAGACAGTATCAATACACAGTGGATTTTTCAAAAGGCGGCTTCTGGACCCGATGCGTATTCAATACAATCATATTCAAAATTGAGTAAAATGAATAGCGGCGGACAGGAAGCACAGAAAACCCAGAAAGATTTATTCGACAAGGCGACAGAAGCCAATCAGAACATTTATAACAATCTGAATACCGATTTGACTCAGAAAACCCAAAAAGAGCTATTAAAGATTGTAGATACCGATTCGTCGGTGTTGTTTGCCGGATCAGACAAACAGGCAGCTAAAAATCAGCTAAAACAAATCAAGCAGGCTACCAATGCCAGCGGTAAGATTACACGAAAAGTCAATGCGATTACAGATGCGGCATCTGATTCTTGGAATAGACTAAAAAATAATGTAACTGCAAAATCCGAAGACGAGATAAAAGAAGCACTGCAATCAAATGTAGAAGCAAACAAAAAAGATAAGTGGGGACTTTGTGGAAAGAAATCCATCACGGGTTTTATTAATTAAGGAAAAGCGCTAACAGTCGATTTGATTGTTAGTGCTTTTTTTTCGTACGTGAAAATTGGAATTTGATAAATTTTGTAATTCTAAATTAAGGAAATAGCTATTTTCCTTTGAATTTCTCATTCTAATAGGGAGGTGTAAAATGTCAAAAATTGTTTGCACGTATGAAGATTACGATAAAATGTGCGAAAAATTTCGAATCATGAGGTTTCAAGCAGAAGATTACGCTCCGACTTTGTGGGATTTTTCAGAATACATTGAAAAAAATCCAGCAAAATATATTGATTTTCTGATCTGGATCGATGTTACTGGCATCACAACAGAAGAAAATAAAGAAGCTCGGAAAATGGTTCGTAAATTTTTATGTGAAAATTTGGTTTTGGTTGATTCTTTGGAAACGGAGGAAACAAAATGATTGCGATTTATGCAGAAAAACCAGATATGGGTACTAAAATCGCGGCGGCATTATTCGGGATTCCGTTGGAAAATGGTGTAGTGGTAACATTCAGCCAATTGGAAAAATACGAACGTCAGATCAAGGCCCGACGGACTAAAAATGGATATTTTAAAATCCGCTATCAGGGGCAGGAAGCTTATGTTACTTGGGGATATGGGCATATGTGTACGCTCAAGGAACTTCCGGACATTGATATACGGTATCAGAATTGGAAAAATATTCCATTACCATATATTCCAGACCATTATGAGCTTAAATTGCTTGGCAACAATACGAAACAGTACAACGTCATAAAAAACATCTTCAATAAAGCAAATCATATTATCTGTGCGACAGATAGTGATCGTGAAGGTGATTTGATTATGGATTATTTGTATCGCTATATGCAGTGTAATACTCCATACTCGCGGGCTATCTTTCATGAACAGTCCCAGGAATCTTTTCAAAAGGCTTTTTTACCTGAAAATCTGGTTAGCAGTACAGATCGGTTATCTGTTATTGAGTCCGGAAGAGCGCGTTCAACAGGAGATTTCATCGTTGGAATGAATCTTACAGTCGCCTGTACACTTAAATATCCGAACAATGGGGTACTGTCAATTGGGCGTGTACAAACAGCGGTCCTGAATATGATTGTGCAACGGGAAAATGAGATACATGATTTTAAGCCAACCCCTTATTTTGTCCTTCAGGGAAAATTTGCGACACAAAAGGGAATCCAATATATCGGAACCCATGTATCACAAAAAATTCCAAACGCTCAGGAAGCACATGAATTATTAAGTAAGCTGCAGAATGGATCACATGTTGGTGTGATATCCAATCTGCACACGGAGCAGATCAAAAAGAAAAAGCCATATTTGTACGATCTGTCCACACTGCAGATGGATGCCAATAAAAAATATGGATTTTCACTGTCTAAGACACTTTCGTTGGCACAGAAGTTGTATGAAAACGGATATATAACATATCCACGTACAGATTCCGTCTATCTGCCAGATGATATGGGGGAAGAAATGCAGCGGACCATCGACCATTTGATGTCTCTTACAGTGTATTCTGAGTACAACACTGGAAGAAGAGTAGATCCCTTAGACAGACATTATTTCGATAGTCATAAAGTTTCCAGCCATTATGCTATTGTACCAACCCCCAAAGCGGGAATGCCTACTGGTGATGAAGGAAAACTATATGACTTAATTGCGAGGTCTGTAATCTGCATGCTGTTCCCGGATGCGGTATTTAACAAAACAAAATTTCAGACAGTTGTTGAGAATGAAGTATTTGAAACAACAGGAATGACGTTGGTGTCGGCAGGCTTTTTAGCTGTTCTTGGTGTTCCAAAAGATAAAATTATCCCAAATGTTAAGAATGGTGAGATAGTTACCGCTGATTTCGAAGCGTTAAAAAAAGAAACGGAACCGCCTAAACGTTATACAGACGCAACTCTGCTGAACGCAATGATCAATTGCGGAAAAACATTAGAGGATGAAGAGCTGCGTAGGCTCATGGCTGGGAAGCCCGGGGAACGTCCGCTAGGATTAGGAAGACCTTCCTCACAGGCATCTATCGTCCAGACGCTGGAAGATAGACAATACATAGAAAAGAAAGGCAAGACAATCATTCCAACTACAAAAGGAATAAATTTGATTGCATGTTTTCCTGTTCAAGAACTAAAATCGGCCGTTATGACAGCGCAATGGGAAAAACGACTTGATGATATAGAAAATGGAATGGATTCTTATGAATCTTTCCTCAGTGACTTACAAGCATCTGTTCGAAACTGGACAAATCAAGTTATAACAGCCCCTATAAATCCTATTTTAGGCGCTGGGAAAGAAGGAAAAATGACAGATTACACATGCCCTATATGCGGTAAGAAAATGGAAGAATACTTGAATATGTATGGCTGCTCCGGCCATAAAGAAAAAACTTGTGATTTTAAAGTTCCCAAAAAGGTTTGCGGAGTAACATTAAAAACCGCAGATCTGGAACTTTTATTCAAGGAGGGACAGACACAGACAATCAGAGGATTTGTGTCAAAAGAAAAGAAAAAATTTAATGCACGGCTGATCGTTGATCGTGAATCCGGAAAGGTAAAATTCTACTTCCCGCCGGCAGAAGAAACTGAATTAATTTGCCCATTCTGCAACAAGTCGTTGAAAAAGTATGATTGGGGATATGCTTGCCCAGATCGTTCCGGATGCGGCTTTCATTTAGGAACAAACGTTTGTAAACACGAGCTGACAGAAGATGAGGTTCGTCAGATCCTTGTTGATGGCCGAACGGCTAATTATATTTCTTTTGTGTCGAAAAAAGGAAATAAATTCCGTGCAGCAATTGTACTGGACAGGGATAGCAAGCAGACAAAATTTGAAACGGAAGAGTGGTAAGAAATTATGGAAACGAAGGAAAATATGGTAATCACCTCAAGATTGCAGAAGATCTATGAAGAACAGTCTTCTTTTGAACAGTTTAGGAAAAGCTGTATCAAAGAGGGAATTGATGAAAAACAGGCCGAGGTTATTTACTTTAAGTTTGTGGAGCAGGAAAATGCTTCTTCTGATGATACTTTATTAGAGGACGATTTTGATTTAGATTGCACTGATTCTGTTAAGATGTACCTGAACGAACTTGGAAATGATCCTCTTTTGAGTCTGGAAGAAGAGCAAGAACTTTTTAAAAGGTATGAGGCCGGAGACGCTGAGGCAAGGGATAGGATTATTCGTTTTAATTTACGTCTGGTCATAAGTGTTGCTAAACGCTATGTTGGAGGTTCGAATCTTTCCATTATGGATCTAATTCAAGAAGGAAATATGGGACTCATGAATGCGGTCACCCGCTTTGATTACAGGAAGGGATATAAGTTTTCCACTTATGCGACTTGGTGGATTCGACAGGCGATTACACGGTCTATCTGTAATGACAGTCGTACAATTCGTATTCCGGTCCATCTCTTTGATAAATTTAATCAAGCTCGCAGGATGGAAATTAAATTGAGACAGGAACTGCAGCGAGATCCAAAAGAGAGCGAAATTGCAAAAGCTCTTGGAATTTCTGAAGAGGCCTTAGCTGCGTTAAGAAATTATCAGCAACAGCCGGCATCCTTGGATTTACCAATTGGTGAGGAGGAAGATACTTCGATCGGAGATTTTGTCCCGGCTACAAATATGCAGTCAAATCCTGAAAAATCCGCTGTCTATTCATCGTTGTGTGATGCATTGGAAAAAGCAATGGATAGTTTAACAGAGCGTGAGAGAGCCGTGTTGGAAATGCGATATGGTCTTAACGGCGAAAAGCCACAGACATTAGAGGAAATTGGCTCGAAAATGAACGTCACCAGAGAACGAATCCGTCAGATCGAGGCAAAAGCCTCATGAAAATGCGTTCTCCGCGAAGAAAAGCATTGTTAAGAGATTATTTATAATGGATATCCAAATAAGCGAGACTGTAAAAGGTTTCGCTTATTTTTTTTCGCCTTTCTAATTCTATGAATATCAGATCAAATAAACGATGAAAGGAGTATCGAAACCTATAAGATCTGAAATACATTTTGTCAAAGAGAGGACGACTTTAATGAAAAAATTCAATGAAAAATTTAATGAAACATTGGATACTTTAGGAGAAATTGGATATTGGTTAGGTGTACGGTTCGAAAGATACATCGAAGAAAACAAGGATGATATTTTGGAATTATTAGGGATCTTGGGTGCGTTTTTCGTTATGTGGTGGATTACCGTAGCTATTGAGGCGGATAAGATCTTTAAAGCTATCTTGATCATGGTGATCGGTTACTCAATTGTGATGCTTTACGAAAAATGTATTCATGAATGATTGGAGGAATTTTATGGATTGTTACAATTTTTCAAAAGGAAGTTTTTATTTCAATCTGTTTCAGGATTTTAACAAATTTTTTCGTGAAATGTATACTTCCGAAGATTCAAATGCTTCATTCTCCCAATATTCAGAGAAGTTTATCCAGTTCTACCCGGGAGACTTCTCCTTTGATCTGTTATTTGCACTTGGGCGAGTAACGGAGCAGAAAACATGGAAGACAATTAGCCTGGAACAGTATGTTGACTTTTTTAAGGAATATTATGTTTTATTCCGGAACATGCTTGGACGGGTACTCACGAGCTGCCAATCCAGTGAATCGTTTTGTAAGATGGCATATGATGGCTTGGAAGCTTTGTGGCAGAAGTATCGTGGAATCCAAACAGAAAAATGGCAATTTGGCGTAGATATGCTTGCTGCTGCTACATTTGAATTTGATCGTGCATGTAGGCGTATATGCGCTTAGAAAATCTTTGAGGAGGATTTGCCACCAGATGGCTACGCTGGGAATGATGTTTGCATGGAAGCAAAACGCAATTAAGTGAAATACATGACAGCCTGGGAAATCTCCCAGGTTGTTTTTTTTGCCTTTGATTATAGTCCTACTAAAAACTATAGTCTAAAATAATACAATAGTCTTATATTAGACCATTTTTTTGAATTTAGAACTGAAGCAAGAATTTGCTTTATCTATAGACGTTTTTGAAAGACCTTGTTTATTAGGGATAATATAGGACTCCCTCTAAATATGCCAAAAAAATAAGAAAAATCCAGTAAAAATAGCCTAAAAAAATATATTATCCTACCACTTTCCAACACGAAAGCATTATTTAGCGACCTCTGGCCTATATTTTTCCCTAATTTTGTTACCTGGGATTATCTGCGGACCGTAAAAGGTCATTTTTGAGATCTGGTACATGAAATTCATTAGCGAATTTCAAATAATTATCTGCTTTATTGTCCCAAGTGATTCAATTATCGTCCCTTACGATACAATAATAGTCTTATCTTGTACTATAAAACAATAAGATGATTGTAGTTCCGTTGTAGCCGCGGTATAATAAAGAACAGTTTGGGTTATCCGAGATATCCCAATTTTTTCATATACGTGAAAACGCAATAGAAATCTTTTTTGGAATACCATATATAACCGAAATACATCCTTAAGAAAAGAAAGGAGATCTTTTTATGAGAAAACGAACGCAAATGTCCTTATTGGTTATGACAGGATTATTGAGTACCGGATTGGGAGGATGCGGGACTCCGAAAACGCAGACTGCTCCAGAAACAGGTAATTCTGAATCCCAGAGTGTTTCCAGTTCTTCCATTGTAAAAGAAAGCCATTCCGTTGTGGATTCCTCTGAAGATATTATCACTGAGGATAATTATACTGAGGAAGATATCAAAGATGCAGTATCTGGAATTCATGATCTGTATATTTTACAAAGCGCTGATTCTCCAAACCTGCTGCATGGAATTTGTTATGATAAGGATATTGTAAATTCCATTTCTGCCAGTGGTTCAGGGATTGATTTAGAAAAAGTTGGGGAATATGAAGTAAAATATGAAGTAGAGATAAATGCAGAGAAGCTGGCTGAATATTTGTCCTCAAAAGAAAACCCGAAGGCAACCCCGGGAGGAGCCAAATATACCACCAATACAAACCCTGTTATTACCATTACCCAGAAAGTATCTGTTGTTTCCGAAACAGAAGCCGAAAAGCTGGCTGATAAAGATACGGTAGTAATTGGGTCCAAAGATGAGATCTGCAAAAAGAGCGATGGAACTGAGGTTGAAGAAAAGACAGAAATTCCGGAGTCCTGTAAAAAAAAGGGAACTACATCAGTTTCGGCTGATTCGGGAAAAGAAGTTTCAAATACGGTAACAACCTCTGACAAAAAACAGGAATCAAATACTTCCGAAAAGAAAGAAGATACAAAGAAAGCATCGCCTACACCTACGGATAAGCCAAAGGAAGAAGCCCAAAAGGATACGGAGTCCCAAAAGAATACCAGCGCAAGCACTAAAACGACCCCGACTCCGACCAAGAGTGTCCCGAAATCTTCTTCAACATCAACGCCTGCTCCAACCAAGAAGCCAAGTACCCCGGCAACGACTGCTGCTCCAACTAAGGCTCCAACCGCCACACCTGCTCCAACTAAGGCTCCTCATGAACATAATTGGGTTGAGCAGTATACGACCGTAAACATCCCAGCGAAAACCCATACCGTCCATCACGATGCAGTATATCAGACAATCCACCATGACGCGGTTACCCATGAGGAACCAATTTATGAATACCATCAGGTATGCAATGTATGTGGGGAAGATTTTGGATATGGTCCAGATGCAATCGAAGCTGTAGGTGATCATTCGGCTGTTACGGATCATAGCTATAGTTCACAAAAAGTTTGTGTTGGAAGCACAACGGTTATGGATCAGGACGCATATGATGAACAGAGATTGGTTAGCGAAGCATATGACGAAACAATTGTAGACGAGCAAGCCAGAACTGAGCAAAGATTGACTGGCTATAAGTGCAGTGGTTGCGGAGCTACTAAAAATTGATATTTCTAGTCGCTGACTTGTCCTTTCCCCCTCTTTGAGGAATAAAGCGCCCAAAGATGTTCGAATAGCTCATTTGCTTCCTTTCGGTTTGGAGCAGATGCCTTCTTTTGGCTGACTGATGATTTGATATTCTCTGCCGCTTCGAATTCATGCTTCGTGTCATCCGGGCCAGATGCACAACAATTATTTTTTACACTGTTTTTGTTTGATCTGTTTTTGTTAGTATACTTGTTTCCCGCAATCGAAAAAGTCGATTCCTCATTTTTGGTAAACGGAAAATCCGTTATTACTACCTCGTGAATTACTTTATAGTGTTGAAAAGGATCATGGAAATTTCATGGTCCTTTCTTTCTATTCTGCGCTTCCAGATCGTCTACCACTTGCCTACCATATGTCTCCGCATCATTTGATCCTCTATATTTCCCTCTTCTTTCGCATTCGTTGCGTACAGCATATAGCAAAAATCAACCCGCCGAAGCACTTTTGAAAAAACGATCAAAAAAAATAGTTGGATTTACAATACTATATACAGGGACAAATAAATATCCCTTATTCGACTCCGGATTCGTCACCCGGGTTGGATAAAAAAATATAGAAAAGGAGATTGCGTGATGATGAAGAAAATGAAGGACTATCTTCGGAAAGTCACTGCCGGATTACTGCTGGTAGCAATGAGTAGCGGTTCGGTTGGCGTAAATACCGTCAGCGCCGCAACAGATGATGACAACGATCCATCCACAACTACGGATATTATTCCGGAAGCAGTGGAACGTGGTACATTATCAATCCAGATTGATAATGCCGGCGGAAGTATTGTAGTCACAACACAGAGTAGTGATGGAAAAGAAAATACGCAGACAATCCGAAAAGAGAACGACAAAACAACAATTACCGATGCAAACGGCAATGTGACGACTGCAGAACCGGAAAATAGTTATGATCTTGTCCTTGAAGCCGATAAAGGTACTGTTGTTAAAACCAAAGTCACGAGCGATGACGGAAATTATATCGCAACGTATCGAGTAACTACAGATGCAGGAGCAGATGATGTTGATCTGCCGGAAAAAACACAGGAGTATTCAAATGATATTGCTGTGGAAGGAGACAAGATTCTTGAAATCGCATTCCAGAGGAGTGCGGATAATGAATCTGCGTCGAATGCGGCAGGCGAAGTAACATCGAATCCTTCGGAAAATGCAGCAGAGACAACGGATACGGTTGATAATTCAATTTTATCCACCGACCCAGGTGCCGACGAGCCTGCGGCTGGTCCAGAAGCCTATAAACTTCCGGATGTATCCGAAATTGCACTGTTTGATCTGTCAAGATCCAGAGCTGAAAGCAAAGAAGTAACAATCAGCACAATGGGATTTGCACATTACGGTGGTAGATCGGTTCCGATTTTTATCATCGATAATAAGAGAGCTTTCTGTATGCAGCAGGAAAAACATACGCCGGATCATAATGGATATACCAACTCCGGTGTTGCTAATCCATTTGATAACAACCTTGCCCGTACAGTTCTCTACTATGGAGAGAGCGGTCAGGGATTCAGCAAAGGTCCTCTTGCTGGTATGGGACAGGAAGAAGCCATTATTCGAACTACATTTGCGCTGAACTATGCGTACAATGGAAATGAGCAGCTGTCTGGCGAAGAGGGAAAACAGAATGGTATTGATCTTGCAAAGCCTATTCTCGATTTTGCAAAAGCACATTTGATCGAAAGTACGGAAGTTGCGTTCAGTAAAACAAAGGCTACTGCTTACATCGATTCTACCGATGGTAAACAGCGTACACCGGATATTACTCTGAATGCGAATGATATGAACAGCGTAACAATGAAAATTCCGCAGGGTGTATACATCCATCTGTATTCTCCCGACAGAGAGTACACGAATCAGAATGTTACCATCAATGGTGGACAGAAATTTTTCTTGTTTGCGAAGGCCGGCACGAATCCGGGAAAAACCTATTCCACCGGAGAGCTTGGCGCATCCATGAATGATTCTCAGGCAATGATCGTTGATACTGGAGATGACTCCGTACAGCATACAACCTATATCCAGATGTTCCCGAATACTTCCTCTACATCGCTGACTGTAACATGGCTGCAGCAGGGCGAAGCAAAGGTAATCAAAAAATCTGCCAATGAATCCCTGACGAATGGTAATAGCTGCTATTCCTTAGAGGGTGCTGAATTTGCACTGATCGATTCAAATGGAAAACAGGTGGCAACAGCAAAAACAAATGCAAAAGGTGTTGCCGATTTTGGCAAGGTTGATGCTGGAACATACAAAGTCAAAGAAATTTCTGCTCCAGAGGGCTTTGAACTTAATACAGAAATGCCTTCTATTAAAGTAGAACCAGAAAAGACAGCAGAAGTTACCATGACAGATGAACCGTTAAATGACCCAGCAGTTATTACGATCAATAAAGTCGATTCTGAAGGAAATAAGGATACTTCTAAAGATCTTTCCGGTACAGAGTTTACAGTAAAATATTACAATAAGATCTATGAAAAAGAGTCTGATCTTCCTGAAAAAGCGACCAAAACATGGGTTATCAAAGCCATCAAGAGAACGGTTGGAGGCAAAGACATTTACCGCGCGCAGTTAAGTGAAACATGCAAAGTAAAAGGCGATGACTTCTATCTCGATGCCAATGGCAGCCCAATTTTACCGTTAGGAACAATTACTATTGAAGAAACCAGTGCTGTCAAAGGCTACAACAAAGACAATAATTTCGCCAATGGCGATGTTTCGGTAAAAGGTAAATTTTTCGGTACTATTCAGAAAAAAGGTGATGCAGTTGTACTGCATTATGGTGATACCGTGATTGCAGAGGATGGATTTACTGCTTCGGATAACATCATTCGTGGAGATCTTCATTTCTATAAGATCGATGATGATGGAAGTGCAATGGCAAACATTCCATTCCTGATCACCAATAATGAAACCAAGGAATCCCACGTTGTCCTTTCCAATAAGGATGGTGTTGTAGATACCTCAGAAATCGCACATACAACCAATACCAATGGCCTTGATAAATATCAGGACGGAAAGAAGATTACCGATGAATCGAAACTTTCCGGCCAGTATGGAACATGGTTTGGTGATGGAACCGTAAATAAAGACCGTGGCGCACTGCAGTATGGAACTTATTCCATCCGTGAGCTTGCCTGCAAGGGAAATTATGGAAAAGATCTGATCGAGACTACAGTAACCGTAGATTCCGAGAAGACCAATGTAAGCTTAAACCCGCAGGTCAACCATACAATTGTCCTTAAAACAACCGCAAAAGACACAACCACAGGAACCCACAGTGTTCCAGTTGGTGAAAAGGCTACCGTAGTTGATACAGTTAAATACAGTGGTCTGAAGGTTGGACGTACTTATACGTTAAAAGGACAGCTGGTCAGAAAAGATGACAGAAGCGTAATTGCCACCGGAGAGCAGACTTTTACTGCTGAAAAATCAAGTGGCACTGTGAATATCACCTTCAGCTTTGAGAGTTCGAAACTGAAAGGAAAATCTCTGGTTGCGTTTGAGCATCTGTATTGGGATGGCATTGAAGTCCAGGCCCATGAAGATATCAACGATACCGACCAGACCGTTACGATTCCGAGTCTGAAAACTGTTGCCAAGGATGATGCAACGGCCGATCAGAGTGGTGTACGCAGCAAAAATGACAAGATTACCGATACTGTTTCCTATACAGGATTAGCCTATGACAAGGAATATGTTGTAAGAGGAACGCTTGTAAATCAGTCCACCGGAAAAGCATTAACCGGAGCAGATGGAAAAGCAATTACTGCGTCTAAGAACTTCCACGTACACAGCAAGGAAGGATCTGGTTCTGTCGATGTTACTTTCAACTGGGATTCATCTGACTTTGAGGGAACCGCGGTTATCACACAGACAATGTACCTTGTCAATGACGATAAGAGCGAAACCAAAGTAGCAGAAGCAACCGATCTGTCTGATGCAAACGAAATGGTATATTATCCGTCCATCCGCACGAATGCAGCAGATAGTCAAACAAAGGACCATGTAGGACTTGTTGGACAGACTACGATCATTGATCATGTAACATATAAAAATCTGATCCTAGGCAAAGAGTATACGGTTTCCGGAAAACTCATGGATAAAGACACCGGAAAGGCGTTACTCGTAAACGGAAAAGAAATCACAGCAACAACAACCTTCAAGCCAACCGCCAAAGACGGTACGGTAGATCTGACCTATAAGCTGGATGCTTCTGTGCTGGAAGATAAAACGGTAGTTGTTTTTGAAGATCTGATTCACAATAAGATCAATGTAACATCCCATGCGGATATTAATGATGAGGAACAGTCTGTTCATTATCCTAAAGTCCGCACCACTGCAAAGGATCACAGCACAAAAGATGATGTAGGAACCTCATCCAAAGAAGCACGCCTTGTTGATACTGTATCTTACAGCAATTTGATTGTTGGACAGAAGTACACGATCAAAGGTACCTTGATGGATAAAGAAACCGGAAAAGCCATTGAGCAGAATGGAAAGGCCGTAACAGCCGAAACAAGTTTTACAGCTACGGCAGCCCAAGGAAGCGTTGATCTTACATTTGTATATGACAGCAGCGTGCTGGAAGGAAAAACAACGGTTGCGTATGAAAAACTGTATCATAATGAAAAAGATGTTGCTCGTCACGAGGATATCAATGATGCAGGCCAGACTGTACAGATTCCGAAGATTCAGACAACAGCTACAAGTGTTGAAACTGGAGATCAGGTAGGAACTATCGGTAAAGAAGTACAGATTACCGATGTTGTATCCTATAAAAATCTGGTAGTAGGTAAAGAATACACCATTTCTGGAAAAGCAATGATTAAACCATCTGGATCGGAGCAGGCAGTTCCTGCAAAAGACAAAGATGGCAAAGATGTTGTTCAGAGTGTTACCTTTAAGGCAACAAAAGCGAACGGCGAAGTATCCTTAACCTTTACCTTAGATTCAAGTAATCTGAAAAACCGCACAGTTGTTATCTTTGAAGAGCTGCTCCATAACGGAGTCACCGTTACCACACACGCAGATATCAACGATGATAAGCAGAGCGTTTACTTCCCAGAGATCCGTACGAACGCAGTCGATAAACAGACGAACGATGGTGTCGGAACCGTCGGAAAGACAACGATTATCGACCACGTATCCTACAAGAATCTGGTAGTAGGAAAGCGTTATACCATTTCCGGCGTACTTATGGATAAAGACACCGGCAAACCGCTTGTTGCGAGCGGCAAACAAATCGCAGCGTCTGCAGAATTTGTGGCAGAGACAAAAGATGGAACGATTGACCTTGTATACAAGCTGGATGCTTCTGATTTAGCTGGGGCAACTACCGTTGTATATGAGAATCTGTACCATAACAAGAAAAATGTAACATCCCATGCGGATATTAACGATGAAGAGCAGACAATCCACTATCCGAAGATCGGTACGACTGCTTCTGATGGTTCTACCAAGGATCACGTTGGAACATCCGCAAAAGATGGCCGTTTTGTGGATACGGTTAAATACGAAAACCTTATTATCGGAAAGAGCTATACCGTAAAAGGTACTCTGATGGATAAGGATACCGGAAAAGCCATTACCCAGAATGGAAAAGAAATCACCTCAGAAATGACCTTTACAGCAACCAAAACTTCGGGAACAGTTAATCTGTTATTTAACTACGACAGCAATGCGCTGGAAGGAAAAACAACCGTAGCATTTGAGAAACTGTTCCATAACGATATTGACGTTGCACGGCATGAAGATATTTCAGACGAAAATCAGAGTGTCCATATTCCGAAAATCCATACAACCGCAACCGATGCGTCCACAAACGATAAAGAAGGCGTAATTGGCAGCACAGTAACCATTAAAGATGTAGTCCGCTATGAGAATTTAATTCCGGGCAAAGAATACACTGTAAAAGGAAGCGCAATGGTTAATCCGGGTGCATCCTATCAGTATGGTTTCCGCGCTGAATATGACGGCCTCACCGTTGGAAAGACATATCAGGTAACGGGAACTGCAGTTGATGCAGACGGAAATGATATTCCGGAATTACGTTATTCTGGTACATTAACGCCAACAGAAGCATCTGGAACTGTTATTGCAACTATTAACTCTTCTGAAACTCTGAAAGATGCGAATCCGGTATTTACCTTTGTAATTTCCAGTGGCAGCGAGAAATACACCTATACAGCATCTGAAATGTCGGCTACTGGTGCAATCAGTGGCATCAGAATGGCAACCGATGCAGAAGGAAACAATGTCACTTCCGAAAAAACATTCGTTCCGGAAAAAGCAGACGGCGAAGTAACACTTGAATTTGTCCTGGATTCTACCAGTTACAGGGAAATGATGTCGTTATTTTTGAGGATCTGTATCACAATGGCGTAAAGGTAACATCTCATGCAGATATGAAAGATGATGGACAGACTGTGCATTATCCGGAGATCCATACCACAAATGTAGATCAGACAACCGATGATCATCAGGGAGCCGTATCTGGACAGACAACACTTGTTGATACCGTACAGTACCGTAACCTGATCGTTGGCCATGAGTATACCGTAACCGGAAAGCTGATGAAGAAAGTTCCTGTAAAGAATGAGGACGAATCGAATGATTCCAATCAGGATGCAGAAACCCCAGATGTTCCGGATGATTCCGAACAGCCTGCAGATGAAGTCACCTATACGGAAGAACCTGTGCTGGTTAACGGAAAAGAGG
Source organism: Blautia sp. OF09-25XD (assembly GCF_003482095.1). Taxonomy (NCBI): domain Bacteria; kingdom Bacillati; phylum Bacillota; class Clostridia; order Lachnospirales; family Lachnospiraceae; genus Blautia; species Blautia sp. OF09-25XD. The sequence continues at coordinate 62,641 of NZ_QUMG01000015.1, forward strand.
TTACGGCATCTACAACCTTTACAGCAGAAACCAAAGATGGTTCTGTTGATGTAGTCTTTGTCTTTGATGCAGAATCCGTAGCAGGCGAAACTGTAGTTGCGTTTGAAGATCTTTCTTATAAAGGTATTCAGCTGACAACACATGCAGATATTAACGATGAAAATCAGACCGTATATCTGCCGGATATCCATACATCAGCAGTCGATGCTGAAACGGGTATCAAGAACTCTTACCGCGATGGACATATCACAATCACAGATACTGTAACCTACGAGAATCTGATCCCGGGAAATACATATGTATTGAAAGGATCACTGCAGGAAAAAGTAGAAGAAGATGGTGAGATCACCTACAAAGCGGTAGAAGCAAAAATGATCACATCTGAAAATGATGAAGAAACGGTAGCTGATGAAGCCACTCCTGTAACTGGACAAACCACATTTGTCCCAGAGGCAGCGAACGGAACAGTTGACGTTATCTTTACCTTTGATGGAACCGAACTGGAAGATGTTGAACACACTTATGTTGCGTTCGAGGATTTATATTATCAGAAGGGTGATGATGAAATCATCGTTCGTGAGCATAAAGATATCAATGACGCAGAGCAGACCGTGTATGTTCCGCATATCCAGACTGAAGTACAGGATACGGAAAGCAAGAGCCATAATGCTCTCGCAGACGAAAAAGTTACTCTCGAAGACACAGTTTCTTACGAGGGACTGATTCCGGGTAAAGAATATACCATGACGGGAACCCTGATGGACAAAGAAACAGGAAAAGCACTTCTTGTCAACGACAAAGAGGTTACTGCTGAAACCAAATTTGTTCCAGAAAAAGCTGATGGAACCGTTGTTGTTACCTTTACCTTTGACGCAACCGGACTGGAAGGAAAAACTCTGGTAGCATTCGAAACCTGTACCTATGAAGGAAAGAATGTGGCTGTTCATGCTGACATCAATGATGAGAAGCAGACAATCTATGTTCCGGAACTTCATACAACCGCAACGGATAAGGCAGATGGCGATAAGCAGCTCACCTCCAAAGGAACTCTTACCATAGTAGACAAGATCGCTTATAAAAATTTGATTCCTGGCCAGAAATATACTGTAACAGGTGTATTAATGGACAAGGCGACTAAATCAGCTCTTGTTATTGGCGGAAAAGAAGTTACAGCAACAAAGACATTTGTCCCGAATAAAGCAGATGGAACCGTTGAAATTGAATTTACTTTCAAAGGAGACGGTCTTGAAAGCAAAACTCTGGTAGCGTTTGAGACAATCTCGACCAATGACAGTCCTGTTGGCGAGCATAAGGATATTAATGATACGGATCAGACCGTAACATTAACCCCGCCGCCGATTCCGGCTGTTCAGACAGGTGATACCAATACTATGCCGATTCTGGCAGTGGTTACGGCTGTACTTGTAGTTCTTGGAGCAGGCCTCTTTATTGCAACAAGAAAGAAAAAAAATAAGAAATAATTTTCAAGCCCTCCGGTAATTCAAAAACCGGAGGGCTTTTCAATTTGTTTTTACAATACTATAAGTAGGAGGGAAAAATCATGAATTCAGGACTTTGCGAACATTGTCTCCGTGTGGCCTATTTAGTTACAGATATGACCATATTGTTAGGCATGGACGAAAAGGCGACTATGGATGTCCAGTTGGCAGCAATTTATCATGATATTGGAAAAACTCAAATTCCAGAGCAGGTCCTAAATAAGCCCGGAAAATTAACTCCGGGGGAATACTTCATCATGAAGTTGCATGCTGAAATTGGATACCGTATGATTCAGTGCCATACTTCACCGGAAACCGCCCAAATGGTCCTATACCACCATGAAGATTACGATGGCGGCGGATATTTTGGATTGCAGGGAAATGATATCCCCTATGGAGCCAGAATTCTTCGGATCTGTGATGTATATGATGCTTTGACATCATTCAGATGCTATAGAGAGCCCTGCAGCCCTGAAAAGGCGCTTCAATACCTCAAAAATAACGCTGGAACAAAGTTTGATCCTAAATTGACCGAGGTATTTGCGCGGTTAAAGCCCAACTGAAAAAAAACGAAGCTTTTTTTCAGTTGGATTTACAATACTATATATGGAAGAAGAAAAGCCGTAGCATTCTTTTACGTGCTGAACTCAAAGTCGCCTCCTGACTTTTTTGAGCTTTTTCGAATGTGTAAACCCATCATACCGCTATTTGCACTGCACTCATCCCAGACGGAAAAATGCGGCGGTACAACCAAGATCCTAAACAGGTACAAAAAAGGAATGTTGCGGCTGCTCCCTTCTCCAAAATGCATATATGAATTTTTGGAATGTAAAATTTCGTTGGATTTACAATACTATATATGGTGGATATTTGTAAGACAGAATCATTAGAGAATAGGAGAATAAGTTTATGGAACCAATTGTGTTTTATGACTTTAAGCCAGATACAGAAGATCCGAATAATAAAATAGTGATTAAAAAGGCAGATTTTGAAAAACTTCTGAATAAAACATATGCCGCGGGTTATCAGGATGGATTAAAAGAGCCAAGACCAGCACAAGTCTGGATGACCAGCAAAAGAGGTTTTGACACGGAACCTAAAGTTTTAAGTATATGAAAAGCAAAGGAGATTTTGTAATGAAGAGTTTTTCGAAAGCCTTTGGAAGGATCGTCTTGATCTTAACTGTTGTAATTGCTCTTGTGGCTTCTGTCTTTGTCGTCCCGAAATTGTTTGGGATAAATCCTTATGTTGTTCTATCGGGATCTATGGAGCCACAAATACATACAGGCGCAATTGCTTTTGTGAATACGAAAGATACTGCAGTTAAGGTAGGAGATGTAGTAACGTATCGGCTGGCTAATGATGAGCTGGTTACACACCGTATCATCAAAAAAGATCAGTCTGAATATACCTTTCAGGGCGATGCAAACGATAATCCAGATGCTCATACAGTTACACAGGATCAAATTGTTGGAAAGTATCTTTTCAGCATTCCAAAAGTTGGATTTCTAATTTCAGCTTTGGGCAAAAAAGGGATGCCTGTGATAATTGCATGGATTATCATTCTGAACATAATGAGCCTTATTCTGGAGAGTACCTGTTCTTCAGGAGATAAGAAAAAGACAGCAGAGCCTCAAAATGAGGATTGAAATAAAAAAAAATTTAGAGAGGAGAGCGTATCCTTATCTGCTGGAATAAAGGATATGCGAAAAAGAGCAATGAATAAGAAAAAAGCATTAACAACAATGGCTGCATGTGGACTTGTAGCAGCACTTGGTGTAGGAGGCACAATGGCTTACCTGACCGATTCTGAGCAGACTACCAACACTTTCACCATCGGCAAAGTAAAAATCGATGTGCAGGAGCCGGGTTGGGATACAACCGATAAAAACAACAACAATATCCCGGATAAAGCCGAGGATGTTGTTCCGAATCAGGAACTGGCAAAGAACCCGCTGATCGAAAACACCGGATCGAACAGCGCAGTAGTATTCCTCAAAGTTACCGTTCCGACCAAATATGTTACCCAGGTTGCTGATGACGGCACTGTAAGCAAAGACGGCCGTAAGAGCCAGGAGATCTTCTACTTCAAAGATGTTGCTGATGCTCAGAATCAGGAAAGAAACAACTTCGATGCGAACTGGCAGGAACTGGTTGACGAAGAGGTTCAGGATACCGGCGCAACAGCTTCGAAAGACGGTGTTCGTACTTACGTCTTTGGTTATAAAACCAAACTGCTGAAAGGACAGAAGACATCTTCTCTGTTCGATAAGATCCAGATGAAAAACGTCATCGAGGACGAAATTCTTCCGGATTCCGCAAACGACATCAAGGTTGAAGGCTTTGCAATCCAGTCCGAGGAGATCCTGGACAAGACCGGAAAAGATCTGACCGATGAGCTGACCACAGCAAATCTGAAGACCATTTACGACATCTTCATCAAACAGGGAACAAGCTACGATGCAGCTCACGGTACGACTACCGGACATGACTACAGCGGCAACGAAAAAGACGCGAACACCAACAACAGCAAAGATGTTCATGGCAACAATCGCTAATCAGCAGCGCGCCGCCTGCAATTTTGAAATAATTTTTTAATTCCTCTCAAAAGGCAGACCTTGAACCGTCTGCCTTTTTTGGGAAAGAGAAAGAGGAGAGTGGATATGAGTAAAAAAAGAATGCAAATTTCAGCTACATTACTTGGCATTCTGCTTTCAGCAGGAACGTTTGCCAGTGCATATCCTGTATTCGCCGCACAGTCCGAAGTGTCTGTGGAAAACAATGTAGACATTGGCAATATCAATATCAGTCTGGAAAAACATGGCTTAGACGAAAAGGGAGAAAAAACTGATTTCGATGATGCGCAGGTGGTTGTCCCGGGACAGGTAGTCGATGAGTTAGTTGATATCTTCAATCTGGCCAATGATGCATGGGTGCGAATGAAGGTCACATTTGATGATTCGACCATTGATGGAAATATGCTGGATGATTCGCTGCTGAATCTGGGTGTTGACTGGGTTAAATGTGGTGATTATTATTACTACACCAAGCCTGTAAAACATGGCGAAGCTGCAGAATTTCTGAAATCCGTCAGCATTCCTGCGGAATGGACAGAAGCTCTTTCAGAAAAAGATCAGAAAATCAATTTTACTGCGGATGCAGTTCAGGAAAAGAATTTTACTCCGAATTTCAAATCTGATGATCCGTGGTTTGGCACCGTTATCGAACAGAGTGTAACGGATGCATATACAGTTCCGGTTACCAGCAATAACCCGTTTTCCGTTGCATACGAAGGTGGAGCAGCTGGGTTGGTTAAGGTGGGAGATGATTTCTTCTCCAACTGGGGAACCCTTATGCCGGGGGATGTGGTATCTGGAAAAGTCACGATTTCCAACAAATATGCCCAGTCGGTTAAAATTTACTTCCGAACGGACACGATTGCGGATGATAATCTGCTCCAGAAGCTGCATCTGAAGATCGCCTGCGATGGTCAGACATTATACGATGGCAGCATGGCTGGCGAGATTACCAATAAAGTGTTATTGGGTGATTTTGCACAGGGCAGCTCCAAAGATCTTACTTACACGCTTACAGTTCCTGCAGAGCTGGATAATCAGTATGCGATGAATAAGACCAAGACCAAATGGATTTTCACCGCTGAATTACCGGAAACTCCAAATAAGACAGTTGCAACGGGAGATTCTTCTCTTCCATCCGCATTTGCCGGATTAAGCATTTCTCTCGGCGCAGCCGGAATCATTATGCTTTCAGCATCAACGAAAAGGAGAAAAGGCAATGAAGAAAATTAACGAAAAAATCAAAAAAGCTCTTTCGTTTCTTCTGATTCTTACTATGGCTATGACATCTGTCGGGGTCAGCACTTTCTCCGCCTTTGCGGATTCAGAAGATGGAACGGGAACAACAGAGCTGAATCTCGATACGGATGCAGAGAACACCGCATCGGATGATACCGTAGATCTTGCTTTTCAGACCGATGGTCATGGAAAATTTCTGATCAACGGTGAAGATAAAACCAATCAGACAATTACTGTAAATAAGGGAACAGAAGTCACTTATGAGGTAACTGCTGATGATGGATATCAGATCCAGAAAATCCGTACATCATATGCTGATGGCACAGAAACGGAAGTAGAAAGCAAAGAATCCGATCTCACGCAGAATGTTGTTGCAGATCAGTCGCTTACGCTTTCTGCTGAATTTGCCGAAAAGCAGGAAGAAGATACTCCGGCAACCGTAACGACTCCGGCTCCTGTAGTGGTTACAACTCCGGAAGATGACAAAAACACTGCTAAAGAAGACGATACCAAAACTTCTGCAGACACTACAACCTCTTCGTCAGAAGAAAATGTTAAGTATAATAACAGACTTTCTGATGTTACCGCCGACTGGGGTGAAAATGAGTTCTTAAAAGAACATTTAAGCGCCAGTGATCTTATTGAATTAAGCAATAGAATCAGTCTTTTCGCAAGAACATCCGGGAAGGTTTCCGCGGGTATGGGGGATCTTAAGTCTGTTGCGACCATGAAAAAAGGAAGTATTGTTACTAAGGATACACCAATTGACGGAAATTATTATTTTACCCCAATTATCGGTAGCAAAACAAAAATCACTTTTGGTACAACCGATAGCAATTATACATGGGATAATGAATTTTGTAAAAACGCCCAATATTATTCTAAAGCTATTTCCAATTGGTGGGCGCCACAGCTGATACGACCAACTGGAGTAATACACGTTCTTTTATTCCGCATGATGGAGCGCAAGGTCATCTGTATGCAGAATATACCAATGTGGGATATTATGACGGCTCCCCTGTCAACATGAAAATCTGGTTCCTAGATTGGCAAAACACAAAGGTTCCGGATGAATACAAAGCACCACACAAACCAGCTATCGGAGATGACATCGATGCCGTTATTGTTTCTCTTGGCCCGAATAACTCCAAAGATTTATCCAAAGGATATACTCCGTTAATCGACATCAAGGGTTTAAAATGGATTAAAGTCAAGTTTGCATATTACAAACAGAATGGAGATCCTATCTCCTTAATGGGTCATTTTACCATGTCCGACCTTGACTTTGCGCAGGGCTTCCATATTCAGGAAAAAGTAGAAAATATTTATTTGACACAGGAAGCAGACGATCGTCTGGTGTATGATCCGCGAACAGACGCCATCTGGTCTGCTAGAAGAGGTGGTGAAAGTGATGGAGGAACAACTCCTGATAATTCAAATGGCTGGGTAACATATACCTTTGAAGGAGACAGCCAGACCGTTATCTTCTATAATGGAGGCACGATTAGTAAGGTTACAGGTCCTGGAGGAGGATTAAAAGAGGAAGGAATCCAAAAATATCCAGATTCATTTTATAATGGAGAAGGTTCCAAATTTAATGGATGGGAAGGCTCGTCCAACACAACGTCAGCATCACCGAATACTTGGTATACTTCAGAATTTGGTTATACATCCGAATATGTTGGCTCAATGTCGAAAGTAGGTGTGCTTCGTATCAATAAAACTGACTCTGACTCAGGTGCAGTCTTAAAAGGTGCGAAATTTACCGTTTACAAATGGAAGAACAGTAAATGGCAGACCTACGCCAATATGAACTGGGTAGAAGCAGATAAGTGCTACTTACTTAACAACATTCAGGGCGATGAAGCAGATGGCAACAAATTCAAAGTTGTCGAAACACAGAACCCTGACGGCTACACCGGAACTTTTTCACAGGAGTTTACCGTTGACCAGGCTGGCGTTAAAACAATTGTTCTGGATGCCACCAATACACAGAATACCTTTACTGTGACTGTGAATAAGGTATCCGGCAATACAACGATTACAGCAAATAACGGAAACTATGCACTGAAAAACGCCAAATTTGAGATTTATGCTTCCGATAAGACAACAAAAGTAGCCGATGCTTATACCGACGAGAACGGTTCTTTCTCTGTTAAGCTGAAAAATGGAACCTATTGGTTACATGAAACCATTGCTTCTCAGGGATATTCGCTTGCAGAAGATCAGCAGTTTACGGTAGACAAAAAAGACCTTTCCGTTACCGTAAAAGAACCACCGAAAACCGGAACAATCAATCTTGTTAAGAAATCCACCACCGATCTGCATTCGGACTACGAATCCTACTATTTAAAAGGTGCTGAATACGGCGTTTACAATGCCGCCGGCACAAAGGTGGGAACCATCGTTACAGATGCGGAAGGAAAAGGATCTTTATCGAACCTGCCATTAGGAACATATACTCTGAAAGAGTTAAAAGCTCCGGCTGGATATTATCTTTCCACCGATACACTGACAGCAACTCTGACCTCCAGTGTCGTAACTGCCAACGTGACAGGTAAGGATAAACCGGGACAGGTTCCTGCTCCAGAAGTTATTCTCGAAAAAGTGGATGCAGAAACAGGACTTGCAAAACCACAAGGAGCAGGCTCCTTACAGGGTGCGGAATATACCATGAAATATTATGATGTAGTGTCCACAACCGATCCGGCAGCTTCCGGCAGAAAAGCAAAATATACATGGGTATTAAAAACGGATGCAAAAGGTCAGATCAAACTGGATGCAGATCATCTGGTAAGCGGGCCGGACTTCTATAAGGAGAACGGAAAAGTTGTATTCCCAGTTGGAACCACAACATTCCAGGAAACCATGGCTCCAAAAGGATATCAGTTGGATTCTAATGTATATGTTATGAACTCCGTGATCGAAAATGATAAGGCTGTATTGAAAAATAAGCCAGTATCAAAAGAAAAGCCGTACAGAGGTTACATTCGTTTCAATAAAAAAAATGAGAAAAACAAGGCCATGGCCAATATTCCATTTAAAATCACGAGTAAAACAACTGGCGAGTCACACATTGTGAATACTGCCAGTGATGGTTATATCTATGAAAAAGATGTGAATTTTGGAAGTGGTAAAGGATTCTTATATGATACCTATCTCGTCGAGGAACAGTCCTGCGCAGCGAATAAAGGTTATATTTTGGAGTCTTTTGAAGTGACCATTAATGAAAATGGAGCGACCGTAGATAAAGGTACTCTTCAGAACTTACCTAAAACTAAGCAGATCACACTTACAAAACGTATCAAAGCATCTGATATCAACTTCAAAAACGGTGATCCAATCTTTATTCTTAAACTGACGGGTACCGATTATGCGGGAAAATCACACACCTATTATCGACAGGTACGATTTGATGCTGCCACCGTTAAGAAAAACACCGGATCAGACGGATATGTATCTCTGTCAGAGGTCTTTAAGGATATTCCGATGGGAGATTATGTTGCAACTGAGGAAGAAACAGGACGATATAGGTTGTCTACGCTTACCTCTCAAGGCGGTACAGTTTCCGGAGAACATGTAACTTTCAACATGACACCAGATAACGATACTTACAACGCAACATTCACCAACTTCAAGTACGATTGGCAATACTATACACACACTGATGTTGTCGATAACAAACTGCAGTCTGTTAAAGACAATAGCGTGAAGTATACCTTTACTGCTAAATGGGTTGGTAGCAGTCCTGTATCTGGCGGATCTTCGGTAGATAAAAATCAAATTGAAGCCACATTGACTACCAATGACGGAACCAAGGATTCCAGTGTTATTGTAGATGCAAGCACCTACACGACAAGTATTCAGACGTTCCCGAATAGTAGCGGCAATTGCACGGTAACTGTCACTTACAACAAAGATGGCGTTAAATTAACAGCCTCGTTTACCGTACCTGTTAAAGCGAAATAATTTTGGAGGACACAAAGATGAAGAAAGTAAAAGGTAAGAAACGGTTTTTCCTCATTACTTGTTTGATGCTTCTTTGTGCTGTCGCTGGAATTGGTGGAGTGCTTGCGTACTTCACCGACTCCGAGCAGACAAATAATAAGCTCAAAGTGGCTGTAAATGATACCAACATCGAAGAGGTTTTTCCAGACCCGAGTTTTAGCCCGGAAGCGTAGTAAAAAAAGAGGTTCGCGTCAAAAATAATGGCAGCGATACATATGTTCGTATGCAGATTTTGTTTTCAGACAGTGATATGCAGCAGTATTGTACTGTAAACTGGAATACAACCGACTGGGAATTAAAAAGCGATGGCTACTATTATTATAAGAAGATTCTCCCCAAAGGATCTAAAACAACACCACTGTTTACTACAGTAACTGTTTCGAAAAATGCGCCAGAAGATGAGATGAAAGATTTTGATATCATCGTCCGCGAGGAAAGTCTGCAGGTTGGATATTTCAAATCTGCGGATGAAGCATGGAGTGCATACAAAAAGAACAAATAAGTAAGTGGATTATTGGCAGGACTTTTACCACGACATGATAGAAGTTCTGCCAATTTTTTGCTAAAATACAATCAAGTGATTGCTTTTGCAAGGTCAAAGTGGTACACTTAATACAATCATTGTGGAAAACAGCGGTTTTGTAATAATGATTAATTTCTATTTTTTTTCGTACGTGAAAATTCATTTGAATTTTTTTTGTCATACTATGAATGTAGACAAAAACGAATCTAAATGGAATAGGATCGTTGGTTATCAAAATTGCTAAGTACAGGAGGAAATAGGACAATGAAAAAAGAAAAAGTAGTTGCAACTCTGGCTATGGGTGTTGTTGCAGGTGGTGTGGCAGTTGGAGGAACATCCACTGTTCATGCTGAAACATTAGATGAAAATACTGAAAACACCGTACAGGCTCCAGAAGAAACCGAAGCTCCGGCAGACCCGGAAACCAAAGAAGAAGCCAAGGATCAGCTGGATCAGGCGCAGGAAAAGGAAAACGAAGCAAAACAGGATTCCGATCAGGCCAAAGCAGATTATGATGCCGCTAAAGAGGACGAAGATAAAAAGCAGGCAGAGGCCGATCAGACGCAGAAAGATATCGACCAGGCTGAAAAAGATGCACAGGATGCTTTCGATCAGGCGCAGAAAGATGCACAGGATGCTGCTGACCAGGCTAAAGCAGATGCAGATAAAGCCGCTGAGGACCAGAAAAAAGCAGAGCAGGCAGAAAAGGATGCACAGGCCGCTTTAGAAGAGCAGGAAAAGGCAGAGCAGGATGCACAGCAGAAAGCAGACCAGACCACGACCGATGAAACACAGGAAAGTGTGGATCAGAAAAAGAATGATCTGGATAAAGCAAATAAAGATCTGGAAGATGCCAAAGCAGAGGATGCCAAAAAGCAGGAAGAGCTGGATGAAGCAAAGAAAAATGAATCTTCTGCAGAGCAGGACAAGGCGGATGCACAGGATAAAGTTGATCAGGCAGAATCCGATGTAAAAGATGCAGAAAAAGACGCGGATGCTGCAAAGAAAGATGCAGAAACCGCAAAAGACTTGTATGATACCGCTTCCAATGCTGCAGATAAAGATTCCAAATATGCACAGGCGAAAAAGGATGCGGAAGAAGCAGATGCCGCTGTAAAGGCACAGCAGACCGTTACAGACAATGCGAAAAAAGATCTGGATGCCAAGAAAAATGCGCTGGAAGATGCGAAAAAGGGTCTGGCAGAAGCAAAAGTGAACGCAGATGCCGCCGCACTTGCAGAACAGCAGAAAAAGGTTGATGCCGCGCAGAAAGAATATTCTGATGCCTTTGATGCGCTGATCGCAGCGAACAGCAAGCTGGACGAGCTTACCGCAGATTACCAGAAAAAAGTATCTGCCGCTGAAACTGCCAAAGCTGTGATGGATGCGGCACAGTCCAATGCAGACCAGAAAGAAAATGCACAGAATACCGCCAAAGCTGAAATGGATGCGAAGAAAGATGCAGTGTCCAAATCCGAAAGCAACATGTCAGATGCACAGAACAGCAAAGCAAATGCTGAGTCTAATGCAGAAAAAGCCAAAAATGAGCTGGATGCAGCAAAAGCAGCTTTAGATGCGGCAAAAGCGGCTGCAGAAGAAGCGAAGAAGCAGGAAGCACTGGGATCAAAAGGATTCTTCGACAGTATCGGTGAGACAGCAGCATCTGATCTGTTTTCACAGGGAGATTATCCAGACAAAACCAACATGGGTGCGGAAGATGATGCAACCAGTCTGAAAAACATGCTGTACGCTCTGGATTTTATTGAAAAATCCAATGAACTCAGAAGAGCAAATAATCTGGAAGAGTTTAAAATTTCTGCAAGAGCAATGGCTGCGGCGCAGTATCAGGCAAATGCTTCTTTACATACAGAAGATCATACTTTCCAGTTCGGTTATGGTGAAAACCTTGCATGGGGAATGGATGATCCGGAAATCGCCTATATGGCATGGTATGACAGTGAAAAAGACAGCACTATTTTAAGCGAAAGACTGCATTATCTTGCTCTCGTCAGCGCCAATAACACAGTTACAGGTTTTGGACTCTGCTATAACAGAACGAATCCGGATTTATACAGTTCTTGTGAGAGTCAGGTGTTTGGCTCTGTAAACGATGAAGACGAGGGTTACTGCTACACAGTAGCTGAGTTCCGCGCTCTCCTGCAGGCCTACATTGACAAACTTACTAAAGCCCAGACCGATCTGGATAAAGCCCAGGCTGATTACGATGCGAAACTGGCGGCTTACAATGCAGCACAGGATGAAGTGGCAAAATGGGATGCACTTCTGAAACAGTATCAGAACGAGAAATCCGTCAACGAAGATGCTCTGAAACAGGCTACCGAAGCATACAACAATGCCGTACAGGAGCTGAATAAAGCAAAAGCGGATCTCGATTCCAAGACAACGGCATATGAAACAGCTCAGAATGCAGTTGCTGAGAGCGCATCTGCAGTGGATGCTGCAAAAGAAAATATCGCATCCTGCAAACAGGTATCCGACCAGAAAGAAAACGCACTTACTGCTGCAAAGGCAGAAAGAGATCAGCTTCTTGACAAGCTGACAGAATCTGTGATCGCAATGACTGGCGATAAGAATGCCAAAGTAGAAACCAACTACGAATACCATCAGGTATGCAATGAATGCGGAGAAGATTTCGGCTATGGACCGGATGCTATCGAAGCGGTTGGTGACCATTCTGCAGTAACGGGTCATTCTTACAGCTCTGTAAAGAAAGCTGTTGGATATAAGATCGTAACCGCGTCCGGAACACAGGTAATCAAGAACCTGTCCAAGACAGATGCAGACAAAGCCTGGCAGATATCCAGAAAGCCATTGCAGACGGACAGACAGCAGTCGATGCCGCACAGGCTACATATGACAATGCTGTAAAGAAACTGGCAGCAGATCAGCAGACCGCAAAAGAAAAGAATGATTATCTGGCACAGCTGAACAAAAACATTGCCGATCTGAAAAAGGATATGGAAGCAAAACAGGCTGTTGCTGATCAGAAAGCAGCTGCTCTGAAAGAGAAACAGACCGCCCTTGCGGATGCCAAAGCAGAGCTGAAACAGAAAGAGGATGCTCTTGCGAAAGCAAAAGAATCGGTTGAAAAACTGCAGGCTGAGAAAGATACAACCGCACAGAAAGTTGCCGCTAAATCCGCGGCTGTAGCACCGCTCCAGAAAGCATACGAAGCTGCCAAAGCATCCCTGAATGCATACCAGAATGCGCAGAACGCTCTGAAAAAGGCAAAAGAAAATGTTTCCGCTGCGAAATCTGCTGTAGAAGCCGCTAAGAAAGATGTAGCTGCGAAAAAGCAGGCCGTAAAAGAGAAAGATAAGGCATACACCGATGCCTGCGGTGTTCTTGCAATTGCCAAGAATATCACACTGGCAGATGCCATGAAGACCCCGATCACAGAAGAGGGCTTCACCTATCTGAACGATTACGTAACCAAGATCAATTCTGCAAAAGCCGCTTACGAGACAGCAAAAGCTGATCTTGCCAAAGCAAAAGAGAATACGGCTGTGAAGAAAGTTGCTTATGAGGAAGCCGCTGCAAAACATGCCGAGACTCTTGCGGACCTTGTAATTGCAAAAGCAAACTATCAGAAGTTTGTAGATGCAGAGAAAAAGGCAGAGGAAGAGAAGAAAGCAGAAGAGGAGAAGAAAGCGGAAGAAGTCAAGAAAGCAGAAGAAGCCAAAAAGGCGGAAGAAGCGAAGAAGGCAGAAACCGTGAAGAAAGAACAGCAGAGCGGCGGCGCTACTCTGACCGCAAGCACTGGAAGCATTGCAAAAGACAATGAAAAAGGTACCACCATCACCAAAGCCGGAAGCGTAGCAACAGGAGATACGACCCCGATCGGCATCTTAATGGCTCTGGCGGCAGGATCTTTCGGTGTTCTGGAAGAAACCGTCCGCAGAAAAAAACGCCAGTAACACGGTGGTAATTTAAGAAATATGGAAACGAGGAACGGTATGGCTTAACGGCTATGCCGTTCTTTGCTTTTTTGTATACGTTAGAAACCCGGGCAGTTGAAGTTTGTATTGGAATAGCATCTTCCTGTAAAAAGCGCTCGTATAGAGCGTTTAGACCTTCTTCTGCGTTCGGCTAATACCCCGTGGCATCTGACAACCACACATTATTTTCGAGCAATTTAATGTGTGGTTGTCAAGAATGTTTATAAATCTAAACGTCATAGTGTTCTTCAGTTGATTTTTGTTATATGGAAGATGGGCGCAAGCAATATTAGTTGACGAGGTTGAAGATACGGTGGTGGCTCAATGACGGACAAACACATTAGGTTATTTGGGAAAGATGACAGATATGTATAAGGTTTGCAAAAAAATTGGATTATGGTTACACAAAACGAATCAAAAAAGGAGATTGGCTTCATGAGTTTAATTTAAAACCAAATTTCTTGATGAATTTATTATATCATTATTCCTGGCAGAAGCAATAAAAATTCAAATAATTTCGTGCCAAAGATTATTTTTTTGTAAACAATTTGCAGTTTATGCTTTTGTAATGTATAATAAATTTATCTACATAGTTGCACGAAACGAATCAAAGAGGAGGACGACTTCATGAGTTCAGAACAATTTAGTTTATTATTCTATGCTTGCATGCTGATTGACGCAATTGGATGGTTTGGATTCGTTGCACTTCCGCGAATTCGAAAATTGCTTTCCTGTAAAGAGAGAGCTGATGGTATTGTGGAAGATGTAGTGGAAATCAAAAACGCCAAAGGGCAGCCGCTTTTCCATGCTGTTGTCCGCTATCAGGCGGGACTTGCTTCTTACACATGTGAAACAGTGAATGCAACGAAAGCAGTTTGGGAAAAAGGAGAGCCTGCGATCGTTTATTATCAGAATTCCAAACCGGAAAATGCATTTGTCAAAAACGCGGCATGGACAGGCCGTTTAATATTAGGAATTATGCAGTCACTTGTTGCGGTGGCTATCGGGATTGCCTACTATGTAGGTACTCATTAATTTCTGCTTTTTATCTGCTCCGGCATGACCAGCATATATGTGCGCGCTGATCTGTCGGAGATTTTCTTGTCCTTTCATTCACATATAAATGCAACTTAAAACGCAAAAAATTTGTAATACTAAATATAGGGAAAATATTTTTAAGGAAAGAAGGATGATATATGTCTGTAAGTGCTGCTCGCTTGTTTTTAGGGGGCGGAGTGGTAATCAGCCTATTTTTCTTTTGTATGGGATGTATTCTAAAAATCTGCGTTCTTCGTAAGAAAAGACGTTGTACGCAAAAACTTCAAGGACGTATTGCTTCCATAGAAGGTTTTCGAACCTCGAACATGCCAATGGTTTTGATCGAATTTTTCTGGCCGGAACGATATCTGCTCCCTTGTTTGTTAGAATCCCCCAGTCAACCCCTATGGATCGGAATGCCGATAGAAATCTGGATCAACCCACAAAATCCCTATGATTTTCGAATTTCTGGTCAGAAATACAAAAATTTTTCTCGACTATGTGCGATCGGACTGGTGGAAATGCTGATTTTACTTTTTTTCATGATTTTTATACAAAAATAGGGGAATATAAGGAAAAGAAATTCGTGAAATATGAGGGCTTGTATAGGATTTTTTAACATGATACAATTTTTGAAGAGGAGCGATAAATATGAAAGTTTTGATGAAAAGCAGAGTCCCAAACTCTCTTACCATATTGTTATGCGAGCAAGAAAAAGATGATGTACCCACTGAAACAATCCGCATGAAAGATTTGGATTTTCATATAGAAAACATTGATTATGGAGATACAACGGCTCCGTATCCGCATCAGATTGTGATTTTCTTTCGAACCTCGGAAGTAGCAAGAGGAAACGAGGCATTTTTTGTGTAAGGGCAGCATTTTTGTGTAAAAGCATAGACATATGAATGAGAAAGAGGGATTTTCCCTCTTTTCTTTTTGTCTTTTTCTCTTGTACGCTCAAATCGAGATTTTAATTTTTTCACATACTATTAGTGACCAGATAATTGTGTTGTGCTTGGAAAAGAAAGAGGTGGTTTAATTGAAAGTATGGACACTGATAACCAGAGAGACGCTTCGATTGTTGCAGGAAGGCATTCCATATTATGGGGATAAAAAGATATGCCCTGTTGTGGATTTTCCGTATACCCCCGGCGGTTATTCTTTGCTCGTCAATAAGATGATGCAAACAATTGGGTTTCCGCCAGATCCTTCCGCTGCGCCTATTTGGGGATATTATCTTTATGGCGGCGAAAACAATATCCCTGAGAACTTGGATTTTGACAATTTCCCTGAAGAGGCCTCCGTTTGCCTTACACTGGAAGTTCCGGATCGAAAATTGCTTTTGAGTGATTCTTTAATGTGGGATAGCATTTCGCTTGGAGAATACATTCCGCATGGAGATACACCGGAAGAATTGGATAGCGACTATGAAGCATATAGAAATGCTGACGCTGCCAAACAAGCATTCATGAGGGTGTTATCCTGGCATCAGGTATTTAACATCATACATTCAGATTATGTTTATGTCCATTTTTGGGAGATCCGGAAGGAAATGATCCGCGAAGTGCTATTCTTATAGCCAATTTTTAAAATAATAGAATATTTACCACAAAAGGAGATGCCTGATACTGCAGAAAGGGCATCTTCTTTTTTATGATTGTAGCATCCGAGTCTACTTAGAGGGTTGATACTGTTTTTTTGTACGTGAAATACGATTTAACATTTTTTTCTAATACTATATGTGAAAAGATTTTATAAGGAGGGAAGAATTGTGCAAAGCATAACAATTGAGAATTCTTTGTATGTAGGTTCACAAAATGCCAGATTCTTCGTAAATGATGCCGTACGTCTGCAGCTTTCTGATGGTACAAGCATTTCTGGAATTATTTCGAATCTGAACAATTTCATTGTTGTGGTCGAAGACGAAAATGGAACCGAAACCTCAATCTATATTGGGGATATTGTGGGTTGCGCTTCGGAAGTGTCTAAAAAGAAGTAACGCCGCATACATCAAAAAATATTCAGAGAAAGGATTTGGGTATGAAAAAGGGAAAAGTTGTGTTAGGATTATGTGGATTTTGCCTCCTTTTGAGCAGTTGCGGCAGCTCCCAAAATGCAACAGTAGGCAATAACACTGATCCGAACAACCATTCGGTATC
Organism: Blautia sp. OF09-25XD; assembly: GCF_003482095.1. Lineage (NCBI taxonomy): Bacteria > Bacillati > Bacillota > Clostridia > Lachnospirales > Lachnospiraceae > Blautia > Blautia sp. OF09-25XD. Next base: position 79,645 of record NZ_QUMG01000015.1, read on the forward strand.
TACAACTTCAATGAGCAGGGAAACGTCCGATATCCAGTATCTTAAAAAGGATCTGGAGAATGGAACAGTATCTATCTGGTATTTTGAGACATCAACCCCGCAGGATACCATCGCCATTCCGGAAGAAATTAACGGAAAGACAGTCAGTCAGATTGGTGAGCGGCTTTTTGAAGGAAATGAAGAAGTAAAGACGGTTATTTTACCGAAAACGGTTCGGGCAATTGGCAACAGCGCATTTAACTTTGCAACAACACTGGAAAAAGTTGAAATCTCAGGTCCAGTGGAGATATTAGAAAACAGCAGCTTCTATGGCTGCGATTCCTTGCAAGAGCTGAATTTCCCGGACGGATTAAAAAAGATTGGGGATCACGCAATCACAGCGTGTAGCTCTTTGACAGATCTTTATCTCCCGGGAACCGTAGAGGAAATTGATGAGGACAATTTTGCATTGTGCGGAGAGCCATTAAAGATTCACGTTCCGGCGGGATCGGAAACGGAAGCACGGTTACAGGAAATCATGAAAAGCAATGACGATTTGAATATACAAATTGTAGAAGAATAACCGTTTATCTTGGCGATAAGTTTGGAAATCTTTTACGTGAAATTGTCGAGAAAAATATAGAAAGGATTTATTGAAATGTCTGGTTTGGATAAAAATATGCTACTCGTAATCGAATGTTTGGCTAAAAACAGAATTCAAGATGCGAAAAAAGCAGCAATAGCATGTTGTGCGAATGACACAACGAAAAAAAATCAACGGCAGATTAATTACTGCAAAAACCTGCTGAACATCGGCAGCTTAGAGTTGACTACCTTGCCGGCTAATTTGCAAGGGCTTATCCATATTCAGGATGTGTCTGATTTTCCCGAAAATCGTTATTATGTAGGCACTGTTCAACGGCAGTTATACGATAAGATTTATGCGGGAACTCAGGTTGCATACAGATTAGCGGACTATGCTATTTCATACCGTAACGGCAGTTTGATTTACGGATTACCGGGAACTGGAAAGACGGAATTTGCAAAGTATGTTGCATATAAACTGCAAATTCCCTATATATACCTTAACTTTTCCAATTTAATTGAATCCTATCTTGGAAAAACTGCTAAGAATTTGCAGACGGTATTTCAATATTGCCAAAACGTCCCTTGTGTATTGATGCTGGATGAAATTGATTGTATCGGTCTTGAGCGCGGTCATGATACGGGAGCAGATGGGGAGCTTGGCCGAACAACGATTTCCTTAATGCAATGCTTAGATACACTTGCCGTAGGGCAAGTGGTAATTGCAGCAACAAATCGCTCAGACAGACTGGATAAGGCTCTGCTTCGAAGATTCCGTAATAAGGTGGAGTTTACCCCGTATGGACCGGATGAAGAGTTGCAGATGATCCAAAAGTTCATTAAAGATATTGATGCCTTAGAACTGGATACTGATCTGCAGAACTATGCAAAAGGGAACCATTCACAGGCGGAAACCGTAGATTACCTTACGGAAAAGCTTGGGTCACTCCTGCTTCAGGATATTTTGGAAGCAGAGAAGAAACGTGCTAATCAATAGAGGGGATTTTAGAATTAATACAAGAAATAATAAAACAGCAATGACTTTTGGGGGCAATCGTGATATGATACATATTGAGCTGTAACAGTACGAAACACCACGAAACACTACAAAACGAACTGTAACGGGAGAATATGATACAGACTAAATTGTTGAAGAAAGATAAACGAGGAAAAACGTATGGAGAATTTTGATCAGAAACCTATTTTCCGGTGCCTGATTTGCAATGGACACTTTGGAACTTTGGAGGAAAATGAATATGGACTTTGGGGACATATCATAGATCCAGAAGAAGCCGAACAGGCTGCCCGCGCCGCGGAGCAGAATGGTATGCAATCTGGTTCGAATACTGAGATGAGTCCTTTTTACTATGGCGGCACTACATTTTCAGAATGTTTTCGGGATTTTTTGGATACCGTTGAGGACTATAATTTTGTGCATGATCATCTGGATGACCCTTACGATGAGGACGACTATGATGATTATGATGAGGAGGAAAAAGATTTCTTCCCGGAGATCGTGGATCTGACAGCGGAAGAAATCGAAACTATGTTTGAACATGTTTTAGAAAGTTTCCGAAAAAAATATCCTGAAGAATAAGTTCTCCTTTTAAAAGAAAATAAATATTCGCAAAGCGTGGAATTTTAACAGAATTCCGCGCTTTTTTTCGTACGTGAGAAATTTTTGAAAGTGGATTTGCAATTCTATATAAGAGAGTGTAAATCAGCTCTCTAACGTTTGAAAAGGAGATGGAAGGTTATGGCACTTACACTTGGTGGAATTATTGGAGCTTGTGGACTTTTTTTCGGATTTTTGAGCTTGGTCTTGATGTGTCCAGGTCATCCAAGAGATCCGGAAGAGGATATGGAGCAGATGCGGTATCTTAGTGAGCAGATGCGGAAGAGGGCTGCCAGAAAAAAAAGCAAAAAAACGGTATTTCAAGATGAGCAGTGAAAGAGTAATGCAAGAAATATGTACAGTAACAGCATTAGGCGAAAACGCGCTAACCAGTATATCCTATGCCAAAGTGGCATTGCAGATGGCGGAAACGCAAAATGGTTGCCGCAAGATTGGTTTGGGATATTCTGGTGATAACGTACAATGTCATCTATGGATTAACACGGAGACATATTTGGCAAATGCTGAAGAATCAGTAACAAAGTTCTTCAGGTATCTCAAATGCTGTTTTTTACCTGAAATCGTGAAAGTGGGTACGAAATCATATTCTCGAAAGGAATGTCTGCAAGCTTTTTCAAAGGATACAGCAGAGCTAAGTAATTTAGAAATCCTGAGTACGAACATTTCAGAACTTTTGCAAATACTAATATCTCTTGGCGGATAGTTTCTTCATATAAAAAGAGGGATCTGAAAGCTTGATTTTAGCGGGCTGAAGATTCCGAGAGATTATAAAATGTATAGTGACTAATTGTTAAGTAACCAAAAACATAGAAATATGCATTCAAATATAGATAAGAGTGGACACATGAAGTCTCTTATCTATAGCTTAACAATAGGTCTCAAGCCTAAGTGACTGCTACTGTCGAAAGACATGTTGCAGATAGGAACTATGTTAAGCAGTAAGGTAAAGACACACCTTTAGATGTAATCTTCAGTCTGAAGCTCTGTGAGTGCAAACCAGGAAACAATGCTAATGTCCTGCATTGATAACAGGGAACCACAGATCCTCTGCTTGACTTTGGCACGAAGAGAAATTCTCCGTAAGGAAGGTGTCAGAAATGACAAGTTATGCTTTTGTATTAGATGCGAATGGGAAACAATTAGCACCGGCAAAAGAACAAAAAGCATGGTTTCTTATCCGCAAGAAACGAGCAGCATTGGTTAGTAAATATCCAATGGTAATACAATTGAAGAAAGAAATTCCAGAAAATGAAATCTGTAAAGATGAGATTCGTTGTGGAATCGATGATGGTGGGCTTCATGTGGGTATTGCTCTGGTTCAGAAATGTAAAACGAAAAATAAAGTTGTTTTCAAAGGAACCATTGAGCAGCGCAATGATGTAAAGCATCTTATGGAAGTCAGGAGAAGCTATAGACACTATCATCGTTATCACAAAAGATATAGGCCGGCAAGATTCGACAATCGTAAATCGTCTAAAAGAAAAAAACGAATTGCTCCAAGTATCTTACAGAAACGACAAGCTATAATAAGAGTGATCCATTGGCTTAATAAGTGGATAAATATAACAAATTATTGGTTAGAAGATGTTTCTATTGATATTCGAGCATTGACAGATGGGTATAAACCTTATCGTTGGCAATATCAAAAATCTAATAGACTGGATGAAAATATCCGTAAAGCAGCTATTCTAAGAGATGGCGGCAAGTGTATGGAATGCGGAAAATTGAATTGCAGGTTAGAAGTTCATCATATTAAACCAAGAAGACGAAATGGTTCTGACACGTTAGATAATCTAATTACATTATGTAAAAGCTGCCATCAGAAAACGGAAGGCCAGGAAGAATTATATATGGATAGATATTTCTCTCTATTAAAATCTTCTGATCATAAAAACCTGAATTATGCACAACATGTAATGATTGGTAAAGAGTGGCTTAGAAAACAATTGTCCAGTTTGGGAGTATTATATCTGACAAACGGCGGAGATACAGCCAATAAACGCATTGACTGGAATATTGAGAAATCACACGCCAATGATGCTGTCTGTATTACGAATTTGCAGCCTGACACCTATGATATGAAAGAATGGACAGTGAAACCCATGCGTAGACAAAGCAAAGCGAAAACCGACAATGTTTTAGGAATTAAGCATAGAGATTTGGTTGAGTATACATTAAAAAATGGCGAAACTCACAGAGGATATGTAACAGCACTATACCCGGAACAAAAAGCGATTAATTTTCAAAGCCCAACAAAACATTGTAAAAAAGTTAATGCGAGGAAGTGCAAATTACTATGGAAATATTCAAAAATCTATTGGTTTGAGAATGCGAGCTAAACACGTTTGTCTATACTTAGACGTAATTAGTTATATTATTTCAAGGAGGTTTTTATGTTATTAACAATCAAAACGCCGTATACCTGTATGGAATTTCAGGTTACATCCATGCAGGCACGACAACTTATCGACGAAGCATATCAGATGGCTGTTTCAACTCTGAATGAGGAGGATTCAAATAACCCGTTATTTTGTCCCCCGTTTGATCTTCCGGACGTTTCGGAATTCGATGAAGCCCCAGACAATTCAGAATTCGTTATCGGTCCGGCAGCGAGTAAAAACATTGAAGCTTTACCAGCAGTAGAGGATCTTTTCCAGCAGGATGTACCTTTTAGCTCTGAGATTGAATATCCCGATCCACTTTCAGAGGACCCTGCTCCGGTGGAACCTATTTCAGATCCAGATTCGCTTACCTATCCATTATCAGATGTTTTGAAAAAATTCCAACCGGAAACCGCAAAAGAAAAAGCTCCGGCAGCATCAGAAGAAGGAATTGAAGCTGCTACAAAGTCAGATGAAGATACAAAAACTGCTCCCGTTTTTTATAAGGGCATGTTGCTCATCCGGTGTCCAAAATGCGGGAATACCTGGGGTGCATGTTACCATGAAGCGATAAAGCAATGCCATTGCAAGTGTGGGAATGCAATTCCGCTGAAAGATTTGAAAAAGGTCTTCTTAAAATGTACTTGCGGAATGGCATATAAATACATGACAAATATTGAAGAGGAGCAGTTCCGTTTTCCGTGTTATGGATGCAAAAAAGAAATCCAGCTCTTCCGGGACAAGGACGCTTATTATACCGCTGGAAGAGAAGACACTGCGGAGTGATGTTAAAAATAACAGCTTCAAATCGCCAAAAGCAATCATAAACAAATATAAAAGGCTCAGCTTTTTTTCGTACGTGAAAACGAATCTAAAAATTTTTTATAATACTATGTAAAGAAGAACTTGTTGAGCCTTCTATCCATTACTGGGGTATGGCCAAGCGGTAAGGCACAGCACTTTGACTGCTGAACTGTGTCGGTTCGAATCCGACTGCCCCAGCTTTTCTCGCGCATCATAAATAGTCGCAATTTCGACTACTTTAGTCTTGGCTGATACTACAATATATGATGCAGAGAATACGTTTGATTCTGTCACAAATTCAGCATTAAGCAGAAGGAAATGTAGTATTTTCATATTAAATTCCAATCAATCAGTGTATGTTGGCGTATTTTTTGCAACATAACAGCCTTTTACGCAAGACTGCAGAACAAATATGCTGGCATAAATGCTGATACAAATGCGTTGCCATATAATATGGATGAAATTTATTTATCGAAAATGGTAATGGAATTGACTACATAGTCTTTACGCATACAATAAAAAGGAGGCGACTTATGATTATTGATGTTACCTATGCATGCAATATGGGCTGTTCCCATTGCATGTCAGATTGTACTCCGGATGGGCTGCATATGCCCATACAGACCTTTCGAAATTCCTTAAACTTCCTGCAGACCTATAAAATCCCAACATGGAATTTTTCCGGCGGAGAAATGTTTGAGCATCCGCAGATCATGGAAATTCTGGATGTTTTAGAGTTCAAATGGACCCAGCTGGCATTTAGATGTCCCATATGTTTTATCACGAATGGGCGTAAATTAGCCCGGGACAGAGAAGTATATGCAAGGGTGACGCAGTTTATCAAAAGATATGGGAATCGTTTGGTACTGATTCAGGTTACAGATGATCCGCGCTTCTATCCAGATCCACTGTCTAAACAGGAAAAATATTGGTTGAATAAGCTGGGAGCCATCATTGAGGCGGTCCCGGGAAACCCGCAGAATCCGCAGAAGTGCTTATACCCGCAAGGCCGCGCCCTTCAGAATTTTCCAAATGCTGACTGGAATGTTATAGGCCCTAAGTGTGCAAATTGCAGGCTTCTTACTTTGCAGAATGTAAACTCCATTTCTCAGATGGTAACCTGCCTGCTCCAGCACGGTAAGGTTTGCACGCCGGTGATTGCTCCGAATGGCGGTATCAAACTGGGTGAATCGGCATTATGTCCTGAAGTGTCTAACATATATAAAAGTGAAGCGGCAATCATTCAGGACATTAGACAATGCACTTGCCAGAAATGCGAAATTGCATGGGATAACTTAAAGAAAGTTCATCCTACTGCGTACTATCTTTGTGGAGGAAAATAGGATAATATGGGAAGTAAAATGGACATTTTTTCAAAGGTTTCAGATGACAAAATGCTGAAAATCTATCATGATATGCTGGAAAGCAACATGATTGGTTCGAAAAGTACAATGATTAGGGCATATGCTAAAGAATTAGCAAGCGTGTATCCTTTCGAGACGAATGCACAGGCAATTGATTTGGCTGAAAAGCTGTTTTTTGAAGAGACAGCCAAAAGATTTTATGGTAGCATGGTGTCAGATAGGGAAAGACATATTTAGATTCTGGAAAGTATAGGAGCTGCAATGGGAAAGGCAAAAAGAAAAATGCGGCCGCAGCCGCCTTGGTGGTGGACGCTTGACAATGATAATTGCTGGTTCTGCAAAAACCGGAATAATTGCGGCGGATGTAAATTGTTAAAGCAACAAAGATCAGAATCCAGAGAAAAGCGTAGAAAAAAGTACAAGGAGAATCGATGAATTTAAGTAAAAAGTTGGAAAAGGCTATTGATATTGCTGGTCGTATAATGAGTGCCGTCCTAAGTTCCGGCATCGACAGTGACGAAGACGGATCTATTTCAGAGGCAATAGAAGAGTTATCACTCTTAAAAAACAAATGTTCAAAAGCAAAAGGACATGCTAAAAACGAAATATAATAATTTCAAGGAGGAATTGCACATGTATTTGGTAAAAACAACTAACGGTGATAAAATTTTAAATTCTGCAGATGCAGTAAAAAGCATAAAGAAAGAGGATATTGAAAAAATATATTTCTTAACGGAAGTTAATTACGATTCTGTGATTTCCAATGCTGATATAAGAGACTGTATCTATTCCTATTTGAAGGGTAAACAACTGTCTAAAGAAACCGTCGTGGACTATGTGGCCAGCGTATTAGACGTTAAGAAAAACGAAGTTTCAAAAGTAATTACTGCAATGAAGCGGGAAAAGATTATCTACGTTGAGAGAGATTATGGCAGCATAGGCATTGACTAAATTTGCCTTCTAAAGGAAGTGATTTTCATCAAAAAGTGCGATAAAGTAAGAATTATTCAATGGTATATAGCGGATCGTATCTATACGGAGAAAAGTTTTAAAGAGATCTATGATCTGAAGCAGCTTGAGGAAATCGTCAGAACAGAAAAGGATATATGGGGACTACGTTCAAGATGTAATCAGTGCATTTCTTCCGATACAGACTATTCTAAAAGATGTCTGGGTTGCATCGAATCTTACACCGGCGGACGCTCCGAAAAATCCGTAGATAACTACAAATTTTGCTATAGCTATTGGAAAAGATTTGCAGAGAGAGGTGAATCTAATGAATAATAAACATGCATCAATAGAGCTGATTGATGAGATGGCGAAAGTCAAAGACGACTTCAAAATTTTGCCTAAAGACATAATTGAAAGTATGCTGGAAGATATGACTGCCGAAGAAAAGGACATGTTGCTGCGGCTGTATATCTTTGGAACAAATATTGATCAGTAAACCAGAGGCAATTCTTACGTTAAATGAGGGTGATCTAAATTAAACGAGCGATAATTTTTATGGAAGTTATTTGTGACCAGTGCGGCGGGGTTGTATCGAGATATTACAACACCAGCAAAGATGTGAGTACCCTAAAGAAAATGGTCAAAAATTGGGCATATGACGAAAAATATGGCAATCTTTGCCCGGAGTGTCTGAAAAAGTTAAGAAAGGAAGCACAGTAAAATGGAAAAGCTGAAATTATATACCGTCACAAAGCCTAGTTCTGATGGTACTTTCGTGACTGGAGACATTATCTGGCTTTCTGCGAATGGAGATCTGAATAGCTGCAAAGGAAAGGGTTGGCTCTCAAAGGCAGAATGGGACGCTTCTGGAACCAATGACTTTGAAGTCGAGCCTTGCAAGACACACTATTTAGATGTCTCACGATGGAGCGAAACGGTCAGAGAAGTAGAAAACATTTCTAAATAAGATTACAAATGGAGATAGACAAATGGAAAGGAATAAATTGTATACGGTTACAAAAGCCAGTTCTGATAATGTAATTAGACTTGGAGATTTGATTTGGTTATCTGAAGATGACGTTTTACATAGCATTATGTATATGGGAACATGTTTAAGGAAAAATTGGGATATTCCTGGTCAAAATGATTTCCAAGTAGAACCTTGTGAAAAGTTTTATCTTGGTGAGTACGATGGTTTACCTATGCCCATTAGAAATAAAAATTATATTGTGACTGATGAAAAAATAATAGAGAAAGCGCAAAAGCTATACTGATTAATGAAATGAAAGACGTAAAGAAATATTTTCAGTTTTTACCATCGGACATAATTGAAAATATTTTAAAAGATTTAACCTTGACTAAAAAAGAGGTATTGCTGGAATTGTATATACACGAAAAGGAAAAAGCAAAAATGACGGATTATATAAGAAATATGATCAATTCTTTGGCCGAAGATATTTTAGATATATATAAAATCGGTTTCCGAGTTGATGATATAAACGATTTGGTTCAGAAACTGGGCGGATCTATCCAAATGAAAAAAGATTTTTCCTATGCTTCACTCGAAAAAAATGGAGATGGTTTTAAAATAATTGTATCTTCATATCAAGATGAACAGAGAAAACGTTTTGCTATCGCGCAAGAATTAGGGCATCTTTTTCTGCATATGGGGTACAAAACAAATGCTGAAATTTGGGAAAAACAAGCTGATAAAGTTCCGTTTCAAGAAAAAGATCCAGAAAAGGTGCGGCAGGCAAATGAGTTTGCAGCTGCTCTTTTAATGCCGCGATATATTTTTTTCCTTACTTTGGAAGCAGCGTCGGACATTGCAGAATCTGGAAAAAGAACTATTCATATGCAGGCAGTGGCGGACTTCTTCAATGTGTCGCTGAGTGCGGCATATACTCGAGCAAAGATTTTGGGATTATCTGAAAGAGCTTATTATGAGATGTCGTAAAACCTCTGGCTTTAGCATGGTGATATAAGATATAACCATCGAATTTACGCAGTAATGAAACCGGAAAACTCAACAATAATAGAAGGGCAAGCAGGACTAACGCAAAAAGAAATCAAATTCAGAATAAAAATGGGCAGGAACGGCATCTCAACGATTATAATAGAATTCCACAAACGATCCGCAGTTTTATGCGGGTCGTTTTGTTTTTTACCCTTTCTATAATTCTATATTTATCAGATCAATATAACGAAAGGAGCATACGAAAAAATAACGATCTGAAATATCAATTTGTCAATGAAAGGATAATAATCATGAGAGAAGTAGTTACTGAAAAAATTTTTAGTGGAGAAGAGGATCTTATTCAGATCTCCACAGAAGATCGGCTTTGGGATCTTGTTGAGAAGATGAAACGACTTGAAAAGTATATTCCATGTGTCATCAATGATGTCGCTGTAATTGGAATAGACAAGGAGCAGGAGCTGTTTTTGCAGGAGCAGTGTAGCAATATTGCTGTCAATCTGCATGGTTCCCCCCTGAAAGTCGGCAGCATAGACCCATATAGCTGAAAATGCTATCTGTATTCAAAAAGACGGCATGTTCCTTGCATATCCGGGTGAATACGGATATGAAATCCGTCCATTAATCTCTGTGGGATACATTTCTATCCTGAAACGACTTGAGATGGACTGCGGAGCATGATGCGGTTTGATATCAAAGGTGGTGACCGTTTACCACTGCCAGTGCGTGAGAAAGGACAGATTTTGACAAGGGTAGCCCAGTTGAACTCGAAACTGTGCTATGTCATTACGCTGGATGGCTGCGTTCCCGGTGTCGTATCGGATCAGTACGTTCCATTGCCTTATATTGATCTTCTGAAAGCAATGAAAAAGGTTGTAACGAAAGAACATCCGGATCTGGAGTTTCACTCTGGAACGCTGTCTTTCGAATACCTGATTGCCAACTATTGGCTGAATGATCCGGTTATGGAGCAGTCATTAGCATTAACCATGAAAAATGCCGGATGTGACGTAAAATCCATAAGAGCTGGCATTCGTTTTTCTTCCTCGGACCTTGGGCTTTCCAGTGTATTCCTCAGTATGTTTCTGGAAATCAATGGCATCTCAATGCCGCTTGGTACGGGAATTCAGATGGAACACAAAGGAGATAAAGCCTCTGTTGAAGTCTTTGAGGAGAAATGCGGAGAACTCGGATCGGTTCTGCAGGCGAATGAAGACCGGATTGAAGAATTAGGCAATATGGACGTAAAAGACGTTCCAGGCGTTGTTGCGACCCTGGTTAAGAAAAATGCTTTTCTGCCGAAGAAAGCGGCGGAGAAAGTCTTAGAAGATCTGCGGCTGCAGATGACTTCCGGAACAGGAATTGATGTTTATCTGGCACTCAACCAGATTATTCAGGTGCATTCTACCATGCAAAAGGTAAGTGATGAACGTTTTCTCGCTATGTCAGAAGGCGTAGCAAAACTGATTCACACAGATTTTTCAAAGGTAACTGTACTTGAGGAAGAATAGGTGAATGTTATGAAAAAGAACAAATTGGCAGGAAAGTTTTCACTCCTGCATCGCTTGAATACCGACACAGTGATTATCGGACTGCTCCCAGGCATCAATGTAAACGAATTAACCTCAACCGATTTACGATATCTGGCCGCCTTTTATCTTGGTGGCGCAGTATATCGAAATAGTATGGTTACAGGTAAAATTTTTAAGGATTACTGCGGACCATCTAAATATCCGATCGGGAACTATGCGAAAGTCTTGCAAGTCACTGCGAAAAAATATAGTCATTAAAAAGGATATTTAGCTATGGCAAAGCCAGAATACGCTATTCGTGAAGTGAGTTTAGCAGAAGTGATACTTTTTCTTCTAAGTGCAATCATCCTTGCGGCTTATCACTTTGACTACAGAGTGGCTACATACATAATCTTTCTGGATTTTTTTCAGTCGTTCAAGATTATCGTGGCATTACGCCAGCTTATGGAAACGAAAAGGCATCAGAAAATGTTTGGCAGCTTACCGGATGCCTATTATTATGATTCGCTCTTAATGCGAAAATATAACTGGATCTGGACCAATATTCTCATATCTCTTTTAGCGATTGCCGCTGCACCGTGTTTATTTTCTGCAGGTTTTCAGACAATGGTAAAAAGATTTTTGAGACTGCTGTTTTTCTTTCTGGAAAGACTGGATAGAATTTGATTTATGAAAATGGGGAAAATGAGCCTGCTCCAAGCAGGCTCTATCCTGATTGGAGGACAAAATGTCAGATTTAACGCATTTATTTACTATTGGGCAGCCTGTTCGATGCCGGCTGGATGAAAAATTTTGCAAAGGGACAGTTAAGGAGACATATCCGGATCATATTATCGTGGATATTCCCGAGATTTCGAAACATTGCTGGTTCGAAAATGACTTCAATATGGACTGCGTGTATCCGGAATATAATTTTCAAGAATAACAAATATGATGAAAGGAAGTACCATATGGACTTAGAAAGAGTATTATACAAAAAAATGACCAAAGATGAGCTGATTGATAAGCTCATCGCTTATAAAAATATCGAATGCCATGATCGGGCAATTGCACATGAATTTCTTTGCATGCAAAAAGAAAATCCGTCACGAATGAATTTCGTTACGCATCGACTCACGGATATTGCTGATCCGAAGAGGGTAGCAGAAGAAATCCGCCGCGTAAAAGCTGAAAGAACGGCCTCTGCGCAACAGCCTATAAAGGACGAGCTTACCGACACGATCCCTGTTTATGTTACTCTCTATAAAAATATTCGGTTCAAAAAGCGTTTTGATGTTACCCTGGATCAGTTAGAGAGACTTAAAGAAGAGGATTCGGCAGAGAGCAAAGAGGTCCCTATTACACTCCTGGATGAAACACTGAATCTTATGGATGCGACGTTAGATGCACTTAACGCCACCAACGAAGCTGATCTGGGTTATGAACTCGAATATTCTTTTTCGTATGGTGATCCAGAACAGCCCTTAGATGGTTCTGAAACTGAGGAAGAGGTTCCGGTTGCAGAAGCTGATGATTCAGATGTAAACAGTGAGATGGAGTCCGTGCTGTTTGATTGGCATTGAAAAGAAAGGAAAATAGATTGATATGGAAAATGATATTAAAACGATCCCGATTCGCATTACTGTAGAAAAAACCATACGGTTTCAAAGATGTCTCGATGTTACTCCGGAACAACTGGAAAAAATTAGGGCTGGAGAAAGTCCATTAGTAAATTCACTGCTGGAGCATTTTGATCTGGAAGTGAAAGAATCTCTAGCGAAAGAATCTCTGGATCAGGAATTGGATTATTCTGTGGTAAACAGAGATACAGAACAGGTTTTGGTTGATTGGGAGTAATTATTTTCATGCGGCCCAAAATTTAGTAATGCAAAATATTAAAAGAAAGAGGTATAAAGATGTCTAATTCTAACAGAATCACAAGAGAATCCATGGATTCCATTATTGAGGAAATTATGGGAATTTCCGATTGCGATTGGCTTTCAGAAGATTCAAAGCCAAGAGAAATTGAAAGAATTTTAGTCGATGCCGGAATTGTTGAAGTAATTGAGGCGCCTGTTGAAGGTTCTGGAAAGTCCGCTGACTGAAATTTGAAAAGTACATATAATAATTTTTTACGAAAGGAGTTTTACCCAGAACGGATGTAAGAAGTGTTTATTGAAACATACGAATTTGCTGGATAAATCAAGGGAGGACTGACGCATGGTGGTGAATGCAAAATGTAATCTCTGTAAAGAACCTACGAAATACGTGGCAGGGTTCTTCGATGGACCAAGGGGCAGGCACGGATGCCTGTTTGATTGCAAAAATGAGCAGTGCGAGGTTTATCAAGTGAAGAGATTTACAGAGTCAGAGGCAGTCAAGGAAAGAATAAAGATTCAGAACTTGAACAGTCAGAAGGGAATGTATGCAGGCCATATTGCAGCACTGAGGAAAGATGCCAAAATAACAATGATGAAAATGTCGCAGATTGCTGGATGTAGTCCGGCAGAGTACAGTTCCTACGAACGCGAGAAGAAAGAGTTCGATCCGGAAATATACCGGAAATGTGAAAAATATCTGAAAGAGAAGGAAGGTGGAGAGCGATGCTGACGCTGCCAATAAAAAAGAAGTGGTTTGATATGATCGCCTCCGGAGAAAAGAAAGAGGAGTACAGAGAAATCAAGCCGTATTACGACAGCAGGTTTATGAATGCGTTCGGTTTTCTCCTGGTTGGAGGTCAGATGGTATATGGAGATGCAGCACCGAAAGAAATCCGGAAGCCGTGGCCGGTACCAATAGTATTTAGAAATGGCTATTCCGAAGAGTCTCCGGAAATCATCTGCAAATGCACATTACATTTTGGAAAAGGCAAGCCGGAATGGGGAGCTGAGCCGGGAAAGTTATACTACGTGTTAAAAATACAGGAAATCGAGAAAGGAGCAGGACAATGAACAAAGTAATTTTAATGGGTCGCCTCACACGTGATCCGGAAGTTAGATATACTCAGGGAGAGCAGGCTATGGCAGTAGCGAGATACACCCTGGCAGTTGACAGAAGAGGAAAAAACCAGGAAAACTCAGCAGACTTCATCCAGTGCGTTGCATTCGGCAAGGCGGGAGAGTTCGCTGAGAGATACCTGCATAAAGGGACGAAAACCATAATGCCGCAGAAATTCGATTTAAAAATACAATAGGAGGATTTAATGCGAGAAATTGATATTATCAAAGAAGATATTCGGTGCTGTGATGATTTTGATGTGTATCCAAACGATTCCATCAACATCACATATGAACTGTGGTTTGATGTGGACAAATATTTCGGAACACATACTCGTGAATCATCTAGTTGGATCAATTTCTATACTTTCTATCATAAGGACGGAAGGATCACAGCAATGTACGAAATAGACTACGATGACCACATGGAATCTTTTGATTGGGAATTGACAGCGGAAGAGGAATTCTTTTTCCGCAACATGATGAATAGATATTGTAACAAATTATATGGTTGCTCCGTACCGGCGTTATGGAGCGAGCGTGAAACAACATGAGTATTACCATGGATAAGGGACCAATTTGGTCCCTTATTTTATTTTCTGCAATATTCCATATTCTATCTCTATCAGAACCATTATTCAAGAAAGGAGTGTAACAATACCACGTTCTGAAAAACCATATGTCACTATTGGAAAATATTCATTTTAAAAGGAGACGGATATGAAAACATTATATTTTGAGGCTGCTGGCTGTTATATTCTGCACAACGATGTTGAGAGCGGAAGAATCAGAACTGCCTTTACGAACAGAGACGGAAAAAAGGTGTACATTGAATTGATATGTGGCTGCAAAAGTTTAGCAATAAAAAAAGAGGATAAATCTGGAAAAGATATGCGGGAAAAATGGATTATAAAATCCGAATATGGATATATGTTTTGTGATTCCTGCCATTATATCACAGATGATCCCAAAATCAATGATTGTATGGAATCCCGTCTGCCGTGTGAGCGGAATTTGTATATTGAAAAGGTGAAATATACCAAAGAAAATATTCTGAACTTTGTAAATACCTATTGCAATGCTGATTTTGAAGAGGTTGTCGTGTTACATAATCTTGCCGGATATCGTGTATTCTCTGACTGTCAGAAAAAAGGCACTTCTGCAGCATATCGTTATGGGGATGAATTCCCGTATGATGCCGAATTGACCCTGAAACGCAGAAAAAAAGTAGAAGAGATGAAGAAAGAGTTTTGCGAATTGTTTCACCAGCAACGCGATAATACCAGCTACTGGGTTGATGATCTCGGACAGTTAAATGTCAAAATCAACACCTATCAGACAGCATTGGATGCGGCAAACTGGACCAAGGGCAGACATTTCATTGTGGAGGTATAAAAAAATGAAAAAACGTAAAATAACCTATTGCTATTTGATGGAACGTAAATCTGACGGAAAGAAGTTTGTTACTTTTGGAAATTTCAGGGAAGCATGGAATAAGCCTGCCAGCCTGTACGATTTTGTAACGAAAATGTATCCCTATCCACAAGAAACACCGTTCGGTTTGTGCGCACACATCTCAAACGGTTTACGTTGTGATCGGGAGCTTTTCAAAGTAATTCAGCAGGCCGCTCTTTGATCAAACAGATTGGAAAGGATTAAAATCATGATGACGAAAGAAGAATTTAGCCGAACAAACTGGAAAATGTCATATGAGCAATACCAAAAATGCTATTGCCCGGAATGCAGTAAAAAAGGTTGCCAGCACAGAAATGCTTACAGAAGAGTTCCATCGATTGATGGCGGCCTCACTCTCTGCCCTAAGCTGAGATCTGACAAATAATAAGATTTTCGAAAGAAATGAGGTAAATATGGGAATTAAATATCATCAGTATGGATGCGGCAATGATTATGGAGATGATCATTACCTTACAGATAATTGGAATCCAGATTATGACTATGGATCACAATACGTTGAAGTTTACTTCAATATCAATACTCCGTCATATATGCATGACAAAGATCCTTCCGCCTTTGGATTTGCATCGGATGAAGCGCGAGATGAGTGGTATGCTGCAGCAAGCAAAGTGATCGCATCCTTTGACATTCTGGAGGACAGCGGGTATAATGTTGAAAACAGCGCTGAAAAACGTGCTTACTTATATCCCCATCCACAGCAAATTAGTGGAGTCATTCTTAAAAATGATGTCAGAAAAGTGGCAGAAGCGATTGAATGTATGTCACTGTCTTCCATTCGCTGGGTGGATTTGCATGATACCGTATATGTGCTTTCTGACGAAGCATATGAGAAGTATCTTATGTTTAAGGATGAAGCCCTCAAAAAAGATCTGTTTGACGTTTGCCAAACTCCGAGAATCACACGATTCTATGATGCAATCGAAATCAGCAGAGCGCTTGCGATGAAGCATCGCTTGAAAAGACTGGGAATAAATGATGGAAGAAATTACGGATCTGGTCAAACAATAGACCATATCATGCGATTAATGCAGAAGATGTCTGAAGATGGGCTGCTCGTTATGACTTCTCCTAGTGGTGAAGAAACGTACGTCCGCAGCCTGAATAAAACAGAGCTTAAAAAGTGGATTCGTTCCCATATGATGCTGATCGAACAATACCGCTTTTTGTGGAGCAACCGGAAAGGATAACATATGAAAGATTGTGAAATTGCAAATATTCTGTATAATTTGAGTACAGATATGGACGCTGATGACTATGCTGACATCTATGATATAGAGGTTCAAGAGATTGAAAAAAGTATCTATAAGCTGAAAGAAAGCCATGATATTCTGTATCCTGTCTTAGTTTCGATCGCAGAAACGCATAAGGATATGTTCGATTTTTGTAAAGACCAAAATTAATCAAACACATATTATTTGATAAACCGCGCCGAATATTGGCGCGGTTTTCTTTATCCCAACGATTTAAAGATTACAAAACAGAAATATTATTTTAGCTCTCTTTGCTAATTCTATACACATCAGGACAATCTATAAGAAAGGAGAAGAAAAATACACGTTCTGAAATACATTATGTCAAAGAAAGGATATTAAAAGTAGCATGAATTTCACATCGACATCCGAAATCAAAGCACGGGTATATGAGCTGTATCTTACTGAAGATCAGGAAATTAACTCCAATTTTTTTGATTTTCATGTAAGAAATTTAAGATCTACATTGCTTAAAACATATGCGGAAATTCAAAAAGCAATCAATGGAGATGCCGTGGTACTCTTGAAAAACAGCATAGAAACCAGGCATGGTTCAGAGATTCAGGTAAATGGAATTCTGAGTTCATGGAAAGAAATTGGGGAAATTTACGCTGAAAATCGTAATGGACTTTATGACGGAAATTATAAGGAATTTCTGGAAGAATACAATGGTAAGGAAAATCTTACGGGATTATATCGGCTAATGGACCCAGTGTACACAGATTCTAAGTCCATTACTGGTGTTAAGCTGGATTTTATTTGGTAATACAGGATCATTGACCTGGAGGAAATTTTATGGCAAAAGTAATTAATATTAAATGGGAAACTGATGGATATGAAATCGATCTGCCAAACGAAGTCACTATTCCGGATTGCTTCATGGATTCGGATGCAGGTCCGGATGTAGATGCTATATCAGATTGGCTTTCTGATATGAGCGGCTGGCTTCATGACGGATTTGAGATTGTCGAATAAGGAAAATGGAGGAAACACAATATGGGAGCGTTTTCATGGCTGCGAGCCGAACGAACGACACAACGAAAAAATATTGCCGTTGGTGATATTTATAAAATTTTGATTCCTCAAGAATTTGGCGGCGGATTCATAAGGGATGAATATTGCGGTTCAGGAATCGTGTTTGGAGATGACTGGGATCATATGGCCGATTTATATGGAATTTTGGCCTAGCTGAAGACTATTATGTTTTTTCTGAGATCAGACCGATTTCAGTTGACGAATATTTAGCTTCTACAAAAACCTCTGTTGGATTAGCTATCAATCCTGACAAAACCATAAGCGATTTAAAAACTGAACTTTTAGAATGTGGCCTTTCACCGGAAGAACTTGATTGGCTTGAGCCTTAATTACAAATTTTCGGCAGCCATTCAAGTAACTCAAAATTTTCAGCAGAAGAGGACAATTATATGATCAAAAAATATTTGGAGTTATGCACAAGCCATCTTACGGAAGAAACTGTGAATAGTTTAAATACAGTCCAGCCTCCGTATAGTTATCAATACCCCTATGGCGTTTTTATTATCGTTCCGGATAGAAGCAGCGAAGAGGAGTTCGCGGATTTTTTCCAAGCCCTCCCAAATGATCTGCAAATTGTGCTGAAGTACGCGTACGAACATGATATCGAGTTGATCCTTTTGGATTCCGATGCGTGTGAAACAAGTGAGCTCCTACATATGAGTGGTAATAGCAGACGCTGTGCGTAATCAAGCAAAATCAATTTATAAATTCTCGTGCTGGCAACAGCACGAGAAAATCAGATATTGGAGAAATAGCGGATGAAACGAATACAAGAATATCAGATGCTGCTTAATGCATCAAAAATTCCATACTTAGAAAAGAAAAAATCGTATTTATGTGAAAGCAATTGTAATTCGCCGGAAAACGTCGCAGAAATCATGGAGAAATGTTTTCAAATGAGCAATTTGCCAGAAGAACATGTATATGCTATTGCTCTAAACACGAGAAGTAGTATTATTGGTGTTTTTGAGATTAGCAGAGGTACTGTTGCTGCAAGCTTGCTTTCAGCCAGAGAAATTTTGATTCGAATGCTTATCGTTGGAGCAACCCATTTTCTTATTTGCCACAATCATCCAAGCGGACACTTGCAACCATCAAAATATGATGTCGATAGTACGAAGAATATCGTAAACGCTGGAAGGACAATAGGGATTCCGTTAGTGGACCATCTTATTATTGGCGATGGACGATATGTGAGCCTGCTGGAAGAGTATGGAAAGGAACTATTTGGATAAAAATTTTCAAAAGGAGCGATATAATTATGTGGACCATAATGTGGACTGAAAATTCCCAGGACAGGTGGGATAGACTTGATTGGAAATCGTAATATGAATGATTTAGAGCAAGGAAAATATGATGGATATAGAGATATATTTGATTTATTAGATGAGGTGAAACAAATGAAATTTAAGAAAGGTGATAAAGTATTTCACAAAAATTTAAAATTGTTTGGAATATTTGTAGATTATGCATGGGAAAACCCAAATGAGGAGGCAGATGTTGATTTTGAAATGGAAGATGGTTATATTGAACAGCGACATGTTTCAATAAATCAATTACAGAAGTATCCAAGTAACGAAGAGATTGGAAAGAGATTGGAAGGTATAACAGTGGACGAATTAAGAATTAAAATTGAGCAGCTTATTGAGGATTTAGAAAATGAAACGGTAAATCGCAATATGAATGATATGGAAGAAGGTAGATATAAAACTTTGTGTGAGGTATTGGATTTAATTGACGAGCAGAAGAAATGACGATTTCATGTTATATATTGAATTGCTTTGTGTTTCTTGATATTGGAGTTGGAAAAGCGAGGGCGAAGACCTGATAGAAGCTGCAGAGCACAGCGTTGGAAGCAAAGAAGGTGCGGTGTCTGCAAGAATGGAAATCCGAATGCTTCTGGAGGACTATGAATCCAGAAATACGCGTCTACAGGAAGTTATGGTTCTAATTGAAGAACTGGTAAGAAAGATTCCGATGGCTGAAAAGCTGTTAGAGATCAAAGGTGTGGGAATCAGGACAGTGTCAGGGTTCCTTGCAGAAGTAGGTGATATCAGCCGCTTCAACAATCCGAAGGAACTGCAGAAGCTTGCAGGATTGGCATTGGTTGAAAATAGTTCGGGAATGCACAAGGGCGAGACAACAATAAGCAGACGAGGTCGAAAGAGACTCAGATATCTGCTCTTTGAGGTTGCAATGTCACTTGTGTCGAAGAACCAGGAGTTCAGGGAACTCCATAATTATTACACAACCAGAAGGCTGAATCCGTTGAAGAAAATGCAGTCACTTATGGCGATTGCAGCCAAGTTGATACGTGTCTTTTATGCCATGCTGACAAAAGGTGTGGATTATGATCCGAAAAAGATGGTCAGTGACATCAAGAGACCGGCCGTTTATCTACAGGCTGCGTAAGAAAGACAAGTAACTGTAATGGAGGCTGTCAAGTGGATAGCCACTGAATTAAGCAGAATGTAACAGATAACGTCCACTGATCACAGTGCTGGAACAGGAAGCGAGTCAGTAATCAATAATACAAAGAATGAGCCAGTAGTCGGCAGGAATATTTTCCATGGGGCGAGACCCCGTATAGGAGCATAGCTGACACCCTGGTTATGGACAGGCAGGACGAAGGAAGTTAGGACCTCTGGAGACAGAGATGATCCTGGTGGATATAGGAGGTTAGCTGCCATAGAGGGAAGGGTATACACAAGGCCAGTAAAGCGAAAATCAATGACGTTTTATTTCGTATACCATTCAACCGCTATTTCAGTACCTGATACATCGAAATGCTCATAGCTGTGGCTTATTCACTGAGATATGAAAGGTTGAAAAACCTTGAATTTTCAATAAAAAACACTTGATTATATGAGGAGGATTAATTAGAAAATGACCTATAAAGAAGCAAGCCGAGATGTTGTCATTCCTGGTGGACATGTTTACGATATTGGATTTTACGATGGAGACGAACGACAGTTCGTTGCGTTTGGTTCTCGGGATCTTGAACAATTATGGAATGATTTCTGTGACAAAAATAATCTTGAAAGGGATTGCATTGACTATATCGAACTGGTATAAAAACAGAAGAATGAAATGGAGGATATAATGTATACCTATCAGTTTAATTACAGCAGTAGCGTTGATGGATTTGGTACTATTCAGTTTTGCAGCTACACAAAAAAAGAAGCCACAGATTTGTTTGAATCGTGGCAGGCAGAAAACGGATACAATATTCCTGAATATACCGTACAGACCGTGTATAACAGGGCTGATGCGGAAGAATATGGGGCGGAATACTTCGTAAAACAACGTAATTATCCAGAATAATGAAATAAGGGGTTGCAACATCGGCAAATATTTGCTCTGTTACAGCCCCTTATTTCCACGTTTTTCTCGGTTCAAGTGAAGATACTTGGAGTCTTCTAGTGAACTCTAATAACTTCAGTTTTATTATAGGATATTTTCTCTTAGACTACAAGTGTGAAATAAGGATTTTAGAAATTTTTAGAAACATTTCATAAATGTGATGTTATCATTTAGAAAAAACATTAGATTTATTGTTATACAAATAGAAT
>NZ_QUMG01000016.1:0-100907 GCF_003482095.1 Blautia sp. OF09-25XD
AGAACCTCATGTGTTTATGCAGATCTGAGAGAACTGATTTCAGAAATGGAACTGCGTAAAGCAGCATAAACACAGGCAGATATGCAGTGGATTACCTGTTATGTGGAAATCTGCCGTATCCGGCATGGAAGAAGCACATATCTGTGCAAAATCTAAATAACAGGCGTATCCGCCGATATTTGGTCTGCCGCTTAAAGCGGCCGGAAGCACGTGGCTTTAGTCATGTGAGGTTCACCTGAGTCCATACTTTGTGGCAATAAAGTTAAAAATTGCCGGAAGGTATGGTGATGCCATGTGGTATCAAAATGTAATTGCGACCGTGGAGATAAAATTGAGAATGTGATCTATTTATACAAGACATTTAAGGAGGAGTATAAGGGCTAAATATCCTCATGACAGAAAGACTCCGAGAGTACAGAAAGAGAAAACGGGAGGAACGAAAAATGCAGGTACATTCCGTTCTGGAATCTCTACAGCAGGGAATCCTGATCTGCGATCAGCACAGCAGGATTGTGTTCTTTAATCAAGTCTACAGCGATTTCATCGGCGTTCCGCTTGAAACCGCGAAAGGTCATAAAATCACGGATTACCGCAAATCTGCCATTGCTCCGGAAGTCATTTGGAGCGGCATCCCGGTCGAGGGAATGGTGCGGAGAGAGGGAACACAGGAATACTTTGCAAGTGTTTATCCGATTCGGGAAGAGCATCATATCCGCGGAAGCATCTCAATTGTGACGAGTCTCGTACAGTTTGAAAAACGGGAATCAGAGGCTCACATGACGCTGGAAGAGCGGGTGCGCCGCTTTGAACGGCAGGAGATCAAAAATACGTTGTTGCTGTACGGACGGGATATGGAAGGGAAGCAAAAAGCGGCAAAGGAACTCGGAATTTCGCTGGCAACGTTATATAATAAAATCAAAGAATAAGACAGAAGGAGAATGAAATGCCGGAATTTCTGCAGCTTTGGGGCTTTGTGGTATTTTCTGTCTTTGCTGTAACAGAACTCACATAAAAGAGGGATCATGATTTCTAAAATTTTAGAAATTACGATCCCTTTTGTAGTATCTGCCCGGATATCGCATTACAATGATCTCAGATCAAAGAAAGCGAGGCCATAGAACATGAAAAAAATCAGAATCGGAAGCGGCGCAGGCTATGCGGGAGACCGCATTGAGCCGGCAGTGGAACTGATGGAAAAAGGAAATCTGGACTACATTATTTTCGAGTGTCTGGCGGAACGCACCGTTGCGATCGGGCAGCAGGACAAAGAGAAAGATCCGTCGAAGGGATACAACCAGCTGCTCGACTACCGAATGGAAAAAATTCTCCCGCTGATGGCGAAAAACAAAGTAAAAGTTATTACCAATATGGGAGCTGCCAACCCGGTATCTGCTGCAGAACTGACGTGTGAAATTGCCAGAAAACTGGGTGTCAGTGGATTGAAGATTGCCTGTGTGACCGGCGATGATATTACAGACGAGCTGGACAAGTATGAAAATGAAACAGTGCTGGAGGATGGCACGCTGTTAAAAGAGAAAAAAGATGTTCTGATTCTGCGAATGTCTATATGGGTGCGGAGGGCATCACAAAAGCGTTGGAAGAGGGTGCCAATCTTGTCATTACCGGTCGCGTTTCCGATCCTGCACTGACGATCGGACCGCTGGTACATGAGTTCGGATGGAACATTACCGACAACCCGGATCAGATGGGACAGGCGGTTCTGGCAGGCCATCTGCTGGAGTGTGCCGGACAGGTGACAGGCGGCTATTTTGCGGATCCGGGCTACAAGGATGTGCCGGATCTGTGGAAACTTGGATTCCCGCTCATTGAGATCGACGAGACAGGCGCATTTACCGTGACAAAAGTCGAGGGAAGTGGCGGACTGGTGAGCGTGGATACCTGTAAAGAGCAGATGATCTACGAAATCCACAACCCAAAGGCTTACCTGACCCCGGATGCAACAGCGGACTTTTCGAAGGTGACGTTCCGGCAGATCGGGGAAAACCAGGTTCACGCCGAGCATGCGACAACGCATGGAAGACCGGAAACTTTGAAAGTGAGTGTCGGCTACAAGGACTGCTTCATCGGTGAGGGTGAAATTTCCTACGGCGGAAGCAACTGTATGGCACGGGCGGAGCTGGCGGCGGAGATTCTGGAGAAGCGGATTGAACTGACAGGCATCGAGCTGGAAGAGTACCGTACTGATTTTATCGGATGCAATTCCCTGTATCGTGATGCAATTTCCAAGGAGATCGGAAGTGGAACTCCGTGTGAAGTGCGTCTCCGCGCCGCAGGCAGAACGAAAGACCGGAAAAATGCCGTTCTGCTGGCAAACGAGGTGGAGGCTCTCTATACCAACGGTCCAGCAGGAGGCGGCGGAGCGGTGAAACGGGTGTCCGAGATTGTCTCGGTCTGCTCAATTTTTGTGCCGCGCGATGCAGTAGAAGCAAAAGTTACATTCCGGGAGGTATAAGGCGATGAAATTAAAAGAGATTGCACATGCAAGAACAGGCGATAAAGGCGAGATCTCCAATATTTCGGTGATCCCATATGATGAGAACAATTATGAAATGCTGAAAGAAAAAGTAACAGAAACACGCGTAGCAGAATACTTCCGCGAAATCTGCCACGGAAAAGTAACCCGCTACGAACTGGACGGAATCCATGCGCTGAACTTTGTCCTCGACAAGACACTCGGCGGCGGTGTCACAAGATCGCTGGCGCTGGACAAACATGGAAAGACACTCGGTATGGCACTGCTGGAAATGGAGGTATAGGGCGATGGCAGAAGATTTTATGGCGGCAGTGGTAAAACGCGTGGAGGAACAGTTTGCGAAAAGCGGCGTTTCCGAAAGCTGTGCAGCATTTGAAAGAAAAGACAGCCAGATCGAGATGCGCGATGGTGTGAAGCTGCATACAATCTATTATTTTCCAAGGGAAGGCGGATCAGGAGAAAACAAGAAATATCCCGTCATCCTGACTCGTACCTGCTATCCGGGCAACGACCGTATTCACCGTGCCTACGGCGAGGGACTGGCGTGCAGAGGTTATGTGTATGTCTACCAGTATTGCCGCGGCAGGGAGCAGTCAGAAGGAAAATGGGAGCCAAACATTAACGAACGGAACGACGGCATCGACACGATGAATTACCTTGTAGAACAGCCATGGTGCGAGATTTTAGGCTACTGGGGTCATTCCTACACGAGTATGACCGGCTGGGCTTTTGCCGATGCCGCGGAAGGAAAGGTTGCTGCCATGTTCCTTGAAGATTATGGAACCGACCGCTTTACCTCAGCCTACGAAAAAGGTTGCTTCCGCCACGATATCCTGACGGCATGGTCGATGGAAAATGCAGAAAAACCGGTGTCCGCCGATTACCGCGAAAGCTGTCGCTATCTGCCGCAGGTCAAGGTGGATGAAGCTCTTTGGGGACAGCGTGTTCCGTCCTACCGCGAATACATCACAAGCCCGAACCCGGATGCGGCACTCTGGCAGACGGGCTGGTGGAAACAGTTGCGGGAAATCCCGCCAAAAACGAAAGTCCCGATCTATCTCTTGAGCGGCTGGTACGATCATCACCACGGCAGCAGTATGAAAACGTGGGAGCGCCTGAACGAGGAGACAAAACAGCACAGCTGGCTGGAAATCGGTGCATGGAACCACTTTTTCCAGATTTGTCTTGAAGATAAAGAGGTGCTGCACCCGCAGAATGAAGAAATTCCAAAGATGCTGGAATGGTTTGAGCTGACGCTGAAACAAAAAGAAATCCCGACACAGCGGATCCGTGCCTATGAAATCGGAGCGGACCGGTGGATTGACATCGTATCCGACCGACTGGGAGAAGAAGGAACTGCGGGAAGCATGACGCTGTATCTGGATGAGAAAACACTGCGGACAGACACGCCGGAACAGGAAAAAACGAGAAACTACACGTTTGACCCGGCCACTCCCGTCGAGAGTATCGGCGGAGAAGCCCTTCTGCATACGATGCCGCAGATCGGCAGCCATCTTCAGCCGGAACCGGACTATCGTGAGGATGTCCTGAGTTTTGTATCAGAACCGCTGGAAGAAACTTTCACGCTGAACGGAAAAGCTTCCGTCCGTCTGTTCGTGGAAAGTGACTGCGAGGATACGGCATTTACCGCTAAAATCATGGAGGTAACGCCGGAAGGAAAAGCGTACAACATTCGTTCCTCGATTGCAACATTGGAGCAGGGAAAAACGGAGGCCGGAGCCTATGAACCGGGCAGCGTGGCAGAGGTGCAGATTACTATGTGGAATATTGTATACACGATTCCAAAGGGTTCCCGCATTCGTGTAGATGTTTCCTCCTCCGACTTCCCGCAGTATCATGTTCACAGCAATCAGAAAGGGCTGTGGTCGGAAAAAACGGAGAATAAAATTGCACATCAGACCATTCATATGGGCGGAAAAGCTGCTTCCTGCGTGATTTTGCCGCTGATGAAAAAACAGTGAACCGTAACGGTAAGGCGAACATAGGAAAAATCAAAAAGAAAAAAGTAGCACAATCCATTCTTTTGTGATATAGTGAAAACACTATAGGTTTTGCGGTAAACCTAAAGAACGGCCCGCATCATAAAAACAAAATGAACAGGAGAAAAGCAATGGAGAAAAAGTGGTGGCACAAAACGGTTGGATACCAGATTTATCCGAAGAGTTTTCAGGATACCAACGGAGATGGAATCGGGGATCTGAAAGGCGTGATCCGTCATCTTGACAAAATAGAAAAGCTGGGAGCCAATGTCATCTGGCTCTGCCCGGTGTTTGCATCCCCGATGGTAGATAACGGATACGATATTTCCGATTACATGGATATCGACCCGTCGTTTGGAACGATGGAGGACATGAAGGAGCTGATCGCGGAGGCAAAAAAGCGCGGCATCCGCATCCTGATGGATCTTGTCGTGAATCATTCCTCTGACCGGCATGCGTGGTTTCAGGCGGCACTCAAAGATCCGTTTGGAAAGTACGGAAAGTATTATGTGTTCCGGGAAGGAAAAGACGGCAAAGAGCCGAACAACTGGCGGTCGATTTTTGGCGGCAGCGCATGGGAGAAAGTACCGGGATATGATAACCTGTATTACCTCCACATCTTCACAAAAGAGCAGCCGGATCTCAATTGGGAGAATCCCAAATTGCGGGAAGAAATTTATGAGATGATTTTAAAATGGATGGATCTGGGACTTGGCGGATTCCGTCTTGATGCGATCAGCCATCTGAAAAAGAATTATCAGTACACCAACCTTCCGCCGGATGGACCGGACGAGTACAATATGGCGTTCGAGTATTTCAACAATGTAGACGGTCTTGCCGATATCTTGTGTGAAATGAAGGAGCGCACCTTTGCGCCGACCGATGCGCTGACGATCGGAGAGTACGATCACATGGGACCGGAGGATGTGGAGGATGTGATTGGGGAAAACGGCAGTTTCTCGTCCGTTTTCGATTTTTGTCACACCCTCGACAATGTGCGTAACCCGAAATGGGGCAATACCGTGGCGCTGTTTGACGATTATCGCGATCAGCTTTTTGCGGCGCAGAAAATCGTGGATGGCCGCGGCATGCTCTGCAACTTTCTCGAAAACCATGACAAAACGCGCATCATCGACCGGTTCCTGATGCCGGAGGACCAGAACCGCTACAGCGAAAAGATGCTTCCGGTCACCAATTTCTTCCTGCCGGGTATTGTATTTCTGTATCAGGGACAGGAGATTGGCATGCGCGACAACCCGAAACAGTCTATTCAGGGATTCGTCGACAAACCGACCTTTGCTATTTACGACCGTCTGATTGCAGAAGGAAAAACGGATGCGGAAGCGCTCGAGCAGATCAACCGCGAGAGCCGCGAGCACAGCAGAACTCCGATGCAGTGGGATGCATCTGCCGAGGCGGGATTCACAACAGGTACGCCGTGGTTCCCGGTGAATAAAAACTATACGGAACTGAACTATGAGGCCGAGGAAAAAGATCCTGATTCCCTGCTGTGGTTTTACCGCAAAATGGTGGCAGTAAGACGACGTGAAGATCTGGAAGAAACCTTCCTCTACGGAACGCTGATTCCGGAATACGAGACGGTAAGCGGCGTTCTGGCGTACCGCAGGAAGGATGAGAAGAATAATATTCTGATCCTTACTACTTCTCTTGCGGATGGCATTACATTGCCATTTACAGACACAATCGAAGAAGTACTTCTGAATAACTATGACACCTGCGAGGCAGGCGAGGAAACGATCCGTCTGCAACCGTATCAGTGTCTGGTGCTGAAGGTGAAGGAATAATTGCAAAAACTAAAACAAAAACCGAAAAATTGGTCCCACAAAAGGAGAAGATCTTTTTGCGGGACCTTTTTTGTGGTACAATACAACAAAAAAAATCTATCATGAGGTGTGAAATGGAAAGAGACAACAGAGACGAAGACATGATGCTGAAAGGAACAAAACAGGAAATGCCGGGATTCCGTTTTCGGCTACTCCGGCCGGAGAAGAAACGGGAACTGTGGAATCCGGATTTTGAACTTTTATTTCTGCTTCGTGGGAGTGGAAGAGTCAGCTACGAGGACGGGGAAGTTCACAATCTCCCGATGGGATCTATCTTTGCGATCAACCGGTTTCAGATCTGTGACCTGGATCTGGACGAAGACGGACTTGCTCTGTCGCTCTGCGTTTCAGCGGAGACGATTGATTCATTTCACATTAAGCTGCTGAAATGTGAAGTCAAATGTCAGTCGTTTTTTTATATGGAAGATCAGCAGGAAAAATTTGATTTGATCCGGCGGGATATGGCACGGATCTTTCTTGAGATGTACAAGAATAATGAGGAACAACCGATCTATATGAAAAGCCGTGTGACGGCGCTTCTGGAGGATCTGCTTTTTTACTTTACATCCGGGGAAAAGGTGGAACAGGGCCGGGGCGGAAGGGAACGCATTCAGCGGGCATCAGACTATATTCTGCAGCATTGCCGGGAAGAGATTACGCTGGAGGATCTGGCGGATCATCTTTATCTGAGCCGTGCCTATATTTCACGGAGCTTTCCGCAGTATTTCGGTGTATCATTTCGGGAGTACGTGACGCAGGTGCGCCTGGCGCATGCCGTACAGGAAATGCACAGCGGCGCAACGCTGACGGAGATTGCCTATCACAATGGATTTGTCAATGAGACGGCGATGATCCGCGCATTCCGCAAATACCGCGGTATGACACCGAGCGAATACCGGAAGCAGATGGAATATACAGTAAAACAGCGTGAAAAGAAAGGAAAAGAGCGGGAAGAGGCGGCGGGAGACCATGATATTTTCCAGAGTCTCCTGCAGTATGCAGCGGTCACGGAGCAGGAGATTGAGACGATAAATGAGAGTGCCGTTTCCGTGACAGCGGCAGTAAACGGACGGAAACCAAGAGTGGCAGGCCACTGGAAGCGCGTGATCAATGCTGGCTATGCGGCAAGTGTGCTGAACCGCGAGGTGCAGGATGAGCTGGAACAGCTGGTGCAGGAGCTCGGCTATGAGCTGATCCGCGTAAAAGGAATTCTTGATGATGATATGTGCGTACTTCGGCGGAATATGTGGGGCGAGATTCAGTTCTGCTGGAACTATATTGATGAGGTGATCGATTTCATCCTTTCCACGGGAGCGAAGCCGTTGCTGGAATTCGGCCATATGCCGTTGCTGCTGGCAAAAACAGACCCGGGAAGAACGATGCGTCCGGCGCTAAGCAGCTCTCCGCGAGATCTGGCTGAGTGGCGCATGCTGATCAAAAACCTGATGGAACATCTAAGGGAACGGTATGGAATCAACCAGATGCGGCGCTGGATTTTCAACCCGTGGATCAGCGGAGACGTGATCACGATTGATGGAGGAGATGAGTTCTTTGAGACGTGGAAAGCATCGTACGAGGAGATGAAACGTGTGAGCCCGGATCTTGTAACATGTCTTTCCTTTGGTCTTGGACCGGAGGAACATCTCAAAGCCTTTATCGAAACTATGAAGGAAAAGGAATGTGTGCCGGAAATTTTTGCATTCCGCTCGTTTGGCACGGTGATCTATGGAGAGGAAGAGGAGAAAATGAATCTGATCCAGAACAACGAGAGCGTCAATATGATTGTGAGCCGCGACCCGGATTTTCTGCGGAACCGCGGGGAGAAGGTAAAAGGTCTGCTGCAGAAGGCTGGGCTTGGTGCACTGCCGGTTCTGGTGGATGAGTGCAGCAGCAACATCTGGCAGAGGGATCTGTGCAACGATACCTGTTATAAAGCGGCATGGCTGTTTAAAAATCTTCTGGAAAATGAAGAGGCGCTGCAGGGAATTGCGTATTTCTCGGTCAATGACCGTTTGGATGAAGTATTTCCGGCGCGGGAAACGTATCATGGAGGTTTTGGGCTGTTCACGATGAACGGCATTCCAAAGGCGGTCTGCACTGCGCTGCGGCTGCTCGGCAGAATGGGATCTCGTCTGGTGAAGCGTGGGGACGGCTATTTTATCAGCACGGAGCCGGAGAAAAACCAAAGCCAGATTTACCTGTACAACTATGTTCACTACGATATGCTGTACCGCTACCGCCATGCCGTGAATATTTCCCGCACGGACCGTTACCGCGTATTCAATATGGGGGAAATCCGGACCTTTTCAGTGAAACTGACCGGACTGGAACCGGGAAAATATTGCCTGCGGCTGTATAAAGTGACAAAAGAGCACGGCAGCAGCTACGATGCGTGGGTGCGGATGGGAGCTCCGGAGCGGATGAACCGGATGGAGCGCGCGATGCTGTGCCACAGTGCGGACCCGGAATACCGTGTCTGGGAGCAGGAAACCGACCCGGAAGGCAGCCTCACGGTGCAGGAACGCCTGGAGCCGCACGAGACGGCGCTGATTGAGGTGGAGCAGATTCTGTAAAATCTTCAAAAAATTGCACTCGCGGTGGGAGAATACAGAGAAAGAGTGGAAAAAAAGCAACAATATAAGAAGATCTTGCGACAATTCGAGTAGAAAAGGACGAAAATATTGTTTATACTGAAAACAACATAAATGCTAAATTCTACAGAAAAGAGGTATTTCAAAATGGGGAAAATATTTGATTACGATGGCGTGCCGGTGCTGCATACCACATCCGGCGATTTAAAAGGTTATTTTTATGACGGTGTTTACATTTACAAAGGAATTCCGTATGCATACGCAGACCGTTTCCAGATGCCGGTTCCGTCCAAATGGGATGGCGTGAAGGATGCGACAAACTACGGCTTTGTATGCCCGCTTCAGAACCAAGATACACCGAACGGCGAGCTTATGGTTCCGCACCGCTACTGGCCGCAGGATGAGCACTGCCAGTCCTTAAATATCTGGACAAACAAACTTGATCCGGAAGCCAAAAAACCGGTTCTCGTATGGTTCCACGGCGGTGGATACGCAGCGGGATCTTCCATCGAGCAGGTTGCGTATGACGGCGTCAGCATCGCAAAGAAAGGTGATTCGATTCTTGTTTCTGTCAACCACAGACTGAATATTTTAGGATATCTGGATCTGTCTCCGTTTGGGGAAAAATACAAAAACTCCGCAAACGCAGGCCACGCCGATATGGTGGCAGCCCTGCAGTGGGTACATGACAATATTGCCCTGTTCGGCGGCGATCCGGAGAATGTAACCATTTTCGGCCAGTCCGGCGGCGGAATGAAGGTGATTGACCTGATGCAGATTCCATCAGCAGACGGCCTGTTCCAGAAAGGCCTTGTCATGAGCGGTGTTATGGAGGACGATCCGCTCGGCGCAGGAGAGAAAGACGGCACGGAGATTATTACGGCAATGATGAAAGCGCTCGGCTTTGACGATGTGGCTCAGCTGGAAACTGTACCGTATCCGCAGCTTGCTGCTGCATATGCAAAAGTGGCTCCGGCGATTGCACAGAGTGGCGGCTACATCGGCGGCGGCCCGAAAAAGGGCGATTACTTCTATGGAAATCCATTCGACGCAGGCTTCCGTGAGCATGCACATCAGATTCCGATGATGATCGGAACCGTATACGGCGAGTTCGCAACGTTTGCACCGGCAGCTTATGATAAGAACAAACTGACAGCGGAAGAGATTCTGGAAATCCTCAAAAAGGTTTATGGAGACAATGCCGAAAAGGTTCTGGACGCTTTCAAAGAAGCATATCCGGAGAAGAACGGCGTAGATGTTCTTGCCATCGACCGTGCAATGCGTGAGCCGACCGTAAAACTTGCCAAACTGTTCGCAAAAGGCGGCGGCAAAGCATATCTCTACAACTTCGCTCTGGAATTCCCGTTCCAGCACGGCAAGCCGGCATGGCACTGCTCCGATATCCCATATTTCTTCGGAAACGCAGATCTCGTAGAAATTTGTGGCATCCCGGATGTCAGCGATAAACTGGAAAGCGAAATCTTCGGAGCACTTCTTGCCTTCGCAAAGAACGGCACCCCGGATCATGCCGGACTCCCGCACTGGCCGGAAGTAGAAGCAGAGGATGCGGATACCATGGTGTTTGACCGCAAAACGGAAGTAAAACACAACTACGATGATAAAGTGTTTGCAGAGATCAACAAAGTTCTGAAACCATGGAGCTTTATGGACATGATGGCTGACAATATTCAGCATTAAAAAGAACGATTCGACGCGGCATA
The DNA here is from genome assembly GCF_003482095.1 of Blautia sp. OF09-25XD. Taxonomy (NCBI): domain Bacteria; kingdom Bacillati; phylum Bacillota; class Clostridia; order Lachnospirales; family Lachnospiraceae; genus Blautia; species Blautia sp. OF09-25XD. The sequence goes on from NZ_QUMG01000016.1 coordinate 10,651, forward strand.
AGCGAAATCGGGATGGAGCTCTGAAATATTAAAAAATTAGAATAAAAAAACCGCCTGTTTGATTTGAAAAATAAAAAAATCAAACAGGCGGTTTTTTCTGAAAATTCGGTGCTTTCAATCACATCTAAAGTATTATTCTAACAGGGTCACGGAAGAAAAACCAGTAAAAAACAGATTGTACTGAAAAAAATACAATCTGTTTTGTTGACACACTTGAAAAAACATGATAATCTAGAAAATGCACTATTATGGCAAGATATGCCTAAAACCTTTTGTTCAGGCATGAGCGGTAATAAATATATTATAACACAAGGGGTGACAACGTCAATGGAGAAAAACAGAATACGTCCGATACCTACCGGAAAAAGTATGCGAATGAGTTACCAGAGACAAAAAGAAGTATTGGAAATGCCCAACTTGATTGAAGTCCAGAAGGATTCCTATGACTGGTTCCTGAGAAGCGGACTCAAGGAAGTCTTTGATGACATTTCACCAATCTCCGACTACGGCGGACGGCTGAGCCTTGAATTCGTAGACTTTACACTGTGTGAAGATGACGTAAAATACTCAATCGAAGAGTGTAAACAGCGTGACGCTACTTATGCGGCACCGTTAAAGGTAAAAGTAAGATTATATAATAAGGAAAAAGACGAGATCACAGAGCACGAAATTTTCATGGGTGATCTGCCGTTGATGACAGCAACAGGAACATTCGTTATCAATGGTGCAGAGCGAGTAATCGTCAGCCAGCTGGTACGTTCCCCTGGTATTTATTACGGCATCGCACATGATAAGCTCGGAAAGAGACTGTTCTCCTGTACCGTAATCCCGAACCGTGGAGCATGGCTGGAGTACGAGACCGATTCCAACGACGTCTTCTATGTCCGCGTAGACCGTACCAGAAAAGTTCCGATCACAGTCCTCATCCGTGCACTTGGAGTAAGCTCCAATGCAGAGATCGTAGAGCTGTTCGGTGAAGAGCCGAAGATTCTTGCAAGCTTCACCAAAGATACTTCCACCAACTATCAGGAAGGTCTTCTCGAGCTGTACAAGAAAATTCGTCCGGGCGAGCCTCTCGCAGTAGAAAATGCAGAGAGCCTCATCATGAGCATGTTCTTTGACCCGCGTCGCTATGACCTGGCAAAGGTAGGCCGTTATAAATTCAACAAGAAACTTGCACTGCGCAGCCGTATCCGCAACCAGATCCTCGCTGAGGATGTTGTAGATCCGTCCACCGGTGAAATCCTTGCAGAAAAAGGCACCACCGTTACTCTGGAACTCGCAGACAAGATTCAGAACGCAGCAGTACCGTATGTATGGATTCAGACAGAGGAGAGAAACGTAAAAGTTCTTTCCAACTTAATGGTAGATCTGAAAGCATGGGTAGATGTTGACGAGGAAGAACTTGGCATCAACGAGAAAGTATACTATCCGGTTCTGGAAAAGATCCTGGAGGAAAATACCGATATCGAAGAGATCAAACAGGCGATCAAACGTGACATTCACGACCTGATTCCGAAACATATCACAAAGGAAGATATTTTCGCTTCCATCAACTACAACATGCATCTGGAATACGGCGCAGGAAATGCCGATGATATCGACCACCTGGCAACCGTAGAATCCGTGCCGTAGGTGAGCTGCTTCAGAACCAGTACCGCATCGGTCTGTCCCGTATGGAGCGTGTGGTACGTGAGCGTATGACAACACAGGACATCGACGGAATTTCTCCGCAGTCCCTGATCAATATCAAACCGGTTACAGCTGCAATCAAAGAGTTCTTCGGATCTTCCCAGCTGTCCCAGTTCATGGATCAGAATAACCCGCTTGGAGAGCTGACGCACAAGAGACGTCTTTCCGCCCTTGGACCTGGCGGTCTGTCCCGTGACCGTGCCGGATTCGAGGTTCGAGACGTACACTACTCCCATTACGGAAGAATGTGCCCGATCGAGACTCCTGAGGGACCGAACATCGGTCTTATCAACTCTCTGGCATCGTATGCGCGCATCAACGAGTATGGCTTCGTTGAGGCTCCATACAGAAGAATTGACAAATCAGATCCGAAAAATCCGCGTGTTACCGACGAAGTAGTCTACATGACCGCAGATGAAGAGGATAATTACCATGTAGCACAGGCAAATGAGCCGCTGGATGCAGAAGGACACTTCCTCAACAAGAACGTTTCCGGACGTTATCTGGATGAGACCCAGTCCTACGAGCCGCACATGTTTGATTACATGGACGTGTCTCCGAAGATGGTATTCTCCGTTGCTACGGCGCTGATCCCGTTCCTTCAGAACGACGATGCGAACCGTGCGCTGATGGGATCCAACATGCAGCGTCAGGCCGTACCGCTGATGATCACCGATGCTCCTGTAGTAGGAACCGGTATCGAAGCAAAAGCAGCCGTAGACTCCGGTGTCTGCGTCGTTGCAAAAAAAGCAGGAACCATTTCCTATTCCTGCTCCAACGAGATCCGCATGAACAATGATGACGGAACAAAAGATGTTTACCATCTGACCAAATTCATGCGAAGCAACCAGAGCAACTGCTACAACCAGAAACCGATCGTATTTAAAGGTGACCATGTAGAGGCCGGCGAAGTAATCGCAGACGGTCCGTCTACCTACCAGGGCGAGCTTGCTCTTGGTAAAAACCCGCTGATCGGATTTATGACCTGGGAAGGATATAACTACGAGGACGCCGTACTCTTAAGCGAGCGTCTGGTACAGGATGATGTTTACACTTCCATCCACATCGAGGAGTACGAGGCAGAGGCCCGTGACACCAAGCTTGGACCGGAAGAGATCACAAAAGACGTTCCGGGCGTCGGCGATGAAGCCTTAAAAGACCTGGACGAGCGTGGAATCATCCGCATCGGTGCAGAGGTACGTGCCGGTGATATTCTGGTCGGAAAAGTAACTCCGAAGGGAGAAACCGAGCTGACCGCAGAGGAGCGTCTGCTCCGTGCCATCTTTGGCGAGAAAGCAAGAGAAGTACGTGATACTTCCCTGAAAGTACCGCACGGTGAGTATGGTATCATCGTGGACGCCAAAGTATTTACCCGTGAAAACGGCGACGAACTTTCTCCTGGAGTAAACCAGGCAGTCCGCATCTACATCGCACAGAAGAGAAAAATCTCTGTCGGCGATAAGATGGCTGGTCGTCACGGAAACAAGGGTGTCGTTTCCCGTGTACTTCCGGTAGAGGATATGCCGTTCCTGCCGAACGGACGTCCGCTGGACATCGTGCTGAATCCTCTGGGTGTGCCGTCCCGTATGAACATCGGACAGGTGCTGGAGATCCACCTGAGCCTTGCAGCAGCAGCGCTTGGATTTAACGTATCCACCCCGATTTTCGACGGCGCAAACGAGAAAGATATTCAGGATACCCTGGAACTGGCAAACGATTATGTAAACATGGAATGGGATGCATTCTCCGAGAAATATAAAGATATTCTGCTTCCGGAAGTATATCAGTATCTGGAAGAGCATCTGGATCACAGAGAACTGTGGAAGGGTGTTGATATCGCAAGAGACGGTAAGGTACAGCTCCGCGACGGACGTACCGGTGAGCCGTTCGATGGAAGAACGACAATCGGACACATGCATTACCTGAAACTGCATCACCTGGTAGACGATAAGATTCATGCCCGTTCTACCGGCCCATACTCCCTCGTTACACAGCAGCCTCTGGGTGGTAAAGCTCAGTTCGGTGGACAGCGTTTCGGAGAGATGGAGGTTTGGGCTCTTGAGGCGTACGGTGCATCCTACACGCTGCAGGAGATCCTGACTGTGAAGTCTGACGATGTGGTTGGCCGTGTGAAGACATACGAAGCCATCATCAAGGGCGACAATATTCCGGAGCCTGGTATTCCGGAATCCTTCAAAGTATTGTTGAAAGAGCTGCAGTCCCTGGCACTCGATGTCCGCGTACTGCGTGATGACAATACCGAAGTTAAAATTATGGAATCAGTTGATTACGGTGATACCAACCTGAACCACATCATCGAGGGAGACCGTTACTCTGACAGAGAGGACGAGAGATTTGGTGACTATGGATTCTCCAAGAAAGAATTTGACGGAGAAGAAATGGTAGATGTGGAAGAGGATGAAGAAGAAGACTCTTATCTTGATCTGGATGAAAGTTCAGATGATGACATGTAACTTGTAGATCTTCGCTTTGCGAGGAAAGGGGTAATCAAATGCCAGAAACAGCAAAAAAAGAAAATTACCAGATGAGCTTTGATGCCATCAAAATAGGACTTGCCTCCCCGGAGAAAATCCGGGAGTGGTCCCATGGCGAGGTAAAAAAACCGGAGACCATCAACTACAGAACGCTGAAACCGGAAAAAGACGGTCTGTTCTGTGAAAGAATCTTCGGACCAAGCAAAGACTGGGAGTGCCATTGCGGTAAATATAAGAAAATTCGCTACAAAGGCGTAATCTGCGACCGATGCGGCGTAGAAGTAACAAAATCCAGTGTGCGCCGTGAGCGTATGGGACACATTGAGCTGGCAGCTCCGGTATCCCACATCTGGTATTTCAAAGGAATTCCGTCCCGTATGGGACTGATCCTGGATCTGTCTCCGAGAACTCTGGAAAAGGTTCTGTATTTCGCAAACTACATCGTTCTTGATGCAGGCGATACCAAATTACAGTACAAACAGGTTCTGACCGAGAAAGAATACCAGGATGCCAGAGAGGAGTTCGGAAACAGCTTCCGTGCAGGTATGGGTGCGGAATCCATCAAAGAGCTTCTGATGGCAATCGATCTGGAAAAAGAGTCTGCTGAATTAAAGGCAGGTCTTAAAGATTCTACCGGACAGAAGAGAGCCCGCATCATCAAGAGACTTGAGGTTGTTGAGGCATTCCGTGAGTCCGGAAACCGTCCGGAGTGGATGATTCTTGATGCGGTTCCGGTTATTCCGCCGGATCTGCGTCCTATGGTACAGCTTGACGGAGGACGTTTTGCAACATCCGACCTGAATGATCTGTATCGCCGTATCATCAACCGTAACAACCGTCTGAAGAGACTGCTGGAGCTCGGTGCACCGGATATCATCGTGCGCAACGAGAAACGTATGCTCCAGGAGGCAGTTGATGCCCTGATCGACAACGGCCGCCGCGGCCGTCCGGTAACCGGTCCTGGAAACCGTCCTCTGAAATCTCTGTCCGACATGCTGAAAGGTAAATCCGGCCGTTTCCGTCAGAACCTTCTTGGTAAACGTGTTGACTACTCCGGCCGTTCTGTTATCGTCGTAGGACCGGAACTGAAGATTTACCAGTGCGGTCTGCCGAAAGAAATGGCAATCGAGCTGTTTAAACCGTTCGTTATGAAAGAGCTGGTTTCCAACGGCACTGCACATAACATCAAAAATGCAAAGAAAATGGTCGAGAAACTCGAGCCGCAGGTATGGGACGTTCTCGAGGACGTCATCAAAGAGCATCCGGTTATGCTGAACCGTGCCCCTACCCTGCATCGTCTGGGTATCCAGGCGTTCGAGCCGATTCTGGTAGAAGGTAAAGCGATTAAGCTGCACCCGCTGGTTTGTACCGCATTCAACGCCGACTTCGACGGTGACCAGATGGCTGTCCATCTGCCGCTGTCTGTAGAAGCGCAGGCAGAGTGCCGTTTCATGCTTCTTTCTCCGAACAACCTGCTGAAACCGTCCGATGGTGGTCCGGTAGCCGTTCCTTCCCAGGATATGGTTCTTGGTATCTACTATCTGACACAGGAGCGTCCGGGCGAGAAGGGCGAAGGAAGCTTCTTCCGCGATATGAACGAAGCCATCCTGGCATACGAGAACGGATACATTACCCTGCAGACCAAGATTACCATCCGCTGCGAAAAAGAGATGGAAGATGGTACTGTAATGCAGCAGAACGTAAGCTCCACACTCGGAAGATTCCTCTTCAATGAGATTCTGCCGCAGGATCTGGGATACGTAGACCGTACGGTTCCGGGTAACGAGCTTGCGCTTGAGGTTGATTTCCTCGTTGCAAAGAAACAGCTGAAACAGATTCTGGAAAAAGTCATCAATACACACGGAGCTACCAAAACCGCAGAGGTTCTGGACTATATCAAGCAACCGGATATAAATACTCCACCCGTGCAGCCATGACCGTATCCATTTCCGATATGACCGTGCCGCCGCAGAAGCCGGAGATGCTCGCCGAAGCACAGGCAACGGTAGACAAGATTACAAGAAACTTCAAACGTGGTCTGATTACAGACGAAGAGCGTTACAAAGAGGTTGTAGATACCTGGAAGAAGACCGACGATGCGCTGACAAAAGCACTGCTCGACGGACTGGATAAATACAATAACATCTTCATGATGGCTGACTCCGGAGCCCGTGGTTCCGATAAGCAGATCAAACAGCTGGCCGGTATGCGAGGACTGATGGCCGATACAACCGGACACACCATCGAGCTGCCGATCAAGTCAAACTTCCGTGAAGGTCTTCAGGTACTGGAATACTTCATGTCCGCACATGGAGCACGAAAAGGTATGTCCGATACCGCGCTTCGTACCGCCGACTCTGGTTACCTGACCCGTCGTCTGGTAGACGTTTCTCAGGACCTGATCATCCGTGAAATCGACTGTGCCGAGGGCAAGGACGAAATTCCGGGTATGTGGGTCAGCGAGTTCACAGACGGAAAAGAGCAGATCGAGAGTCTGCAGGATCGTATCACAGGCCGTTTCTCCTGCGAGACGATCAAAGACAAGGACGGCAACGTCATTGTAAAAGCAAACCATATGATCACCCCGAAACGTGCTGCCCGTGTCATCAAAGACGGCATCAACGAGAACGGTGAGCATTATACGAAAGTAAAAATCCGTACCATTCTTACCTGCCGTTCCGGTAACGGAATCTGCGCAAAATGCTATGGTGCCAACATGGCAACCGGCGAGGCAGTACAGGTTGGTGAGTCTGTCGGAATTATCGCAGCACAGTCGATCGGTGAGCCTGGTACACAGCTGACCATGCGTACCTTCCATACCGGTGGTGTTGCCGGTGGAGATATCACACAGGGTCTTCCTCGTGTCGAGGAGCTTTTCGAGCAAGAAAGCCGAAAGGACTTGCCATCATCACCGAAATCGCCGGTGTTGCACAGATCAAAGACACCAAGAAGAAACGCGAAATCGTTGTTACCAATCCGGAAGACGGCGTATCCAAGACATACCTGATCCCTTACGGATCCCGTATTAAGATCGCAGACGGAACTGTTCTGGAAGCCGGAGACGAGCTGACCGAAGGTTCTGTCAACCCGCATGATATCCTGAAGATCAAAGGTGTACGTGCCGTTCAGGATTACATGATCCGCGAGGTACAGAGAGTTTACCGTCTGCAGGGTGTAGAAATCAACGATAAGCATATCGAGGTTATCGTTCGCCAGATGCTGAAGAAGATCCGCATCGAGGAAAACGGAGATACCGAATTCCTTCCGGGCGACATGGTAGACTTCCTGGATTACGACGAGACCAACAAAGCTCTGATCGCAGAAGGCAAAGAGCCGGCAGAAGGAAAACAGGTACTGCTTGGTATCACCAAAGCATCCCTGGCATCCGATTCCTTCCTGTCCGCAGCATCCTTCCAGGAGACCACCAAGGTTCTGACCGACGCTGCTATCAAGGGTAAGGTTGACCATCTGGTAGGCCTGAAAGAGAACGTTATCATCGGTAAACCGATCCCGGCCGGTACCGGTATGAAGTGCTACAGCAACATTCATCTGAATACCGACAGCATGATCGAGGAAGAAGAGGACGAGGATCTGATTCTGACCGAAGATCTTGAGGACGATGCTCCGGCAGCTCCGATGGCAGAAGCTCCGGTTGAAGAGCCGTCAGCTGAAGAGGAAGAGCCGATGCTCGACTTCGACTTTGAGGAAATGATTCCGTCAAAGGATGATACCGAGGAGTAAACCCTTCAACAAATAATAGCAAGGATTCTCCCACCTCTATAGGTGGTGAGATGAATTGCAAATAAGAAAGTTAACGGCAGTGGCGGGCGGAGAGAAATCGGTATCCCCCACTGACATGAGGCAAACCACAGTCAGCATTCTGCTGACATGTCAGACTCTGTGAAATTACCGACTGTGGATTGAAACAAGGTTAAAAAATAAATATGTCATTTGTGAAAAGCAGAGAATTTTCGGTTCGCCGGGGTCTCTGCTTTCCTTGTGTTTTCGGGAGCATTTTGTTACAATGGAGACAGAAAAGAGGGAAGCCTATGTGGATAAAAAAATTACCTGGCATCGTGGCAAATGCGGCGGTACTGATTCTGGATATATTTGTGATTCTGATGATTGCAGCGCTGTTTCTCCACCAGCAAACGGCGGGAGAGCGTGTGAAAGAGACGATTACGCGTTTTTCCACGACATCGGAGGAGTATTATTCCGAGGGAGAGGCATACAGCCAGAAGAGCGACCGGGTGCATACGTATGCGGTGAAAGAACAGTCTAAATAAGAGGAAAAGATGAGGTAAACTATGCTCCAGAAGTGGAAAAGAAAAGGAAAAAGATTCCGCCATGTGGAAAAAGACGGAGAAGAGACGACGGAGCTTTCTGTGAAAATACGGGCGGCAAAATTTCGTGATCTGCCGATGAGTCTGCGGATTCTGATCGTGAATCTCAGTCTGTTTCTGATTCTGTGCGCCGTATTTTTTATGGCAGGCGCGTATCTGTATGCGCCGCAGGCGGCAGGACGGAATTACGTGGAAGCATGCCTGGCAGGAGACTGGAACAGTGCATACGATGTATGCCAGTTCCCGGACAGCACGTTTCTGTCGCGGAAGAACTACGTCAATGCAATGACCTGGAAAGCAAAACAGGACGGCACTGACGGGCAGGGAACACCGGAGATCAAGAGCTTTTTCATGCGCAGAAAACAGAATCTTGAGACCGGGGAAAACAGGATTTATACTGTGCGGTACACGTTAAAAGGCATGAGCGACTCGCAGGAAGAAACATTGGAGATCGCCGCCGGGGATACCGTAAAATGGAACTTCAAAGAGTGGTACGTTGTGCCGAAAGACAGCTGCGTGACGGATGTCGAAATCACCGTCCCGGCGGATGCCTCGTTCTATCTGGACGGCGTGCAGGTCGGGAAAAAGTATTTAAAAGAGACGGCAGATAACGTCAGCATCTACAAAATCCCGTATCTCTTCCTCGGCGGCCACACCATTGAACTGACCGAAAAACAGAAAGACCCATACCGCGAGATCGTCCTCGTGCAGGACAACAGCAGCATGGAATTCCTGCCGGATTTAAAACTCAACGATTCCACCGGCAAAACCATCGCCGACCGCGCAGAAGAGTCCCTGGACAAGGTATTCACAGCCGCAGCCGCCGGAAAATCCTTCAGCACCATCAAAAATGAATTTTCCGCCGACACCGCCGTACAGAAAACCGCCAAAGAACAGTACCAGCAGCTCTGCGATGCCTACCTGAACAGCGACACCAACACCGGAATCACCAGCATCACCGTGAGCAGCGTCTCCACAACCGTAACCAACGAATCCAACCAGATGAAGATCGAAACCAACGTGACCGCTGCGATCGAGCGACGAACCCGTTTCCTCCATTTCTTCCGCAAAACCAAAATAGAGACCGTCACCTGGAAACTCGAGTCCGTTGTGACGCTGGAAAACGAAAAATGGGTGATGGGCAGCGATTTCCTGACTAAAATAGGACATGAGGCATAAGGTGTTTGCTTCCGTTGTTCTGGCAACGTTAAAACTTTGCAGTTACTCTTAAGCAGAGAGGATAATCAGGCTGGACAGGTGAAAGACTTGTGATTTGGTGGCAAAGCACCAGAAAGAAACCAGGTTTTTTAAAAGAGAGTGACAAAGAGTGATTTTGTATCCGCTTTTACCATGGGTGCAGAGTCACTCTTTTTTTGTGACAAGATGTTAAGAAACGATAAACATTAATTTACCAGAAGTGGAAAAATGTAAGAATTTGTGCCTTGCATCTTAGGTCAGATCACGTTATGATAGTAAGTAGAAAAATGTCGAAAAACGTTTGTGTTACGATGGAAGAAAGTTCCGCAAAGGGGCGGGACGATGGAGTATAAACAGATCATATGGAAAGAAAATCATTGAAACAGAGAAGAAAGCAGATGCGCCGCAGACAGATGATGCAGAAAGTATCACGGATTTCCCTGTGTGTGGTAATCGGCCTTCTTTTTCTTGCGCTTATCTGGAAATTTGCGGGAGCGCAGCTTGCGAAAAAAGGAATTGTACTGAGTAATGACACAGCCGCAAAGACGGTGAGCGAGACGGCGCCGGAGGCGGAGGACGGATCGGGAAATGCGGGAATTAAGAAGCTTGCGGAGACCACGCCGCCGAATGAGACGCCGGGATGGCAGTACAGCTCGTCGGGCTGGTGGTACGCAACGGATGCCACAACGTACTACGTCAACGGCTGGGCAGATATCGACGGAAACCAGTACCATTTTGATTCCAATGGTTACATGGCGACTGGCTGGAAAGCGATCGGCGGAAAAGGCTGTTACTTTGATGACCAGGGTGTTTACCAGCCAGACCGCAACGGCTCGATGATGGTAGCCCTGACCTTTGATGACGGCCCAGGCGTCTATACCAGCACGCTTCTCGATACGCTGGAGCAGTACGGGGCACAGGCGACGTTCTTTATGCTCGGCAGCAATGTGGAAAAATACGGTGCAGATGTGATCCCGCGCATGGCGGCGATCGGCTGTGAGCTTGGAAACCACTCCTATGCGCATCCGAATATGAAAGAACTGAGCACCGACGACGGCCTTGCCCAGTTCCAGATGACGGATGATCTGATCGCCCAGTACAACAACGGACAGGGTGCAACTGTCATCCGTTTCCCGTATGGAAACAGCACCGATGAACTGCTCGCATCTATCGGCCGCCCGAGCATCATGTGGGATGTCGATACCCTGGACTGGCAGACAAAAAATGTACAGGCAAACATCAGCGCCGTTCTCGACAGTGTAAGCCCGGGAGACATTATCCTGATGCATGATATCCACGAGACGACCGTAGAATCGTGTGCAACGATCGTGCCGGAGCTGATCAACCGCGGGTATGAGCTTGTCACGATTCATACTCTTGCAGCGGCAAACGGCGTGGATCTTGCAGCGGGAGAGACGTATTACGGCTTCCATGGCGGAACGACAAACGAATAGAAAACAGAATAGAAAAACGACAAAGAACCGCCGGTTTACTCTCAAATCAAGAGTGAACCGGCGGTTCTTATGTCATTTTATGAAAATTTATTTCATTGCCGCTCTCTTACGAAGTCTGGAATCCAGCTCTTTCTTACGGATACGTAAGGAAACCGGAGTAACCTCAAGAAGCTCGTCCTTGTCGATGAAGTCCAGAGCCTGCTCCAGGGAAAGGATTCTCGGCGGAGTCAGACGCAGTGCCTCGTCGGAGGAAGAAGTACGGGTGTTGGTCAGGTGTTTCGTCTTGCAGACGTTCAGCTCGATATCCTCGGCCTTACCGTTCTGTCCGATAACCATACCGGCGTAAACCTTCTCGCCAGGTCCGATGAACAGAGTACCGCGCTCCTGTGCGGAGTACAGACCGTAGGTAACGGACTCGCCTGCCTCGAAAGCGATCAGGGAACCCTGTTTGCGGTATTCGATGTCGCCCTTGTACGGTGCGTAATCTTCAAACTCGGTGTTCAGGATACCAGTTCCTTTGGTGGAAGTCATGAAGATTCCACGGAAACCAATCAGGCCTCGTGCCGGGATTTCGAACTCCAGACGGGTGGAACCATCGCTTGCGCGGCTCATGCCGTGAAGCTCGCCTTTACGCTCGCTGAGGAGCTGGATGACAGTACCGGAGAACTCATCCGGAACGTCAACGTATGCGATTTCCATTGGCTCGAGTTTGCGTCCGCGCTCGTCCTCTTTGTAGATAACCTCTGCCTTACTTACTGCGAACTCATATCCCTCACGGCGCATGTTTTCGATCAGGACGGACAGATGCAGCTCACCACGGCCGGAAACCTTGAAGCAGTCTGCGGAATCAGTCTCCTCGACGCGGAGAGAAACGTCAGTGTTCAGCTCACGCATCAGACGGTCACGCAGGTGGCGGGAAGTTACGTATTTACCTTCTTTACCGGCCAGCGGGCTGTCGTTTACGATGAAGTTCATGGAAATAGTCGGCTCGGAGATTTTCTGGAACGGGATGGAAACCGGGTTGTCCAGATCGCCGCAGAGAGTATCTCCGATGTGGATATCCGGGATACCGGAAACAGCAACGATAGAACCGATGCCTGCCTCAGTAACCTCTACTTTTTTCAGTCCGTCAAATTCATACAGTTTGCTGACCTTTACTTTTTTCTTCTTGGTCAGATCGTGGTGGTTGACCAGCATAACGTCCTGGTTCACGCGGATCGTTCCGTTTTCAACTTTGCCGACACCGATACGTCCAACGTATTCGTTGTAGTCAATGGTACTGATCAGAAGCTGTGTGCCAGCTTCCGGATCGCCGGTCGGAGCCGGGATGTATTTCAGGATGGTCTCGAACAGAGGAGTCATATCCTTCGGGGTATCGTTCAGATCGAGTACCGCATGACCCATCTTTGCGGATGCGTACAGAAACGGACAGTCAAGCTGTTCGTCAGATGCATCGAGGTCCATCAGAAGCTCGAGCACTTCGTCGATAACTTCATCCGGGCGTGCTTCCGGGCGGTCGATCTTGTTGATGCAGACGATAACGGACAGATCCAGCTCGAGTGCTTTTTTCAGCACGAATTTGGTCTGCGGCATAGCGCCCTCGAATGCGTCTACAACCAGAATAACGCCGTCTACCATTTTCAGAACTCGCTCAACCTCGCCGCCGAAGTCCGCATGGCCTGGGGTGTCGATGATGTTGATTTTCGTTCCTTTGTAGTAAACTGCTGTATTTTTGGAAAGAATGGTGATTCCACGCTCACGCTCGATATCGTTCGAGTCCATGACACGTTCCTGAACCTCCTGATTGGCACGGAAAACGCCGCTCTGTTTCAGAAGCTCGTCTACCAGTGTAGTTTTACCATGATCGACATGGGCGATGATGGCAACGTTTCTTACATCTTCTCTCGTTGTTTTCATTTCTTCATTCCTCTTCCTATGAGTTGACCCTGCCGGGTTCAATTTTTCAAAATTTCAAGCCGGCCGGGAATGTTTATCACAGCACAAAGGCAGGTGCCTTGCCGTTTTGTCTCTGCTGGATGCCTGCCTATCTGAACTATTATAGCACAGAACAGAGAAAAAAAACAGGGAAGATGTGACATTTTTTGTATTGCAATGGTAGAAAATACGAAGCATGTGGTGCGGTTTTTACAGAAACATATACAAAAAATTGGGCAGAATGCTGATTTGAATAGAAATAAAAAAATCTGGAAAAAAGTGGTTCTGAAAAAGAAATGTGGTTCATACATTAGGATTATAGATCAGCAAAGTACCGATCAGAAATCAATATTCAGAAAGAAAAGACAAAGGAAGGGGATTTTCATTATGGCAGACAAGATGATTGAAAACAATCAGGTGGTTATCATGGGAGAGATTGTCTCCCCGTTTACATTCAGCCATCAGGTATTCGGAGAGGGCTTTTACCTCGTCGATGTGATGGTCAAGCGGTTGAGTGAATCGCAGGACATCATTCCGGTGATGGTCTCCGAGCGGCTGGTGGATGTATCACAGGATTACCAGGGTGAGTGGATCTGCATCAGCGGTCAGTTCCGGTCCTACAACCGCCACGAGGAGAAGAAGAACCGTCTGGTACTCTCCGTATTTGCGCGGGAATTAAGCTTCGTGGAGGAAGAGGACGATTCCGTCAAATCCAACCAGATTTACCTCGATGGATACATATGTAAACCGCCGGTCTACCGGAAAACACCTCTGGGAAGAGAGATCGCCGACCTTCTGATCGCGGTCAACCGTCCGTATGGAAAATCAGATTATATCCCGTGCATCTGCTGGGGACGGAATGCGCGGTATGCCTCTGCGTTTGCCGTGGGCGGCCACGTTCTCATCTGGGGACGGATCCAGAGCCGGGAATATATGAAGCGGCTGAGCGAGACGGAAATGGAAAAGCGGACTGCATATGAGGTTTCGGTGAGCAAGCTGGAATATAGTGAGAGTTAAAGCGCGATCCGCTGTTGACAAGAAAATTTAATGATGCTATAGTAAAAGCAGAACTGAAGTGGATAGAGGTCGCATTACTTCAAGAGTACCTTTTCGGATGCCTCAGCAGCAAAAGAAGAAGAGGAAAAGGGAAGAATGCCGAAGGACATCCGGCGCTGAACCGGTATGCTCCTGGGCGCAGGTTGAAAAAATCTGCGACTGTCATCGAGAGATGGAGAGCTATCTGATCATAGATACTGCGTATGTGTGAATTTGGAGGCGATCTTATCTGGGATGAGGCGCCTCTTTTTTAAACGGAAAGTGAAATTTTCCGTGGGAGATAAGCTCCGGCGACTGATTTCTTATGGTTTTATCTGACACAACATACAGGAGGAAAAGAGAATGTCTATTTTTAAAGGTGCAGCTGTTGCAATTATCACACCGATGACCGAAACACAGGAAGTGAATTACGAAAAACTCGGAGAACTGATTGAGGAGCAGATCGCCGGCGGAACCGACGCCATCGTTATCTGCGGAACCACCGGTGAGGCTTCGACCCTGTCCCATGAGGAGCATCTGGATGCCATCAAATATACCGTGGAAAAAGTAAATCACAGAATCCCGGTAATTGCAGGAACCGGCTCCAACAGCACGGAGACAGCAATTTATCTGTCTCAGGAAGCAGAAAAATACGGCGTGGACGGACTTCTTCTCGTTTCTCCGTATTACAATAAAGCAACACAGAAGGGCCTGATTGCACACTTTACCGCAATCGCAGACAGCGTCAAAGTGCCGGTCATCCTTTACAACATTCAGGGCAGAACCGGCGTAAACATTGCACCGGAAACGATCGTCTATCTGTTCAACAACGTTGAGAATATCGTTGCAGTCAAAGAGGCTTCCGGAAACATTTCCCAGGTCGCAAAAATTATGCAGCTGACCGATGGAAAGATCGATCTGTACTCCGGAAACGACGATCAGGTTGTGCCGATCCTTTCCCTTGGCGGAAGCGGTGTAATCTCCGTTCTTTCCAACGTAGCACCGCGTGAGACCCACGACATGGTACAGAAATTCCTCGACGGCGATGTGGCCGGATCCAGAGAAATCCAGCTGAGAGCACTGCCGCTCATCGATGCGCTGTTCTGCGAAGTAAACCCGATTCCGGTAAAAGCAGCGCTGAACCTGATGGGCAAAGAGGTTGGACCGCTTCGTCTGCCGCTGACCGAGATGGAGCCGCAGAACCAGGAGCGCCTGGCAAAGGCTATGAAAGATTTTGGAATCAAACTGGCTTAAGTTAAGAATACACGAAGTAAAGAAGGAAAAAGACAATGGTTAAAATTATTATGCATGGCTGCAACGGCCATATGGGACAGGTCATCACCGGCCTGGTAAAAGAAGATGCAAATGCAGAAATCATAGCCGGAATCGATATGAACGACAACGGCCAGAACGATTATCCGGTATTCAAAAGCCTGGCAGAATGCGATGTTCCGGCAGACGTAGTCGTTGACTTTTCTTCCTACAAGGCAGCCGACGCACTGCTCGATGCCTGCAAGGAGAAAAAACTTCCACTCGTCCTCTGCACCACAGGCCTCACCGAGGATCAGCTCAAAAAAGTGCAGGAGACCAGCAAAGAAATCCCGGTTCTCCGCTCTGCAAATATGTCCCTTGGTGTGAATACGCTGATGAAACTGGTACAGGCAGCTGCAAAAGTGCTTGCCGAAGCAGGCTTTGATATGGAGATCGTGGAGAAACACCACAAACTGAAATGCGACGCTCCAAGCGGAACCGCCATCGCCCTGGCAGACAGCCTGAACGCGGCAATGGACAACCAGTACCACTACGTATACGACAGAAGCCAGCGCCACGAGCAGCGTGACCCGAAAGAAATCGGAATCTCTGCTGTACGCGGCGGCACCATCGTCGGCGACCACGACGTCATCTTCGCAGGCCCGGACGAGGTTGTTACCCTGTCCCACAGAGCATATTCCAAAGGAGTTTTCGGAAAAGGAGCTGTAGAGGCTGCAAAATTCCTGGCTGGAAAACCGGCTGGCATGTATGACATGCAGGATGTCATTGCTGCGAAATAAGGCAGAAACAGGGAAAAAGTGAATAGAAACCAGAAAGTGCGCAACGAAAATGCGAAACGTTGCGCACTTTTTCTTTTCTTACAACGGGATTTTCGGAATTGAGGAAGTTATTTTGCAGAATATTTGGCAGAATACACAAGAAAAAATACGGAATATCAAAAGAGAACGTGAAAATCGCAAACGGTAATGGAAAAATCAATGCGCAACAAGGTAAAACGCTAAAGTTGCGCATTTTGCACAAAAAATAGTAAAACAGTATATTTCGACAAGAAATATCTTATAAAAACTGCGAATTGTAAACAATATGCCGAAATGATATGATAATGGCACAAAGAAAAATAAAGAGTTGAGCAACAAAAAAAGTTGCGCAAACAAGAAAGGGAATGAGAAGATGAAAAAGAATGGTTGGAAAGGGTTTTGCAAAAAGCTCTACAAGTACCGGGTATTTCTTCTGATGCTTGCACCGGCAGTAATTTATACCCTGATTTTTTCCTACTACCCGATGACAGGAATTGTAATGGCATTCAAAAAATACTCCTACGCAGGAGGTATCTGGGGAAGCCCGTGGAACGGATTTGATAACTTCAAGTTCTTCTTTAAATCAGGACAGGCCGGACTCGTTACCAGAAATACCGTGCTGTATAATCTGGCATTTATTGCGATCAACACGACGATGCAGATTGCCGTTGCCGTGCTTCTGACCGAGATCCGCAACAAACATTACCGTAAGATCACACAGTCGCTGATGTTTCTGCCGTATTTCATTTCCTGGGTTATCGTAGGAGTTATGGCATTCAATATTTTCAGTTCCGACTACGGTTTTCTAAACCGACTGATTGAAACCTTCGGTGGAACACCAATCAAGTTTTACACGACACCAAAGGCATGGCCGTTTATCCTTGTCTTCTTTAATGTATGGAAGGGAATCGGATACGGTTCTGTTATGTACCTGGCAGCGATTATGGGAATTGACACTTCGATTTATGAAGCAGCCCGCATCGACGGAGCAAACGTGTTCCAGCGAATTTTCAAAGTAACAATCCCGATGATCATGCCGACCACAATCATCCTGCTTCTGCTATCCGTCGGAGGCATCTTCAAAGGAAACTTTGATATGTTCTACAACCTGGTTGGAAGTAACGGTCTTCTGTACAACTACACCGATGTAATTGATACCCTGACGTTCCGTGCCTTAATCAGCAGCAACGACTTCGGAATGTCCGCAGCTGTTGGTCTGTATCAGTCGGTACTGTGCTTTATCACTGTCGTAATCGTAAACAAACTGGTTGGTCTTTATGATAAAGACTACACCTTATTCTAGGAGGGATGAAAAGTGGGATCTTCCAGTCATACAAGTAAAATCAAAAGAGGAAAAGATGCGGTTGCACTTGATATCATCGCGTACGGATTCTGCGGAATCATCGCGCTGGTCTGCCTCGTTCCTTTCATCATGATCGTATCCGGCTCGTTTTCTTCGGAATCGGCCATTATCCAGAACGGTTTCAGCCTTCTGCCGCAGGATTTCAGCCTGGAGGCATACAAAACCGTATTTAAAGATCCTATGGTTGTCTTCCGCGCATACGGCACGACCATCGGTCTGACCATCGTCGGAACGGTACTTGGTCTGCTGCTGCAGACTATGACAGCTTATGTACTGTCACGCAAGGAGTTTGAGTGGAGAAATCAGTTTTCGTTTTTCTTCTACTTTACCACTTTGTTTTCCGGCGGTCTTGTTCCGTACTACGTACTGATGACACAGACCCTGAATCTGCGGGACAGCTACCTTGCACTGCTCCTTCCGCTGCTGTTCAGCGTATACAACCTTCTGATCATGAAGAGTTACATCGTGGGACTTCCGGATTCTCTGATTGAAGCGGCCAAGATTGATGGCTGCGGCGAGTTCCGTATTCTGTTCCGGATTGTAATGCCGCTGATCAAACCGGCACTTGCTACCGTGGGCCTCTTCATTGCACTGGCTTATTGGAATGACTGGTACAATGCGATGCTGTATATCAAAGACACGAACAAGTATCCGCTGCAGTATTTCCTGTATCAGCAGGTTAATGATATTGAGGCATATAAAAAGCTTCTTGCAAACAACGCCGCAGGCTCTGCCGTCAGCGCAATCTCATTGCCGACCCAGTCCCTGAAAATGGCACTTACCATTGTAGTAACCGGCCCGATCGTTCTGGCATATCCGCTGGTACAGAAATACTTTGTACAGGGTATCACAATCGGAGCAGTCAAAGGCTGATACAAATCATGTTAATTTAACTGAATCAAGTAAGTCCCTGTTTCCATTGCGAAAAGCAATAAGCAGGCGGGTGGGGACTTGCTTGTATCAGGAGGAGTGCAAGCTCCTTCTGATAAACTGCGGAGCAGTTATTCGGTTATGAGCAAGTAGCAAAGCGGATTGCGAATATCCGCTTGAATTACACATTATATTTATGAAGGAGGTTCTTTATGAAAAAGAGCACAAAAAAACTGGTATCTGTATTACTTGCATCCGCAATGGCAGCCGGCATGCTGGCAGGATGCGGTTCCGGCAACGGAAAGGGAAGCACGGGCGACAGCAAAAGCAGCTCCGCAGCTTCCGGCACATCGGGAGACAACCTGAGTGCAGACACTTCGGAGCATGTCGATCTGACGATGTATCTGATCGGCGACCGTACCCCGGATTTTGATGAGGTTTACGCCAAAATCAATGAGATTCTGGAAGAGAAGCTGAACTGCTCTCTGAACGTAGAATTCCTTTCCTGGGGCGAGCATGACACGAAATATTCCCTGCTGTTCTCCTCACAGGAAGATTTTGACCTGATCTTTACCGCATCGAGCTGGTGCCATTACGAGCAGACCGTTTCCCTCGGCGGATTTGCACCGCTTTCTGAGGACTTTATCAAAACGTATGCACCGGATATCTGGGAGGTTGTTCCGGAAATGGCATGGGAGCAGGCAAAGATTGACGGACAAATCTACATGGTTCCGAGCTATGCCAACGAGTTTGGTCAGGAAGTTCTGGCAGTGCGCGGTGACCTGATGGAAAAATACGGTATGGATGATATTACATCCTGGGATGACCTGATGAAGTTCTACAAAGCATGTGCAGCAGACGGTATCTATGCAAGTCAGGGCGGACCGTGGTATCCATTCTTCCAGTCCCAGGGCTATTCCACAACGGGCGGAGCACCGAAGGGCGGCGAGCTGATTCTGTATCATACCCAGGATCCGAAAGATCTTGAATTCCAGTACATCGGTGAATGGGATGCGTTCCGTGAGTACTGCCAGGAGATGAAAGACCTGGTAGACGCCGGAGCATGGTCCAGCGACGTATTAAACAGCAGCGATGAGAGACAGACCGGACTTCTGACCGGAAGAACAGCAAGCATGAGCTGGAATCTCGGAACCTGTCTTACCTACGGAAAACAGGCAAATGAGGAACATCCGGATTGGAATGTAACGATGGTAGACCCGAACAAAAACCTGTCGAAAAAAGTAAACTCTTACATCAACAACGGTGTTGCCATCAACGCAAACAGTAAAAACAAAGAGAGAGCCATGATGGTATTAAATGAATTCTACACCAACCCGGATGTTTACGATCTGGCTATGCTCGGTATCGAAGGAAAGCACTGGGAAGCAGTCGGTGATGATCAGTACAAAGTTATTGATGAGAGCGGCTATGGTGTAGCAAGTAACTGCAACTGGGGATGGAACAACTGCACCATCCAGAGAGAGGAATATCTTGAGAACAGAACGGCTCTGGACGACAAGTATGAAAGCATCAAAGATGCCTTCAACAACAACATCAAAGAAGATCATGTTTACGACGGATTTAACTTTGATTCCAGCAATGTAAGTACACAGTTTGCAGCAGTAGAGGCAGCCATCGACAATTATTATAACCCGCTGATCAACGGTCTCGTTGACGATGTGGACGCTTCCATCGATGCCATGAACGCAGCTATGGACAGCGCCGGAATCCAGGATATTCTGGATGAGATGAACCGTCAGGCAGCAGAGTATGTAGCGGAGAAAGAAGAAAAATAAAACAGTAAAATAAAACAGGGAATGGACGCGCTGGTCTGCCAGAAGCTCCGGCGCGGCCGTTCCTTCTTTTAGAGATCAAGTGATGGTTCAAAAAGCTTTGAGGGATGACTTGATTTCTAACAGCATTCGTATTAAATATAAAAATATAGGAATTTTTCAAATTTAACAGAAAGTGACAGGGTATTTTTATGACACTGGAGGAAATTGCAAAAGAGATAGGGGTATCAAAAAGTACCGTTTCCCGTGCACTGTCCGGTAAGGGCAGAATCGGAGAGAAGACCAGAAACCGGATTCTCGAGGTGGCAAAACGGGGAGAAGAGCGGGAGGAGATGGCGCGGACCCGAACGGTGACGCACAACATCGGCGTGGTACTGCCTTCAGACGTTTATTATGGAAGCGGTGTTTATTTCCAGAACTGTCTGCTCGGCGTCTGCGAATCGGCATCGATGCTCGGGTACAATGTGCTGATTACGACGAGCAACGCGCATGATATTTCAGAGCTGCAGTCGCTGGTGGAGTCGAACCGGGTGGATGGTATGCTCCTGACACGTGCGCTTGAGGATGACCGTGCGCTGCAGTATTTAAGTCAGGCAAATTTCCCGACAGCACTGACGGGAACATGCCGGTATGACAACATTATCCAGGTGGATACCGACAATGAGGGTGCGGCAGAGAAAATGACAACGCTGCTGATCGGAAAGGGATTCCGCAGATTTGCGTTTCTTGTCAAGGATATGAGCTATAACGTAGACCGCAAGCGTCACGAAGGTTTCTGCCGGGCGCTGATTAAAAATGGAATTTCCGAGAAGGATCAGCTTTTCTACAATGGTTCGATCCGTATGGAGTTTCTGGATGCGATCATTGAAAATATTATATCCAAAAAAGTGGAATGCATCATCTGTGGCGACGACGAGATTTGTACGATGGTGATGTCCCGGCTCCAGGCGGAAGGCTATCGAATTCCCAAGGACGTCGCGATTGCTTCGCTCTACAACAGCACCAATCTGGACTGCTATTCCCCTGCAGTTACAGCAGTCAGTGTGGCAGCATCCCAGATGGGAGGCACAGCCGTGCGTCAGCTGATCCAGCGGCTCCGAGGGGAAAATTATGAGAAGAAGACGATGCTGGATTACGACATTTTATTCCGAAAATCGACAAACTAACGTAGCAGGGAGGACAGAACAATGGAATTTCAGAAGGGAATGGATCTATCTTTTATACCGGAGCTGGAAGATGCCGGAGTACAGGTGAAGGACTTTGACGGAACTGTTATGGATCCGCTGGATCTCGTTCAGAAATACGGGGTAAATTCCGTACGGCTCCGTATTTGGAATGCGCCGGAGCATGTCAGGGAGTCCGGCGGATACTGCAGCTATGCGCATACACTGGCGATGGCAAAACGGATCCGGGCACATGGCATGAGCTTTATGCTGGATTTCCATTATTCTGATTTCTGGGCGGATCCCGGTCAGCAGAGAAAGCCGAAAGATTGGGAAAACTTAAGCTTTAAAGAATTAAAAGAGGCTGTTTTTTCTTATACAAGAGATACGCTGACGGCATTAAAAGAGGAGGACGTTCTGCCGGATATTGTTCAGATCGGAAATGAGATCCGAAGCGGCCTTCTGTTTCCGGACGGAGAGCTGCCGGATTATACAAAAATGGTACAGCTTGTAAATGCCGGAATCCGCGGTGCGCGGGCTGCAGCCGGAAAAGATGAGATGCAGGTTATGATCCATCTCGACCAGGGCGGACGGTATTTCTATCTGAAAGAGTGGTTTGACTGTTCCTTTGAGGCAGGACTCGAGGATTTTGACCTGATCGGACTTTCCTATTATCCATTCTGGCACGGCACTTTCACGGATCTGAAAGAGACAATGACGAAGCTGATCCAGGATTACAAAAAGCCGATTATGGTCGTTGAGACGGCGCATGCATGGAGAAAGAGTGCGCATGGGTTTATCGATGAACAGCAGGAAAAAATCGCAGGATTTCCGGCGACGCCTGCCGGACAGAAGCAGGTGCTGGATCTGGTTGCCAATATCGTTGCTTCGCTGCCGGATGAAATGGGGCAGGGTATCTATTACTGGGAACCGATCTGTGTTCCGAAAGACGGTGAGGGCGGCTGGTCGGAAAATATGGGTCTGCTGGAGGAGAAGGGAACCATCATGGAGGGCATTCGTTCTTTCCTGTTTACACGGAATGATGCCTGTCCGGAAAAACCGGCCAAGATTTACGAGCCGGAGCCAATGACCGTAGTAAAAGACGAAGCATGCGGTCTGCCGGAGATGCTCCCGGTTTTGCTGTATGACGGAATGGTGGAGCAGCGGCGGGTAAACTGGAACGAAGTGCCGGACACACGCGTGACAGGCGAATATGATGTGACAGGAAATGTGGAAGGTGTTCCGTTTGCTGCACATGCGAAGATCTGCGTGGTGGAAGAGCTGCCGGAGGCGGAGAATCTGTTGCTCGATGTCGGCTGGGAAGACGGCCTGGCGCGCTGGAACGTAGAAAAATCCGAGGATGCCGTTGCAGTACAGCTGTTTCCGGAGTTTGTCGATCCGTTCCCAGCTCCGCCGGTGAATGCGGTACGCGTAGAAGCACCGAAAAACTTTACGTTTTCGATCTGCCAGACGGTAAAGGTACAGGAGGCAGGAACGTATACATTATCTGTTGCCTTTCAGGGAACCGATACAACAAATGTGGATGTGCGGCTGTTCCTCAATACGGAAGAGGGAAAAGAAGAGACTGTGATTCATCCGACAGAACATGCATGGACCGGCTACAAAGTGACATGCGAAATCAGAAAACCGCAGGAAGTCACTGCCGGAATCCGAATTTCATCGCCGCCGATGTACGGCATGATGCGGAATTTCTGTCTGCAGACAGTAAAAAGAGAGGGACAATAAGACGATGAGAGCAGAGTACAGCTATTGCAGGGATTATCTGATTAAAAATGGAAAACCGTGGTTTCCGGTGATGGGCGAAATGCATTACAGTCGGTACCGCAAAGAGTGGTGGGAGGAATCACTGCGCAAAATAAAGGCGGGCGGAGTTTCTGTCGTCTCGGCCTATGTGATCTGGATTCACCACGAGGAAGAGGAAAATGTGTTTGATTTTGAAGGATGCCGGGATATCGGAACGTTTGTAAGACTGTGCCGGAAAGTCGGACTGTCGGTATTCTTGCGTATCGGACCGTTTGTGCACGGGGAAGTGCGGAACGGCGGATTCCCGGACTGGATCATCGAGAGAGAGAAAGAGGGCATGGCGATCCGCTGTAACAACGAGGAATATCTTGGCTATGTCAGACGGTTCTGGAAAAAGGTTTATGCGCAGGTCGATGGATGCATGGAAAAGGACGGCGGTCCGGTGATCGGTATTCAGATCGAGAATGAGTACGGCCACGTCGGCGGTCTGCAGGGACCGGAGGGCGAGGCGCATATCCGCACATTGACAGCAATGGCAAAGGAAATTGGCTTTGATGTGCCGCTGTACACGGCGACCGGTTGGGGCGGAGCCTGCATCGGCGATCTGCTTCCGGTCATGGGCGGCTACTGTGAAGCACCATGGGATCAGAGAACGTGCGAGATTGAGCCGAACGCAAACTTTGTGTTCAGCCACACAAGGAACGATGCACTGATTGCGTGTGATCATCATGTGGAAAATGCAAACAGTTACAACGAGGAGGATTTTCCGTTTTTGACGGCAGAACTTGGAGGCGGGCTTCAGGTTACCATGCACAGAAGACCGGTGGCGAAGGGATGCGATGTCGGAGCGATGTCTACCGTAAAAATGGGAAGTGGAGCAGGGCTGCTCGGCTACTATATGTACCACGGCGGCAGCAATCCGAAGGGAAAACTGTCCACCCTGCAGGAGAGCCGCGCGACAGGATATCTGAACGACCTGCCGGAGATCAATTACGATTTCAACGCGCCGATCCGGCAGTACGGAACAATCTCGGACAGCTATCGGGAGATCAAGCTGCTGGCGCTGTTTTTGAATGATTTTGGCGAGGATATGGCCTCACTTCGGTCTGAAATTCCAACGATAAGGATTCTGCCGGGAGATATGCACACTGTTCGGACAGCGTGCCGTCACGATGCGGACCATGGATACGTCTTTTTTAACAATTACCAGAGAAGATGGAAGATGGATGATCATCCACAGGTGAAACTGGAGGGACTCCTGGATGGAAAAGCGAGCGTGGGATTTCCGGCATTTGACCTGAAAGAGGGAATGTATGGATTTTTTCCGTACAATATGAAACTAAACGATGCGGTTCTTCACACGGCACTTGCCACACCGCTCTGCGTTTTACATACGAAAAAGGGAGATGCGTTCGTATTTTACGGTGATCTCGACCCGCAGATTCAGTGGGAGGGCGATGCGCGCGCAGAACTCTGCCTGATTTCCCGGCAGGAGGCGCTGAATGCATGGAAGGTGCATCTGGATCAGGATTATCTCGTTCTTTCCGAAAATTATGTCTGGGAAGAAAACGGTGAGCTTGTTGTGACAGGCAGTGGAAAAACCATGATCGCTGTGTATCCGGCAGTGGAAAAAGGCATTGTGGATTTCAAAGAGTGTGGAAAAAGAGGAAACTTTACGCTGTATGAGCGTATTTACAAAGCACAGGAGCCGGAGGCAGAGCTTGTCTGCAAAGAGCAGGATAAAGAGAAAGCAGTATACGAACTGAAGCTTGCTTATCCGGGCGAAAAAAATTATCACGATGCGTTTGCTTTTCTGACCTGGTACGGAAACCGTATGGAAGTGTTTGATGGGGAAGAGAAAATCAACGATTATTTCTATACCGGTCAGGAGGCCCTGTTAAGCCTTGGCTATTTTGAGTTTCCGGAGAAACTGAAACTCGTTGTCTATCCTCTGCATCCGGGTGATCCGATTTTTCTGGAAAAGCAGCCGGATGCAGCGGATGGATGTGCCTGCAAAATTGAGAAGCTGCACGTAGAGACGATATTTCGATGAACAGAGAAAGGAAAACGAACATGAACCAGAGTGGATTTATCTATGGAGGGGATTATAACCCGGAGCAGTGGCTTGCGATGCCGGAAATTCTGGAGCAGGATATCGAATATATGAAGGAGGCGCATATCAACGAGGTGACGCTTGGTGTCTTTTCCTGGTCTGTGCTCGAGCCGGAGGAGGGTGTATACCACCTGGAATGGCTGGAAAAGATCATGGATCAGCTGTATAAGAATGAGATTTCAGTAATTCTCTCGACACCGTCTGCAGCACGCCCGAAGTGGCTTGCAGACAAATACCCGGAGGTACTGCGCGTAAACGCGGACCGCACGAAAAATCTGTTCGGCGGACGCCATAATCACTGTTATACTTCGCCGGTTTACCGGGAAAAGGTGGGGAAAATTGATCGCCTGCTGAGCGAGAAGTTTGGAAAGCACCCGGCGGTAAAAATGTGGCACATTTCGAATGAACTGAGTGGAGAATGCCATTGCCCGCTCTGCCAGAAGGCATTTCAGGGGTGGCTGAAGAAAAAATATGAGACGATTGATGCATTGAATATGTCGTGGAATACAACGTTCTGGAGCCATTCGTATCAGAATTTTGAGCAGATTGAGAGTCCGTCCCCAAAGGGTGAGATGGGGCTTCACGGACTGAATCTTGACTGGAAACGGTTTGTGACAGATCAGACAGCAGACTTTGTTGCCTGGGAAAAAGCAGCGATCCGCGCGGGCGGTTCCGAACTTCCGGTGACAATCAACATGATGTATGATTTCCAGGGACTGAATTATCATAAGTTCAAGGATCTGATTGATGTGGTGTCATGGGATAATTATCCGACCTGGCACAAGGAAGCAGAAGAGGTGACTGCGCTTGATGCGGCACTGCAGCACGATTTTATGCGGAGTTTGATGAAAAAACCGTTCCTTCTGATGGAGTCCTGCCCGACAAGCACGAACTGGCAGAGTGTCAGCAAGCTGAAACGGCCTGGGCTTTTAAAGGCGGCATCGCTGCAGGCAGTGGCGCATGGTTCCGACAGTGTCCAGTATTTCCAGATCCGCCAGAGCCGCGGTGCGAGCGAGAAGTTCCACGGGGCGGTCATTGACCACTACGGCGGAAAGGATACGCGCGTGTTCCGTGAGGTGACAGAGACGGGCGAGGCGCTTTTGGATCTGGCGCAGATTGCGGGAAGCACGACGAAGGCACAGGCTGCAATTTTGCATGACTGCGAAAGCCGCTGGGCCATGGAGGATGCGCAGGGACCACGGAATATGGGACTGCATTACATGAATACCGTGAAGAAAGTATATGGCGGTCTTCGGAAACTGGGTGTGAATGTGGATTTCCTTGATATGGAGGAGAGTCTTTCCGGCTACCGGATTGTCTTTGCACCGATGCTGTATCTGTTTCGGGCCGGAATTGAGGAAAAAATCCGGAATTTCGTGGCAGACGGCGGCACCTTTGTGATGACATACTGGTCGGGAGTTGTGGATGAAAACGACCTCTGTTTCCTCGGCGGAACCCCGCACGGACTGATGGATGTATTCGGCCTGCGGAGCACCGAGCTGGACGCATTGTATGATCAGGATGTGAATGCGGGTGTGGGAGAAGGAAAGACATATGAAATCCGAAATTTCTGCGACCTGGTAAAAACGAACGGTGCCGAAACGCTGCTGGCATACCGTGACGATTTCTATGCGGGATATCCGGCACTGACGAAAAATGTATTTGGAGAGGGCGAGGCGTATTATGTCTGCGCAGATTTTGAACAGGCATTTTACGATGACTTCTGCCGGAAATTGGCAGAAGAAAAAGGCCTGGAACGCGCGGCAGCCGAAATCCCGGAAGGGCTCGATGTTGCAACAAGGGAGGATGAGAAATACAAGTATCTGTTTGTACAGAACTACGGAGCTGAACCGGCTGCATTTCCGATGGATACGGAAACATACCAGCCGATGACGGGAGAGTATGATGGAGTGGTCAGAAGATTTGAGACGGTTGTGTTTCGAAAAGAAAAATAGAAGTTAGGGAATAGAAACAGACGGCAGGCTGTGTGTGAGTACACAGCCTGCCGTCTTTTGAATGGACGGTTATTTCAGTTCCTGTTCCGCCTT
Source organism: Blautia sp. OF09-25XD (assembly GCF_003482095.1). NCBI lineage: Bacteria > Bacillati > Bacillota > Clostridia > Lachnospirales > Lachnospiraceae > Blautia > Blautia sp. OF09-25XD. The sequence continues at coordinate 37,985 of NZ_QUMG01000016.1, forward strand.
TTTCCAGACCTCTTCGTCCAGATCGGTCAGTGCCAGTGCATCGGCGAGTTCACGCACTCGTTTTACGGTGAGATAAAAATAATTCACGCCGCAGGTCAATGTCCGTTTTAAGGAACGGGCAAGGACACTGCCATGCGTTTCCAGCCCGGCGCGGTCGAATTCGGCGAGGTAGCCTTCGAGATCGTAGGGAATCTGAAAACATTCGATCTGCCATGTGCTGTTTTCCAGCGTCAGAATCGCGAAATGGGCATGGCCGCCGACTCCATCAAGCGCAAGCCCAAGGGAACCGGGATTCAGGTATGTTTTTTCGGCATATTCTCTTTGCTCCTGCTTGTGGCTGTGCCCGCCGAGCAGGATTGCGGCATCGAGATTTTTCAGATGGGACAGCAAAAGCTCCGGATGCAGACCGAAATTCCCACGGAGTTCTCCGGGCGCGCCGTGACAGAGACGAAGTGCCGGGAAGAGAGATTCGCGGCAGGTATCCGGTGTGATTTCTTCCTGCGGAACAAAAACAGGAATCAGCCGGCCTGATTCATTTATTTTTCCGACCAGAACACCGTCTGTCGGCAGATGTTCGAAAAATTCCAGATCCTGTCCGGTAAGATTCCGAAACGTATAATCCAAAAGTCCGCTTGTCGAGGAACCTGCCTTCCAGTTCTGCGGATGCCGGATATTTTCCAGCAGATATTCTTCCCTGTTTCCCCGCACCAGATAGCAGGGAAACTCCTCCTGCATTTCGCGAAGCACTCTCATCATCCGTTGCGGAAAAGGCCCGTCTGTTACAAAATCTCCCAGCCCGATGATACCGTCGATCTCCTGACTGCGAAGAAATGCCAGCACCTTTGCGAGCGCATAATAATTCCCGTGAAGATCACTGATTACTGCTAATTTCATGTGTCGTCCTTTCTGTGATATTGAGTCAAAAGGTGTTTTGTCCCAACATCTCTCTATATCAAAATTATAAAATGCGAGATACTGTTTCGATTTTATCAGATGGAGAGAAAGAACGCAATTTAAAAACCTGCTGACAGAAAAAGCATGTTATGATAAGATCAAAGGCAGAGAGTTTCGAATATCTTTACTGTCGGAGGGAATGTATGATTAATCGGGAAGACATGCTGGAGCTGACGAGGAGGATGACGCCGGCGCGGACTTCGTTTGTGCGGATGGCGGGTTGCTATACGGATTCGGATGGGGAGTATGACGGCAGTTTCAACATTCATTTTCTGAAACTGTCCGGTTCGGAAAAGGCCAGGAATCTGGCGATTGCCAAGAAAATTCCGTTTGCGGAATCGAATGAGAAGCTGCGAGAATACCGTTTCCGGAAACATCCCAGGGGCCGGGCAGTATCTGGCAGATGCTGATGGCGCTGCGGGAATGCGGACTGAAGAACGATGCGCTGTTGGAAACGTTCTATGATATCCTGATCGAAGGATTGCAGATTCACGGGGCTTATGCCATTTACATGTTTTATGACCGGTATGATATTCCTGCAAAGGCTTCCGATAAAGAGCGCCTGGGGGAATCCGAGGAGATGTTCCCCTATCTGATCTGCGCTGTCTGCCCGCTGGTTGGAGAATACGAGCCGGGAAATCCTATCTGTGGATTCCTGTTCCCTGCCTTTGTGGACCGGAGCGGAGATCTGGAACGGGTTGATATTTATGCAGAGCGTGCAGCGTGGGGCGATCGGATGGCCAGCATTCTTGGCGCGAAGGGCAGAAAATTCAGATGCGGTCTGTAAAAGAAAAAATCAAAATTGACGGATTAAACCAGGTGCTGATGTGCCTGGCAGTAAAAAAACTTCCCGGCGAACCTGCATATATCGTTCGCCAAGGGAAGTTTTTTAGATACGGGAGCAGCAGAAGTGCATATTTACTGTGCCATCCCCGCTCCATTCTGTGTAGTTGCTCCGTTTTCCTGCGGATTCTGCGTCTCATTGTCGCCGCCGCTTACCACATCGTCCACCGCGCGGCCGACATCCTCAACGCCCTCACCGACACCACGGGTCACATCTTCAGCGGCGTCGCCGACATCATCCCCAAGGGTATTTCCATCCCCGGTATTTGTACCGTTCGTACCGTTGGCATTCCCATCGGTGCCCTCCGTCACATCATTTACATTGTCGTTTGACGGCATCTCTGTCGTATTGACATCGTTTCTGTTATCCGTCTGTCCCATGTCGCTCTCCGTGTTGGTATTGCCATTTCCGGTGTCGTTCGTGGTGTTGTTTCCACAGGCCGTCATCCCGGCCAGTAATACCGCCAATGCCAGCGTCATATACACTCTTCTGATTTTTCTCATCTTCAAAATCTCCTTTCCCTAACAGTGTCTGGACAGTTGCTAGTATTTGAAAAATGCCGGAAAATATACGGAAAAAAGAGGCTTTTGGAAATCTTGACAAAGGAAGAAAAAAACACTAAAACAAAAAGTACGAAAACGGACTAAAAACGAAAACAGGATATATCGAAATGGAAGTCAATCCGGCAAACCGGCGGGAAAAAATCATCAGTCTGACTGAAACGGGAAAACAGTATGCGAGAGAGCTGGTTCTTCCGCTGTTTCAGTCCGAGGAGGAAGCTGCGGCGCAGTTTACGGAGCAGGAGATGACAGAAGCAATCCGGATGCAGGAAAAATTTGCCGACGCACTGGCAAAGAGTATGGAGGAAAAGGTATCCATAGTTCACAATCTGTCCGCTTCGTGATATGATAACAGCAGAATTCGAAAAGGAGAGAAAGAGAATGAAAGAAGAACTGAAGAAATCCCTTCGCACCTACGGCGCCCTGCTGCTGCTCGGTGTGACCGGCGTTCCGCTCGGTGCGGCAGTCGGTCTGATTGAGGCGCTGTTCTGCCGTCTGCTTTTGAAAGTCACGGCTGTTCGCGTGGCACATCTTTTCTGGTGTCTGCCGTTTCTCGCTATGGCAGGTCTTGTGATCGTGGCAGTCAATCAGAAATTCGGTGGCAGGGGAAAAGGAGGCATGAGTCTGATTTTTGATGTAGCGTATGAAGAGGAGACAGAGCTTCCGCTTCGCATGATTCCGCTGGCAATGCTCTCAACGGCGTTGACGCATCTGTTCGGTGGAAGTGCCGGCCGCGAGGGCGTTGCCGTTCAGATCGGTGCTGTGTTTTCCTATTTTGCCGGCAAAAAATTACCGTTTAAAAACGCGCCCGGTATCTTTCTGGTAACCGGTATGGCCGCCGGCTTTGCGGGCATGTTCGGAACGCCGATTGCAGCTGTGATCTTTGCGGTAGAGGTGCTCGCTGCGGGTGAAATGCGGTACGAGGCACTGCTTCCGGCGTTTACCGCATCTTTCTCTGCGAGCGCTGTAGCTCCCTGCTTGGAATCCGCAAAGAAAATCTGGCTGTCCACATCAGCGAAAGCCTGACACCGTTCCTGCTGGTGCGTCTGATTACACTTGGTATTATTTTTGGAATCACAGGCGGCCTCTTCGCCTGGTGCTTAAAGCACACGAAAAAATATCTCGGCGAAAAAATCAAAAATCCGCTGGTGCGTGTTTTCTCCATCGGTGTTATCCTTAGCATTCTGTTCCTGCTTCTGTACCGCGGACGGTATTGCGGCTTTGGAACGAATCTGGTGGAAGCGGTATTTCATGGGGAAAAGGTATATGCATATGACTGGGCGCTGAAATTTATCCTGACAATTCTGACGCTGTCCGCCGGGTTTCAGGGCGGCGAGGTAACACCGCTGTTTACCATCGGAGCAACCCTGGGAGCAGTCCTTGGCAATCTGTTCGGTATTCCGGTGGAGCTTTCCGCGGCGCTTGGCTATGCGGCGGTTTTTGGCGGCGGAACCAACACCTTACTGGCGGCTATTTTCATTGGCGGCGAGATTTTTGGCTACGATTATCTGCCATATTTCTTTATTGTCTGCACCGCGGCCTACGTATTCAACCGCAACAGCTCGATCTATTCCCGCCAGAAACTGACGAAATACAGCTGCTGATAACAGAAACGTCACAAAGTTATCACACACCGTTACGTGTTACAGTTCACTGGTGCCCAGCGAACTGTAACATTCGCAACCCTCATTTAAAGTTTTGCTTCGCAAAAGGAGGGTTGCTCACACCTGAAACATGTTCTTACGCAGCGAAACAGCAAGTGTTTCACTGCTGGGTGAACAGTAACGGTTACGTTACGATACGGGTTGACGCGTTTCCGGGAATGAGGTTATACTAGAGGTATCATATACGAAAAAGGAGTAACGAATTATGAAAGGTATCGTACTTGCCGGAGGTTCCGGCACACGTCTTTATCCGTTAACTATGGTAACATCGAAACAGCTTCTCCCGATCTATGACAAGCCGATGATCTATTATCCGCTGTCTGTTCTTATGAATGCAGGCATCCGCGACATCCTGATCATCTCCACCCCGCAGGACACCCCGCGTTTCGAGGCACTGCTCGGTGACGGCCATCAGTTCGGTGTACAGCTTTCCTACAAGGTACAGCCAAGCCCGGACGGACTGGCACAGGCCTTCATCATCGGCGAGGAGTTCATCGGGGATGATTCCGTTGCCATGGTGCTCGGCGACAACATCTTCTTCGGACACGGTCTGAACAAACGCCTGAAAGCAGCAGTAGAAAACGCTGAGACCGGAAAAGGCGCAACCGTATTCGGCTATTATGTAGATGATCCGGAGCGTTTCGGGATCGTAGAATTTGACTCCGAGGGAAAAGCCATCTCCATCGAAGAGAAACCGGAGAAACCGAAATCAAACTATTGCGTTACAGGTCTGTACTTTTATGACAACAAAGTCGTAGAGTATGCAAAAAACCTGAAACCGTCACCGCGCGGAGAGCTTGAGATCACCGACCTGAACCGGATCTATCTGGAAGACGGCAGCCTGAACGTTGAGCTTCTCGGACAGGGCTTCACCTGGCTGGATACCGGTACACATGAGAGTCTGGTAGAGGCAACCAACTTCGTAAAAACCATCGAGACGCATCAGCACCGCAAGATTGCGTGCCTCGAGGAGATCGGTTACCTGAACGGCTGGATCGGCAAAGACCAGCTTCTGACCGACATCGAGCCACTGAAGAAAAATCAGTACGGCCAGTATCTGATGGATGTGATGAACGGAAAATATATCGACAAATAAAAGCGAACAGCGTTGAAGAAAACTGCCCCGGAAGAAAAATCCGGGGCAGTTTTTGAAAAAAGTGCTTGACCATGACATAACGTCATCCTTTATACTCATGGTACAAACAGAAAATCAGACTGAAAAACAAGAGACAGACAAAACATAACGATAACAAAATCAGAAAAAAGGAGAACCATTATGAGAGTATTTGTAACAGGTGTAAAAGGCCAGCTCGGCCATGACGTCATGAATGAACTTGCAAAACGCGGTCATGAAGGAATCGGCGTTGATATTGAAGAAATGGATATCACCGATGCAGAAAGCGTAAGAAAAGTCATTACCGAAGCAAATCCGGATGTCGTAATCCACTGTGCAGCATGGACGCTGTAGACCTTGCTGAGGATGATGACAAAAAAGAAAAAGTACATCAGGTCAATGCAGTCGGAACCGAGAACATCGCAAAAGTCTGCCATGACCTTGACTGCAAAATGATCTACATCTCCACCGACTACGTATTCGACGGCCAGGGTACCCGCCCGTGGGAGCCGGATGATGAGCGTCATCCGCTGAACGTATACGGCCAGACGAAATACGAGGGAGAGCTCGCGGTAGAGAAATGGGTGAAAAAATTCTACATCGTCCGCATCGCATGGGTATTCGGCGTGAACGGAAAGAACTTCATCAAGACCATGCTGAACCTTGGAAAGACACACGATCATCTGACTGTTGTAGATGATCAGGTAGGAAGCCCGACCTACACCTACGACCTGTCCCGCCTGCTTGTTGACATGGCAGAGAAAGAGAACTACGGCCGCTACCATGCAACAAACGAGGGACTCTGCTCCTGGTATGAGTTCGCCTGCGAGATTTTCAAACAGGCCGCTGAGATCGATCCGGCTTACGGAAAAGTAAGTGTATCACCGGTAAGCTCTGACCAGTACCCGGCAAAAGCAAAACGTCCGTCCAACAGCCGCATGAGCAAAGAGAAACTGACCGAGAACGGATTCGAAAAACTGCCGACCTGGCAGGATGCGCTGCACAGATATCTGCGCGAGATCGAATTCTGATAGCAAACCCCGAAAATAATGCAAAAAAGCAGTTCTGAATTTTTTTATCCTCTTCCGGCAAGAAGATACGTTCTGCGGTGGGAGATGAATTTATAGCAAGACCAGAAAATAACGCAAAAAATTCAGCACTGCAGAACGTGAATTACTGCGTCACGGATTTTCGTCGTACCCCGGTACGCCTTCAAATCCGTTCCTTGTAATTCGCGCCCTGCAGCACTGCCTTTTTTGCGTTATTTTCTGGTCTTGCTATAGTTTCTGAGATTGCTATAAACATTTCCAATAGGCGGAGCCCCAGGTAAAACGGGGGCTCCTTTTTCTTATGCCAAACCCATGCATTCAACAGGGAAAATGCCCTTTTTTCTTTTGTGAATATTGACAGAAAATGCCGTTAAAATTCTCACATCGGATCCGGGTATTTCTGTTGACATTTGAACATGAAATTGCCATTATGAGAGCAGAATCTTTACGTATCCGGCAGGGGGCAGGAACGTGAAGATGACAAAAGAAGGCATGGGGGATGAAGCAATGAAAAAGAGTCTGTTTTACCGGGCAAAGAAGATGCCGCCATCTGCGCAGATCATGCTGCTGTTTGCCGTCGAGGGTGTATTTCTGCAATATATCACATCGATCAACGGTTTCGGCCTGAATCTGTATGCGACAAACATGGGTGCAACCGACAGTCAGATCGGCATTATCCAGATGGTGCCGAACATTGTAGCGTGTGCAGCATTGCTGCCGCTTGGAATTCTGGCGGATCATCTGAAGTCGACAAAGACGATACCGCTGCTTACGCTTCTTATGATGTGTGCCGGTTATGCATTTCTTGGCAGTGTACCGGTACTCGGCGAGAGACGTATGGATCTGTTTTTTGTATCGCTGGCATTTACTGCGGGTGCACTTGCCATCTACAATGCGCAGTGGCAGGCGATGTTCGGTGCTGCGGTTTCGCTGCGACAGCGAAATGATGTCTATGCCTTTCGGAATCAGTTCATGTTTGTGATTGGCATTTTTGCACCGGTGATCTGCGGGATTCTGATGGGAAGATGCCACACGGCCGATGGAAAGCTTCTGGTACTCCGAAGCTTCTTTTATTTGTCTGCTGTCTGTGTTCTGTTGCAGGCCGCTGCAATCAAAAAAATTCCGGTGAAACAGCAGGAGGAGGGCAAAGCTTCGGCAGAAGCGGGAAATGCATCCTCACGTTTTTCTGTTCCTGACCTGCTGGAGGCGATCACAAGTGTGGGAAAAAATAAAGCACTGCGCTGGTTCTTCGTGCCGGTGGTCTTTTTCTATATCACCTGGCAGCTTGACTGGAGCATGTGGTATTTAGGACAGGTCAAATACTGCAAAATGTCGGAGATGACACTTTCCATCTGCAACGGTGTTTTCAATATCGGTCAGCTTGCGGCAGTTGGAATGATCGCGAAGGTTGTCCGGAAAAAATCGCCGGATTTTGCACTGATTTTCGCCGGGATCGGTCTTTGCTTCTGCCCGGTTATTATGATTTTGGTTCCACATTTACCGTTGGCGTACCGCGGGGTTACTTTTATTGTTCTGATGACGGTTCTGAACGCTCCACAGTGTGCCGTTGCACTCTGCACGGTACAGATTCTTTTAAATGCCGCACCGGAAAAGAACCGTTCGCTTTTGATCAGCCTCTTTACGATGATGACGACGCTGACCAACAGTGTTCTGCCGTTGCTTGGTGTCCGTCTGTATACGGCACTTGGGGCAGATCTTACGGCACTGTACCGGTTCAACCTGATAGATCTTGGGGTTCGCATTTTATCCACACTCGGGCTGATATGGCGTTATCAGAAGGCGAAAAAAGATGGCTTTCTGACAAAGATTTCGGATTGAGACGGGCCGTAAAAGCCGAAAATAACATTTACAACAGGAACGATATCGTGTATGATAAATGTGGTTTTCTTTGCACGTATGGAAAAGAGAAGCGCAAAAAGGAGTTTAAACAATGAAATGGAATAAATTTACATTAAAAACAAGATCGGAAGTGGAAGACATTGTGATCTCCACTCTGGCCGATGTGGGAATCGAAGGCGTGGAAATTCAGGACAAACAGCCTTTGACCGAGAGCGACAAACAGCAGATGTTCGTGGATATCATGCCGGATATTCCGGATGACGACGGCATTGCCTACCTGAATTTTTACCTCGATGTGGATGAGGACAAGGAGAAGGTTCTTGCAGATGTCCGCGCGGCACTTGCAGAAATGCAGGAGTTCCTGGACCTTGGAGAGTGCACCATCACAGAGTCTGAGACAGAGGACAAGGACTGGATCAACAACTGGAAACAGTATTTCAAACAGTTCTATGTGGACGACATTCTGATCATCCCGTCCTGGGAGGAAGTAAAGCCGGAAGACCGGGATAAAATGATCATCCATATCGATCCGGGCACAGCCTTTGGAACGGGTATGCATGAGACAACACAGCTTTGCATCCGTCAGTTAAAGAAATATGTGACAAAGGATACCGAGCTGCTTGATGTCGGAACCGGAAGCGGTATTCTTTCGATTATTGCACTGAAGCTTGGTGCGCGTCATGCGGTCGGAACAGACCTCGATCCGTGTGCGGTTCCTGCGGTTGAGGAAAACAAAGAAGTTAATGGAATTCCGGTAGAAGCTTTTGATATGATGATCGGAAATATCATTGATGACAAAGAAGTACAGGACAGAGTCGGATACGAGAAATACGATATCGTTACCGCCAATATTCTTGCAGATGTTCTCGTTCCGCTGACGCCGGTAATCGTACACCAGATGAAGCCGGGCGCTGTTTATATCACATCCGGCATTCTCGATGTGAAAGAGGAAGTTGTCAAAGAGGCAGTCGTTGCAGCGGGACTTGAAGTAGTTGAAGTTACACATCAGGGCGAATGGGTTTCTGTTACAGCAAGAAAACCGATGTAAATTAAGAAAAGCGAAACACCAGAAGAGAAAGAGAACAGATTCATGTACCGTTTTTTTGTAGAAGAAAGTCAGATTTATGACGGCACTGTCCACATCACGGGCAGTGACGTTAATCACATCAAAAATGTGCTCCGCATGCGGCCGGGCGAAAAAATACTGGTCAGTACCGGAGGCGAAAAGGAATATCATTGTGCCGTTTCGGATTTCCCGGAAGGGGAGGTTCTTGCCGCAGTAGAAGAAGTCACAGCAGCAGACAGAGAACTCCCGTCCGGAATTGTACTGTTTCAGGGTCTGCCAAAAGGTGACAAAATGGAACTGATCATCCAAAAAGCAGTGGAACTTGGTGCGACGGAAATTGTTCCGGTGGAGATGAAACGCTGCGTTGTGAAGCTGGACCGGAAAAAGGCGGAAAAGAAAGCAGAGCGTTGGCAGACGATCGCGCTTGGTGCGGCAAAGCAGTCCAAACGGATGCAGATTCCGACGGTACACATGCCTGTTACATTTCAGCAGGCGCTTGCAATGATGGCAGAATCAGACGTTCGCCTGATGCCGTATGAGAACGCAGAGGGGATGGAAGGAACGAGAAGAATTCTGGAATCCATTGAACCGGGTGAATCTATTGCGATCCTGATCGGACCGGAGGGCGGCATCGACGAAGCGGAAGTGGAAATGGCCATGAAGGAAAAGGTAGAGCCGATTACGCTCGGAAAGCGCATTCTGCGCACGGAAACGGCCGGAATGACCGTGCTTTCCATTCTGGTGTATCTTTTAGAAGGAAGGGAACGAACAAGATAATGGAAGCATATCTGGACAATTCCGCAACCACCTGTGTTTATCAGGAAACCGCAGATCTCGTCTGTGATCTGATGGTAAATCATTATGGAAATCCGTCTGCGATGCATCAAAAAGGGGTAGAAGCAGAACAATATATCAGAACCGCCCAGGAAACGCTGGCAAAGATTCTGAAAGTCAAAGAAAAAGAAATTTTCTTTACCTCCGGTGGCACAGAGTCCGACAACTGGGCGCTCGTCGGAACAGCAATGGCAAATAAGAGAACGGGAAACCACATCATCACAAGCGCGATCGAGCACCCGGCCGTGTCGGCACCGCTGGCATTTCTGGAGGAGCAGGGATTCCGTATTACGCGCCTGCCGGTAAATAAAGAAGGCCTTGTGGATGTGAACGAACTCGAAGAAGCGATCACGCCGGAGACGATTCTCGTTTCGATTATGTATGTCAACAATGAGATCGGTGCTGTTGAGCCAATCGGGGAGATCGGACGCAGAATCAAGGCGAAAAATCCGAAAACGTATTTTCATGTCGATGCGATCCAGGCGTTCGGCAAATACCGGATTTATCCGAAACGGATGGGCATCGACATGCTCTCCGTGAGCGGCCACAAGATCCACGGACCGAAGGGAAGCGGCTTTTTATATATTGATGAGAAAGCAAAAATCCGTCCGCTGATCTTAGGCGGCGGCCAGCAGAACGGCATGCGTTCCGGAACCGACAATGTGCCGGGCATCGCAGGCCTTGCGAAATCCGCTGAGATCGTTTACAGGCATTTTGACGAGCAGACTGCGCAGATGCGTGCCTGCAAACACCGTCTGATCGAAGGCTTGCGGGAGCTGGACGATGTGGTCATCCATGCATGCCGGAAGAAGAGGGTGCGCCGCAGATTGTCAATGCATCGTTCTTAAATGTGCGTAGTGAAGTGCTGCTGCACACGCTGGAGGACCGCCAGATCTACGTTTCCGCCGGAAGCGCCTGCTCATCACACAAGAGAGCCGGAAGCCCGACGCTGACTGCCATCGGCGCATCGAAAGCCGAGATGGAGTCTGCCGTGCGGTTCAGCTTCAGCGAATTTACGACACTGGAACAGATTGATTACACCCTGGATACGCTGCGCGAGGTACTGCCGATGCTGCGCAGATTTACCAGGAAATAATAGAAAGAGGAAAATTATGATTACAATACAGCCGGAAATTGAAATCCTGAGCACCGAATCCTACGAGGATATGCTGCGCCGGATCGAGAAAATCGGAAGAGTCTGCTACAAGAGCGAGGAGCGCATTGGAGAAGGCACTGCAGAGAAATTCATCGCAGGCATCATCAAACGCGGCCATGAATCCGTCATTGAGCACGGCTCCATCACCGTAAAAGTAACGTGCGACCGCGGCGTGACCCATGAGATCGTCCGCCACCGTATCGCAAGCTACAGCCAGGAGAGCACCCGCTACTGCAACTATTCGAAAGATAAATTTGGAAACCAGATCACCTGTATCGATCTGGCAACCGGATTTTCCTATGATCTGGACGACGAGAACGACCGTAAAAAATACGAGGTATGGCAGAAAGCAATGGAAGCTGCAGAGCAGTATTACTTCCAGATGCTCGAACTCGGAGCAAAGCCGGAGGAGGCAAGAAGCATTCTTCCGAACTCCCTGAAAACCGAGATCGTCATGACCATGAACTTAAGAGAGTGGCGCCACTTTATCCGGCTTCGAAGCGCCAACGCCGCACATCCGCAGATGCGTCAGGTATCTGACCTGATCCTGAAGAAATTTTCTGAGGAATATCCTCTGTTCTTCCGTGATCTGGCTGAGAAAAAAGGAGAATAAAAAACGATGATGTACAAAGCATTTCTGGTAAAATATGCCGAGATCGGCATTAAAGGAAAGAACCGTCATCTGTTCGAGAAAGCGCTCTGCGTACAGATGGAGCACGCGCTTGCCCCGGTAGACGGAAATTTCCAGGTCACCCGTGAGATGGGACGAATCTATGTCAACACCGAAGGAGACTTTGATTACGAGGGCGCTGTCGATGCGCTGACAAGAGTTTTCGGTATCGCCGAGATCTGCCCGGTTGTCATTTTAGAGGACACCGGCTTTGAAGATCTGGCAGAGGCAGTGGTTTCCTACGTGAAAGAGCTGTACCCGACCGAGGAGAAAACCTTTAAGGTATGCGCACGCCGTGCGAACAAAAACTATCCGATGCACACAATGGAAGTCAACTGCGAGCTGGGCGGTCGCATCCTCGATGTCTGCCCGAACCTCAAAGTAGACGTTCACGAGCCGGATATCTATCTGAACGTCGAGCTGCGTCAGAAGATTTATCTGTACTGCGAGAGCATCGCAGGCCCTGGCGGTATGCCGGTCGGCACAAACGGACAGGCCATGCTGCTGCTTTCCGGCGGTATCGACAGTCCGGTTGCCGGATACATGATCGCAAAACGCGGTGTTAAGATTGATGCCGTTTACTTCCACGCTCCGCCGTACACCAGCGAGAGAGCCAAACAGAAGGTTGTGGATCTTGCAAAACTCGTTGCACGCTACAGCGGCCCGATCCGTCTGCATGTGGTCAACTTCACCGAGATCCAGCTTGCAATCTACGAAAAATGCCCGCACGACGAGCTGACCATCATCATGCGCCGTTATATGATGAAGATCGCAGAAGCGTTTGCACGTCAGGACAAATGCCTTGGCCTGATCACCGGAGAGAGTATCGGACAGGTGGCAAGCCAGACGATGCATTCCCTCGCCGTTACCAACGAAGTCTGCACCATGCCGGTCTTCCGTCCGCTGATCGGTTTCGACAAACAGGAGATCGTCGATATTTCCGAAAAAATCGGTACGTACGAGACATCTGTTCTGCCGTATGAGGACTGCTGCACGATCTTCGTTGCAAAGCATCCGGTGACAAAACCGAACCTGAATGTCATCAAATGCTCCGAGCGCCATCTGGACGACGTGATCGACGAGATGATGGAACGCGCAGTTTCTACCGCAGAGACGATCGAGGTCTGCTAAGGAAAACTTGCTTTAAAGAACAAAAAGGCCGGATCTTGTTTTGGGGGTTCTGAAAAACAAGATCCGGTCCTGATGATAAACAAAGACAAAAAAAGAGCCGCGGCGAGTGCGCGGCCCTTATGTTCTATCGTAATTATACAATGTACGGAGCAAGAACATCAAGTACGGTCTGAAGAGCATCTCCATCAGCATGGACGTTCAGGTCGATCGGTTTGGAAAGGTCGAGGCTGAAGATTCCCATGATGGATTTTGCGTCGATCACGTATCTTCCGGATACCAGATCGAAATCAAAATCGAATTTGGAAATGTCGTTGACGAAAGATTTTACTTTGTCGATAGAATTAAGAGAAATCTGTACTGTTTTCATGTTTGTAATCCTCCCTGTTATTTGGTTAACATTATTTATTACCCTCATTTAACAGCTTTATCTTACCGTCTGGAGGGGAAAAAGTCAATGCGAAAACATACAAAGATAAAGTGGAATCTTCGTGATTTTTAATAATAAAGATGAAGAAGAAAGGAGTATGGCATGAAAAAAACGGTAGCTTTGCATAATCTTGGGTGTAAAGTGAACGCATATGAGCTGGAAGCCATCCAGCAGCTCCTCGAAAACAGAGGGTACGAGATCGTGCCTTTTGCACCGGGAGCGGATGTTTACATTATCAATACGTGTACCGTGACGAACATTGCGGACCGGAAATCGCGGCAGATGCTGCACAAAGCGAAAAAGATGAATCCCGATGCGGTTGTCGTGGCCTGCGGCTGTTATGTGCAGGCGGCTGGGGAAAAACTCGAAGAGGATACGGCGATTGATCTGATCATCGGAAATAATAAGAAGAAAGATCTTGTGGATATTCTGGAAAACTTTCTGGCAGAACGTGAGGATGGTGGAAAACCATCCGACGCGGAGTGTAAGAGCTTCCTCGTGGATATGACACACAACCGTGAGTACGAGACACTCTCGATCAGCAAAACGGCGGAGCACACCCGCGCATTCCTGAAAGTACAGGATGGATGCAATCAGTTCTGTACTTATTGTATTATCCCGTACGCGCGCGGCAGAGTCAGAAGCCGCCGCCAGAGTGATGTGGTAGAAGAAGTAAAACGTCTGGTGGAGGCCGGATACCAGGAAGTCGTGCTGACCGGTATCCACCTTTCCTCCTACGGACTCGATTTCCCGGAGGGCGAAAAAGAGACGCTGCTCGACCTGATCCGCGCTGTTGATGCAGTGGACGGCATCAGAAGAATCCGTCTCGGATCCCTGGAGCCGGGCATCATCACCGAAGAGTTTGCAGAGGCGATCGCCGCAATGCCGAAGGTGTGCCCGCATTTCCATCTTTCGCTGCAGAGCGGAAGCAATGGAACACTGAAGCGGATGAACCGGAAATATACCGCAGAAGAATACAAACACAAATGCGATCTGCTGCGTAAGGTATATGGAAATCCGGCGCTGACGACCGATGTGATTGTCGGTTTCCCGCAGGAGAGTGAGGAGGAGTTTGAAGAGTCGCGCGCCTTTGTCGAGGACATTCATTTCTTCGAGACTCACATCTTCAAGTATTCGAGAAGAGAAGGCACCCGCGCCGCAGCGATGGCAGGCCAGATTCCGGAGCAGGAGAAGACGAAGCGCAGCCACGTTCTGCTGGAACTGGACGAGAGACGGAGACAGGAATATATGGAAGGCTTCCTCGGAAAAGAGCTGGAAGTGCTCATGGAAGAAGAAGTCGAGATCGACGGCGTCCGTTACTGGACGGGACACACGAGAGAATATCTGCGCGTTGCTGTTCTTTCAGAAGAAAATCTCATGAATCAGATGGTGCTTGTCACCCCGTCGAGAATCCATGGAAAAGACTGTCTGATGTAGGAAATGATACTGATCCGGAAGATCTGATAGAAAAAAGAGCCGGAACGAAAAAGTTCGTTGCACTTTTTGAGGGTTCGTGGTAGAATACCCCGTGAGCCTGCAAAAAGGCGGGCAGACGAAGAAGAAAAACAGCGGCTGGCAGAACGAACGAAGAAGTGAGGGATGTCGGCTGCTTTCGCGTCTAAAAAGTATAATCTGTAATTCGTAGTAATTCGTAATGAAATGTTCGGCCGCAGATGCGGCAAAGGGTAAAAATCGTGATCAAAGAAGAGATTGTCAGAGAACTTTATGCAATTGCAGGGGAAGATGCGGTACAGACCGCAGAACCGATGAAAAATCATACGACCTTCCGTGTGGGCGGTCCGGCAGATTATTTCGTCGCTCCTCATACAGAAGAAGAAATTAGAAAAATCGTGGCTCTCTGCGAAGAAAAAGAGATCCCGTGGTTCGTCACCGGAAACGGCAGCAATCTCGTTGTAAGTGACGAGGGCTACCACGGTGTGATTCTTTCGGTTTACAAAAACTTTCAGGGAATCGAAGTGGAAGGAAACAGAATCCGGGCGAAAGCTGGAAGCATGCTCGTATCCATCAGCCGGGCGGCAAGAGAAGCCGGTCTTTCCGGTATGGAGTTTGCCTCCGGAATCCCTGGAACTTTAGGCGGCGGCGTCCGTATGAACGCGGGAGCTACGGCGGAGAGGTGAAGGATATTGTACAGAATGTCACTGTACTCACAAGAGAAGGTGAGATCCGGGAACTGGAAAAAGAAGAGCTCGGCTTCGGCTACCGTGCCAGCGTCATCAAAGACAGAGGCTACGTCGTACTTGGAGCAGAACTTATGCTTGTTCCGGGAGATAAAGAAGAAATTCTTGCCCGCATGCAGGAATTGAAAAACAAGCGGGTAGAGAAACAGCCGCTCGAGTATCCGAGCGCCGGCAGCGCATTCAAGCGGCCGGAAGGCTATTTTGCAGGCAAGCTTGTGATGGATGCCGGATTTTCCGGCTACGCAGTCGGCGGTGCAAAAGTATCGGAAAAACACTGCGGCTTTCTGATCAATGCAGGCGGTGCAACCGCATCGGATGTGATGGAACTGATCCGTCAGATCCAGGCAAAAGTAAAAGAACAGTTTGGCGTACAGCTTGAGCCGGAAATCCAGTTCCTCGGGGAATTCTGATTTTCGTTATCCACCAAAGGAGAAAAAACATGCGTTTTGTAATTGTGACCGGCATGTCCGGTGCGGGAAAAAGTACAGCGTTGAAAATGCTGGAGGACGCGGAATATTTCTGCGTCGATAACCTTCCGATCCCGCTGGTTGAAAAATTTGCACAGCTTACCGCCGACGGTACTTCCGGAGAAATCCAGAAAGTGGCAGTCGGAATCGATATCCGAAGCGGCCAGGCGCTCCCGGACCTGCAGAGTGTTCTGGAGTGGATGAGCATCAACGGAATCTGCTATGAGATCCTGTTTCTGGACGCGTCCGATGACGTGCTGGTCAAACGATACAAAGAGACGAGAAGAACGCACCCGCTGGCAGGTCTTGGACGGGTGGATGAGGGAATTAGAAAAGAGCGCAAAGCACTTGAGTTCCTGAAAAAAGATGCGGACTACATTCTCGATACGAGCCAGCTTCTCACAAGAGAGCTGAAAGCGGAGCTCGATAAGATTTTCGTGCAGGATCAGAAATTCAAAAATCTGATGATTACTGTGCTCTCATTTGGATTCAAATACGGAATCCCGGCGGATTCGGACCTTGTTTTCGATGTGCGGTTCCTGCCGAATCCCTACTACGTAGAAGGCATGCGCCCGCTCTCCGGCAACGATGCTCCGGTGCGGGATTATGTGATGGGATTTGAGACAGCGCAGGTGTTTGCGGAAAAATTAGAGGATATGATCCGTTTTCTGATTCCGAATTATATTTCCGAGGGCAAGCATCAGCTCATTATCAGCATCGGCTGCACCGGCGGAAAACACCGTTCCGTAACCCTTGCCAACGAGCTGTACCGGCGTCTTTCCAACGCGAAGGACTATGGAATCCGGATTGAGCACCGGGATCTGGAAAAAGACGCCATCCGAAAAGGAATTTAGAGGTGGAAGGATGTCATTCTCAAGCGAGGTAAAAGAGGAATTATCGAGACATCTTCCGACGGCACGCCACTGCCAGATTGCGGAAACAGCGGCGATCCTGTCACTCTGCGGACAGATTTCCGAGAAGGACGGGACGATACGGATTCAGACAGAGAATGCGTATGTGGCAAGAAAGTACTTTACTTTATTGAAAAAAACATTTAATATAGAGGCAGAGCTTGCAGTTAAGCTGAATCAGAAGGAAAATACGTATCTGATCCGCGCAAATGACAGGGAAGAAACCCGTCAGATTCTGCAGGCAGTGAAGTTACACGAGACAGACCGGCAGTTAACAATGCCGATTCCGGCTGTTGTGGTACAGCGTCAGTGCTGCAAACGGGCATTTCTGCGGGGCGCATTTTTAGCGTCCGGTTCCATCAGCGATCCCAACCGGTTTTACCATCTCGAAATTGTCTGCCCCGATGCGCCGAGAGCAGAACAGGTGCAGGAACTTCTGAAAAGCTTTGGAATTGATGCACGGATCGTTCTCCGGAAAAACCACCATGTGGTTTATATGAAAGAAGGCGCACAGATTGTGGAGATGCTTGGCATCATGGAAGCCAACATCGCACTTATGAATCTGGAAAACGTGCGGATCTTAAAAGAAATGCGCGGCAGTGTCAACCGAAAGGTGAACTGTGAAACTGCCAACATCAACAAAACGGTCAGCGCGGCGATCCGCCAGATCGAAGATATCCGGTATATCGAAGAAACCACAGGCTTTTCTTCTCTGCCGGAACCGCTGGAGCAGATGGCAAGGCTCCGCTTACAATACCCGGAAGCATCGCTTCTGGAACTGGGCAAGATGTTAACGCCGGTTGTTGGTAAATCCGGAGTTAATCATAGATTAAGGAAACTAAAAGAGATTGCAGAAGATTTGCGAAGGAAACAAGGAGGAGAAGTATTATGATTAAGAAACCAATCACAATTCGTCTTTCAAGCGGCCTGGAGGCGAGACCAGTTGCCATGCTGGTACAGGTAGCGAGCCAGTACGAAAGTGAAATCTACGTCGAGAGCGGCAGAAAAAAAGTAAATGCGAAGAGCATTATGGGTATGATGACACTTGGTCTGGACAATGGCGAGGAAGTTACCGTGACCGCAAACGGAAAAGACGAGAGCGAAGCCATGGACGGCGTTGAAAAATATTTAAGCAGTCCTTCTGCTGAATAATCTTACTGCACTTATAGCATAAACATAGAGCAAAACGGCATGTCAGAAAATTTTGACATGCGTTTTGCTATGCTTTTTTATGCGAAAACAGACGAAAATCAGACCACGTTCTTCGCGCGGAACCAGTAGGTATAGAGATAGGAAAAACCGAGCGATTCATACAGTGTGATCGCAGGCGTGTTTCCCTCGACAACCTGAAGATACGCTTTCGTTGCACCGAGCCGGATTCCCTCGGAGAGGATTGTGCGGCAGATCGAGGAAGCGTAGTGGCGGTGGCGGTACGCAGGATGCACATGGATGGCATAGACACCGACGTAATCGCGGTCGCGGATGCCAAGGCCGGTGGCAACGATTGTTCCGGTTTCATCCTGGATGGAGGTACAGATGGTTTCTTTTGGAATGGCGCGGTACATCGAAGGAACGACCATACGGTGCATCACGTTCGTCGTGCTCTTTAAAGCAAAGAGGCTGTCAATCCATTTCGGCGGGATAAAGCTGCTGACGGTCACGGCAACGGCAGGATCCTTTTTGGCAAAGTTCGCCAGATCCATTGTCATGACGTGCGTCGTGTGCTGGACTACATAGCCGCGGTCGGCGAGCATTGCATCAAAGCCCGGATTGACAAGCGGACTGATCTTGAAAATTGCCGGTGTACCCCAGCGACGGTAGATCTCCTCACAGTACTGCACTTTTTCCTCCACCGGAATCGTGGACGGCCCGATCTGCTCGACGCTGTTGGTCCGGTGTGTATAAAAATAAGAAAAACGAAGAATCCATCCGTCGTACAGCTCGATCTGGTGAGACGGCCATGCGTTCAGGGAAAGATCTTCGATGGTTTTGATCAGTGTATTCATATGAAAGTATTCCCCCTTTGGTTATGCATATAGTATAGAAGAAACAGGACAGATCTTCAAGAAAAAATCGAAAAATTCGACACGCGGAACCGGGCGGCCGGGACACGATGCGTAACGTTTTCTTGCATAATCGAAGAAAAGGGGTTATAATAGGGGGCAAAGACTGAGAATACAAGGAGAATTGAATATGTCAAAATTACTGAAGGTAATTGTGAATACGCTGCTTCTGCTTGCAATCCTGTCAGCAGGCGCACTGGTGATTCCGCCGTTTGCCGGCATCACGACACTTGTCTCAGACGGGATGGGAAATACCAACATTTCCCGCGGCGCTGTTACGTACGCAAAGAAGACAGATACGTCATCGGTTGCGACGGGAGACAAAATCCTGGTTGATGACAATTCCGGAAAGTATATCTATACGATACAGTCCCTCGACATCGCTGCCGGAACCGCATCCGTAAAAAATGTGATCAGTGGAGACACAACGGAAATTACCGTGAGAGCAACCGTGAGCAAAGTGATCATCACGATTCCGGTGATCGGCTTTCTGTCGATGGCGGCGCAGAGCAGAGAGGGAATCATGATCATCGGACTTGCCATTCTGTTTCTGGTCATTCTGTTCATCCTTTCCGAGGTATGGAAACGTGATGAAGAAGAGGATGAGGAAGAAGAGGAAGAAGACGAAGACGAGGACGATGAGAAAGCGTCCGAAGAGCTTCGCAGCAGAAAGAAAGCTGCCCTGGAAGAAAAAAAGAAACGGGAAGAACAGGAAATGACCGAACAGTTGAGAGCAGCCGACCAGAAAACGGCAGAAGAAGAGAAACAGGACGAATTTGAAATTCCGGATCTGGAAGAAGAAGAAACGGAGCAGGTGTCCTTTAATACCGTCGATCTGCAGAACCTTGTAAGAGGAGAAGAAACCGAAGAAATTCCGGAAGCCGTGGAAGAAACGGAAATCGTCGAAGAAGCTGCCGCAGAAGAAACAGCGGAAGAAGTGACAGAAGAAACCGAAGAAACGGAATCTACAGAGCCGGAAACTGTGGAAGAAATCGAAGAGTTTGAAGAAACCATCGAAGAGCCGGAACCGGAACCGTCCGAGCCGATCGAACTTGCCATGCCGGTTTACACGGCGGAAGAACTCCTCCAGAAGGCCCACGCAGCCGGAGATGACCCGAAAGTCATTGAAGATCCTGCAACCGGCATCACAATCTTAGATTATTCCGACATTCTGTAACTATTCAGAGCCATGCGAACGAAAAGAAAAGAACGCGAATCATGCTTGCATGAATGAACGTTCTTTTCTTTTTGTTCATATGGCAAGAAGCCACATCGAGATGCATCGCAGCGGAATCGAGATGGGGCTCTGAATAGTTGGAAAACGTCAAAAAAGAGAGAAATATAGGAAAAGTGCACAACACGGCCCCCCTGTATTTCTCTTTTTGCATAAAAACGGATAAATCGAAAAAAATAAAAAAAAACCTTGATTTTTCGCGTGCTTTCTTGTATACTAACAACTGTTGTGACATTGATAGCGTTGAAGCGCGAGGTTGCCGCTGAGAAACAGCGGGTTTTCCGTGGAGCGAATGTCAAGTTAAAGAAACTGGCGACAAGTCACTGTACCCACAATTAAGTCCACCTGTAAGAGTGGAAACGACCGTGTGCAAACATCAGGACACACACGGGTAAGTGTACAGTCACCGCTTGTCGTACTCGTAAAAGTGCGAAAAGGAGGCGACTTTTTTTATGGCAAGTCAAGTAATGAGAATTACACTGAAAGCGTATGATCATCAGTTAGTAGATGCATCTGCACAGAAAATTATCGAAACTGTAAAGAAGAACGGAGCAACGGTGAGCGGACCAGTACCGCTTCCAACGAAGAAAGAGGTAGTAACTATCCTTCGTGCAGTTCATAAGTACAAAGATTCCCGTGAGCAGTTCGAGCAGAGAACCCACAAGAGACTGATTGATATCATCGCACCTACCCAGAAAACAGTGGATGCATTATCAAGACTGGAAATGCCGGCTGGTGTTTACATCGACATCAAGATGAAAAACAAATAAGATCAGCTGCAAAAAGTCCGGGATCAGCCCCCGGCCATCAATTAAGTAAGCAATGGATGATATAGAAGCAACACTCATTCGAAGGAATCAACATCCCTAAGGGTCATAGTGTTCCACTTATATCAACTGTTCGCTAGAATGAACTTCTTTATAATAGGAAGTTCCGCTGTAGATAAAACAGGAGGTAAAAGGAATGAAGAAAGCAATTTTAGCTACAAAAGTCGGAATGACTCAGATCTTCGACGAAAACGGTGTTTTAGTACCGGTAACTGTATTGCAGGCAGGTCCGTGTGTTGTAACACAGGTGAAAACCGCAGACAACGACGGGTACAGTGCAATTCAGGTAGGCTTCGGCGAGAAGAAAGAAAACCGTGTGAACAAACCGATGAAAGGCCAGTTCGCAAAAGCAGGTGTTTCCTGCAAGAGATATCTGAAAGAGTTCAGATTTGAAGATGCCGAAACCTATACATTAGGACAGGAAATCAAGGCCGATATCTTTGGCGCAGGCGACAAAATCGACGCTACTGCAACAAGCAAAGGTAAAGGATTCCAGGGTGCCATCAAGAGACATGGTCAGTCCAGAGGACCTATGGCTCATGGTTCCAAATATCATCGTCACGCAGGTTCCAATGGTGCTTGCTCCGATCCGAGTAAGGTATTCAAAGGAAAAAGAATGCCAGGACAGATGGGTGGAAAGAAAATCACCGTACAGAACCTGGAAATCGTAAAAGTTGACGTAGAGAACAATTTACTGTTAGTCAAAGGTGCTGTACCAGGACCGAAAAAATCCATGGTTACCATCAAAGAGACAGTAAAATGCGGTAAATAAGTTCGTTGAAAGGAGGAACACACGTAATGGCTAACGTATCTGTATTAAATATGGAAGGCAAAGAAGTTGGCAGCATGGAGCTTAATGATGCAGTGTTCGGTGTAGAAATCAACGAGCATCTGGTACATCAGGCTGTAGTGCTTCAGCTTGCAAATAATCGTCAGGGAACTCAGAAAGCTAAAACCCGTTCCGAAGTAAGCGGTGGCGGAAGAAAACCGTGGAGACAGAAAGGAACAGGTCACGCAAGACAGGGTTCAACAAGAGCTCCTCAGTGGACAGGCGGCGGAGTTGTATTCGCTCCAGTACCAAGAGATTACTCTTTCAAAATGAACAAGAAAGAGAAAAGAGCTGCATTAAAATCCGTTCTGACAAGCAAAGTTCAGGAGAACAAATTCATCGTTCTTGATGAGCTGAAACTTGCAGAAGTTAAAACAAAAGAGATGAAGAAAGTGCTTGACAACCTCAAAGTAAACAACGCACTGGTAATCATCGGAGATGATAGCGAAAACGTAGCACTGTCCGCAAGAAACATTGCTGGCGTTCAGACTGCATCTGTTAATACCATCAACGTATTCGACATGCTGAAATACAACACCATCATCGCAACCAAAACAAGTGTTGCATCTATCGAGGAGGTGTACGCATAATGGCAGATATCAGATATTACGACGTAATCCTGAAACCAATCGTAACTGAGAAGAGCATGAACGCTATGGGCGAGAAGAAATACACATTTATGGTTCACCCGGAAGCAAACAAATCTCAGATTAAAGAAGCAGTTGAGAAAATGTTCGAAGGAACAAAAGTAAAAAGCGTAAACACCATGAACATGGACGGAAAGAACAAACGTCGTGGAATGGTAGTTGGAAAAACTGCAAAGAGCAAGAAAGCAATCGTTGCTCTGACCGAGGACAGCAAAGATATCGAAATCTTCGAAGGACTTTAATTAGCAGCTGTTCGAAATATGCACACATAAGTGCGATACGAAATGAAAGGAGAACAAAGTAATGGGAATCAAAAGCTTTAACCCATATACACCTTCCAGAAGACACATGACCTCCTCTGATTTCAACGAAATCACGAAGAGCACACCGGAGAAATCTCTGGTAGTGTCCCTGAAGAAAAACGCTGGTCGTAACAACCAGGGTAAAATCACTGTAAGACACCGCGGAGGCGGAAGCAGAAGAAAATACAGAATCATCGACTTCAAGAGAAGAAAAGATGATGTTCCGGCAATCGTTAAATCGATCGAGTACGATCCGAACAGAACAGCAAACATCGCTCTGATCTGCTATGCAGACGGCGAGAAAGCATACATCCTGGCTCCGGAAGGACTGAAAGTTGGCATGAAGGTTATGAGCGGCGCTGCTGCCGAGGTAAGACCTGGAAACTGCCTGCCGCTGTCCGAGATTCCGGTTGGTACCATGGTTCACAACGTAGAGCTTCATGCAGGCAAAGGCGGACAGCTTGTTCGTGCAGCTGGTAATGGCGCTCAGCTGATGGCTAAAGAAGGCAAATACGCAACCCTTCGTCTTCCGTCCGGAGAGATGAGAATGGTTCCGATCAACTGCCGTGCATCCATCGGTGTTGTTGGAAATGGCGAGCACAGCCTGATCAACATTGGTAAAGCAGGACGGAAACGTAACATGGGTATCCGCCCGACTGTACGTGGTTCTGTCATGAACCCGAATGACCATCCACATGGTGGTGGAGAAGGAAAGACCGGTATCGGACGTCCGGGCCCGTCTACTCCTTGGGGAAAACCGGCTCTTGGCCTGAAGACCAGAGCAAAGAACAAGCAGTCTAACAAGTACATCGTAAGAAGACGCGATGGAAAAGCTTTATCGAAATAAGGAGGTAAACGATGTCTCGTTCATTAAAAAAAGGACCATTTGCAGATGAAAGCCTGTTAAAGAAAGTTGACGCTGCAAACGCTTCAGGAGATAAAACAGTCATTAAAACCTGGTCACGTCGTTCTACAATCTTCCCGTCATTCGTTGGACACACAATCGCTGTTCATGACGGAAGAAAACATGTGCCGGTATACGTTACAGAGGATATGGTTGGACACAAACTCGGTGAGTTCGTAGCAACCAGAACCTACAGAGGTCACGGCAAGGACGAGAAGAAATCCGGCGTCCGCTAAGTAGAATGATTTGAGAGAGGAGGTTTTTTAGCAATGGCTAAAGGACATAGAAGTCAGATTAAAAGAGCAAGAAATGCTAACAAAGATACCAGACCGTCTGCAAAGTTATCCTACGCTAGAATGTCTGCGCAGAAAGCTGGATTTGTTTTAGATGCAATCCGCGGTAAAGACGTAACAACCGCACTTGGTATTGTAACTTATAACCCGAGATATGCCTCCAGCGTAGTGAAAAAACTGCTGGAGTCCGCAATCGCAAACGCTGAGAACAACAACGGTCTTTCCAGAGAAAACCTGTATGTAGCTGAGTGCTTCGCTAACAAGGCTCCGACCATGAAGAGAATTCATCCGAGAGCACAGGGCAGAGCTTACAGAATCCTGAAGAGAAACAGCCACATCACGATTGTGTTAGACGAGAAATAAGGAGGACATGTCATGGGACAGAAAGTTAATCCACACGGCCTGAGAGTCGGTGTTATTAAAGACTGGGATTCCAAATGGTATGCCGAGGGTGATTTCGCAGATAACCTCGTAGAGGACTACAACATCCGCACATACCTGAAGAAGAAACTGTACAGCGCAGGTGTTTCCAAGATCGAAATCGAAAGAGCATCTGACAGAGTAAAAGTTATCATCTACACCGCAAAACCGGGCGTTGTTATCGGTAAAGGCGGAGCAGAGATCGAGAAAGTAAAAGCTGAAGTTCAGAAACTGACTGACAAAAAGCTTATCGTAGATATCAAAGAAGTAAAAAGACCGGACCGCGATGCACAGCTCGTTGCTGAGAACATTGCATTACAGCTGGAAAACCGTATTTCCTTCCGTCGTGCTATGAAGTCTACCATGCAGCGTACGATGAGAGCTGGCGCTAAGGGAATCAAAACATCTGTATCCGGACGTCTTGGTGGAGCTGATATGGCTCGTACCGAGTTCTACAGCGAGGGAACTATTCCGCTGCAGACCCTGCGTGCCGATATCGATTATGGATTCGCTGAAGCAGATACCACTTACGGTAAAGTTGGCGTAAAAGCATGGATCTACAATGGCGAAGTACTTCCAACCAGAACTAAAAAGGAAGGGAGCGAGAATTAATTATGTTAATGCCGAAGAGAGTAAAACGTCGTAAACAGTTCCGTGGTTCCATGAAGGGTAAAGCCCTCAGAGGAAACAAAATTAACTACGGTGAATTTGGTCTCGTAGCCCTTGAGCCATGCTGGATCAAATCCAACCAGATCGAGGCAGCCCGTATCGCCATGACACGTTACATCAAACGTGGTGGTAAAGTTTGGATCAAAATTTTCCCGGACAAACCAGTAACCGCACAGCCGGCTGAAACCCGAATGGGTTCCGGAAAAGGTTCTCTGGAGTACTGGGTAGCAGTAGTAAAACCAGGCCGTGTAATGTTCGAAATCGCAGGTGTTCCGGAAGAAACAGCCCGCGAGGCATTACGTCTTGCCATGCATAAGTTACCATGTAAATGCAAAGTTGTTTCTCGTGCAGACTTAGAAGGCGGTGATAACAGTGAAAACTAACGAATTTGTAAAAGATTTAAATACAAAGAGCGCAGCTGAGCTGAATGACGAATTAGTAGCTGCTAAAAAGGAACTCTTCAATTTAAGATTCCAGAATGCAACCAACCAGCTTGACAATACAAGCCGAATCAAAGAGGTTCGCAAAAATATTGCAAGAATCCAGACTGTTATTGCCCAGAAGGCAAACGCAGCTGAGTAATTAGGAGGAAAATATCGTGGAAGAAAGAAATCTTAGAAAAACTCGCGTGGGCAAAGTTGTCAGCGATAAGATGGATAAGACTATCGTGGTTGCCATCGAAGACCATGTAAAACATCCTCTGTACAAGAAAATTGTAAAAAGCACATATAAGCTGAAAGCACACGATGCAAACAACGAGTGCCATGTAGGTGATACCGTACGAGTTATGGAAACAAGACCTTTATCCAAAGATAAGAGATGGAGACTTGTGGAGATCGTTGAGAAAGCGAAATAAATAAGAGATCAGAATGCTAAAGGAGGAATACCAGCATGATTCAGCAGGAAACTAGACTGAAAGTCGCTGACAACACCGGTGCAAAAGAAATCTTATGCATTCGTGTTATGGGCGGTTCTACAAGAAGATATGCCAACATTGGTGATGTAATCGTTGCTTCAGTCAAAGATGCAACACCAGGCGGCGTTGTTAAAAAAGGTGACGTAGTAAAAGCTGTTGTTGTAAGAAGCGTAAAAGGCGCTCGTCGTAAAGACGGTTCTTACATCAAATTTGATGAGAACGCAGCAGTTATTATCAAAGATGACAAAACTCCAAAAGGAACCCGTATTTTTGGACCAGTAGCCAGAGAGCTTCGTGAGAAACAGTTCATGAAGATTGTTTCCTTAGCTCCGGAAGTATTATAGGAGGACAGCTATGTCAATGAAGATTAAAAAAGGCGATACCGTAAAGGTAATCGCCGGCAAAGATAAAGACAAAACCGGCAAAGTGGTCAGCGTTGACGTAAAGAACAACCGTGTTGTTGTTGAAGGCGTAAACATGATTACAAAGCATGAGAAACCGTCTATGAGCAATCAGCAGGGCGGAATCGTTAACAAAGAAGCTCCTATCGATGCATCCAACGTAATGCTGGTTGTAAAAGGAGTTCCGACCCGCGTTGGAATCAAAGTTGAGATGGTTGAGAAAAACGGCAAAACAAAAGCTGTTAGAACCCGCGTTGCAAAAGCAAAAGAGCTGAACGGCGCAGTAATTGATTAAGGAAGAGAGGAGGCAAAACCGTGAGTAGACTGAAAGATCTTTACAACGAGCAGATCGTTGATGCAATGACCAAAAAATTTGGATACAAAAACGTGATGGAAGTGCCGAAGCTCTCCAAAATCGTAATCAACATGGGTGTTGGTGAAGCTAAGGAGAACGCTAAACTTCTGGACGCTGCAATCAGTGATATGGAAGCTATCACCGGACAGAAAGCAGTTACCACCAAAGCGAAAAATTCCGTAGCAAACTTTAAAATCCGTGAGGGTATGCCGATCGGATGCAAAGTTACCCTTCGTGGCGAGAAAATGTACGAGTTCGCAGACCGCCTGATCAACCTGGCACTGCCTCGTGTACGTGACTTCCGCGGCGTAAATCCGAACGCTTTCGATGGCAGAGGAAACTATGCTCTTGGTATCAAAGAGCAGCTGATTTTCCCAGAGATCGAGTATGATAAAGTTGATAAAGTCAGAGGTATGGACATTATCTTCGTTACCACTGCTAACACAGATGAAGAAGCTCGTGAATTACTGACATTATTCAACATGCCATTCGCAAAGTAATAGGAGGAATTGATTCATGGCTAAAACAGCAATGAAAATCAAACAGCAGCGCAAAGCTAAATTCTCTACAAGAGAATACAATCGTTGCAGAATTTGTGGCCGTCCACACGCATATTTAAGAAAATACGGAATCTGCAGAATCTGCTTCCGTGAATTAGCATACAAAGGCCAGATTCCTGGCGTTAAGAAAGCTAGTTGGTAAAATTTTAGAAGGAGGCAAATTCAAATGAGTATGAGTGATCCGATTGCAGATATGCTTACAAGAATCCGTAACGCTAACACTGCAAAACATGATACAGTAGATGTTCCGGCATCCAAAATGAAAATCGCAATCGCTGATATCCTGGTAAACGAGGGATACATTGCAAAATATGAACTCAGCGATGAGGGTGCATTCCAGAATATGCACATCACCCTGAAATACGGCGCTGACAAAAACGAGAAGATCATCACCGGTCTGAAGAGAATCTCCAAACCGGGTCTGAGAATCTATGTTGGCAAAGATGAGCTGCCGAGAGTACTTGGCGGACTTGGAATCGCTATTCTTTCCACAAACCAGGGTGTTATCACCGATAAAGAAGCTCGCAAGCTGCAGGTTGGCGGCGAGGTTCTGGCATTCGTTTGGTAATCTGAAACGAAACAAAGCAACTGAAAACAGAGAGAGCGTAAGGCTCTCTCCGAAAATCTAAGTTAATAGGAGGAAATTGGTATGTCACGTATTGGAAGACTGCCAGTGGCAATTCCTGCAGGTGTAACAGTAGACATCCAGGAAAACAACCACGTTGTAGTAAAAGGACCAAAAGGAACATTAGAGAGAACTCTCCCGTCTGAAATGACCATCAAACTGGAAGACGGACACGTAGTAGTTACAAGACCGAACGATCTGAAGAAAATGAAAGCTCTTCATGGCCTGACCAGAACTCTGATCCACAACATGGTAATTGGTGTTAGCGAAGGCTATACCAAAACACTGGAAGTAAACGGTGTAGGTTACAGAGCTGCAAAACAGGGCAACAAATTAGTTCTGTCTCTTGGATATTCTCATCCGGTAGAGATGATCGATCCGGAAGGACTCTCCTCCGCTGTAGACGGCAACAAGATCATTGTTTCCGGTATCAGCAAAGAGAAAGTTGGCCAGTATGCCGCTGAAATCAGAGACAAGAGAAGACCTGAGCCATACAAGGGCAAGGGAATCAAGTATGCTGATGAAGTGATCAGACGTAAAGTTGGTAAGACTGGTAAGAAATAATTAAGGAGAGTGTGAACATGATTAGTAAAGTATCAAGAGCGCAGATGCGCCAGAAAAAGCATAGAAGATTACGTAATCATATCGTAGGTACTGCACAGCGTCCGCGTCTGTGTGTATTCCGCAGCAATAACCATATGTATGCTCAGATTATCGACGATACGATTGGAAATACTTTAGTTTCTGCTTCTACTCTTCAGAAAGATGTTAAAGCAGAGCTTGAGAAAACCAACAATGTAGATGCAGCAGCATATCTTGGAACCGTTCTTGGAAAGAAAGCTGTAGAAGCAGGTATTACTGAAGTTGTATTTGACCGTGGCGGATTCATCTACCAGGGAAAAATCCAGGCATTCGCAGACGCAGCTAGAGAAGCTGGGCTGGTATTCTAAGAAAGGAAGGAAAAGAACACATGAAGCATACAATTATTGATGCAAGCCAGTTCGAACTGGAAGAAAAAGTCGTATCAATTAAGCGTGTTACAAAAGTTGTTAAAGGTGGTCGTAACTTCCGTTTCACAGCTTTAGTAGTTGTCGGCGACGGCAATGGACACGTAGGCGCAGGCCTTGGAAAAGCAGCCGAGATTCCGGAAGCTATCCGCAAAGGTAAAGAAGACGCTATGAAGAAACTGGTAAGCGTAGCAATCAATGAGAACGGAAGTATCACTCATGACTACGTAGGTAAATTCGGAAGCGCAGAGGTTCTGTTGAAGAAAGCTCCTGAAGGTACTGGTGTCATCGCTGGTGGCCCAGCCCGTGCCGTAATCGAGTTAGCTGGTATTAAGAACATCCGTACAAAATCCCTTGGATCCAGAAATAAGCAGAACGTAGTTCTGGCTACCATCGCTGGTCTGTCTGAGCTGAAGACTCCAGAAGAAGTAGCAAGACTTCGCGGCAAATCTACAAACGAGATCTTTGCTTAAGGAGGATGTGAAAAATGGCAGATAAATTAAAAGTAACACTGGTGAAATCCCCGATCGGATGTGTTCCGAAACACAGAAGAACCGTGGAAGCACTGGGTCTGAAAAAAGTTAACAAGACGGTAGAACTGCCGGATAACGCAGCAGTTCGCGGCATGGTTAATCAGGTTTCTTACCTGGTTAAAGTAGAAGAAGCATAAGGAGGTACCGTAATGGACTTATCTAATTTACAGCCGGCTGAAGGTTCCAGACAGAACGATAACTTCCGCAGAGGCCGTGGACATGGTTCAGGAAATGGTAAAACAGCAGGTAAAGGCCACAAAGGACAGAAAGCACGTTCCGGAGCACCGAGACCGGGATTTGAAGGTGGTCAGATGCCTTTATACAGACGTCTTCCGAAGAGAGGTTTCAAAAACAGAAACTCCAAGGAAATCGTTGGAATCAATGTAGATGCTCTGAATCGTTATGAGGACGGAGCTGTTGTAACCGTAGAAACTATGATTGAGACTGGTCTTGTTTCCAATCCGAGAGATGGCGTAAAAATCCTTGGAAACGGTGAAGTCACCAAAAAACTCACTGTAAAAGCAAATGCTTTCAGTGAGAGCGCAAAGGCAAAAATTGAAGCGGCAGGTGGAACAGTCGAGGTGATCTAATGTTTAAGACCTTTATCAATGCATTTAAGGTCAAAGATGTTCGTCGCAAAATATTTTATGTGCTTATGATGCTTGTTGTCATCCGGTTAGGCTCTCAGATGCCTGTACCGGGTGTCAATACAAGCTTTTTTGCGAATTATTTTGCAAATAATACGAATGAGGCATTCAGCTTCCTGAATGCATTCACGGGCGGCGGTTTCGACCGTTTCTCCATCTTTGCTCTGAGTATTACACCGTACATTACTTCTTCCATCATTATTCAGCTGCTCACCATTGCAATTCCACGACTTGAGGAAATGCAGCGTGACGGCGAAGAGGGAAGAAAGAAAATGACTGCGATTACTCGTTATGTGACAGTAGGTCTTGCATTGTTTGAGTCTGTTGCCATGGCAGTAGGCTTTGGACGCCAGGGACTCCTCACCACTTTTAACGCAGTTAATGTGATTGTTGTAGTGGCAGCTCTGACAGCCGGTTCTGCCTTCCTTATGTGGGTGGGAGAACAGATCAACGACAAGGGCGTTGGAAATGGTATTTCTATGGTCCTGTTAATCAACATCCTTTCCAGAATCCCGCAGGATATGGTAACCCTTTACGAAACCTTCGTAAAAGGCAAAACCATCGCGCGTGGTCTGCTGATGTGGATTATCATCGCTGTTGTGATCATCGCTGTTGTTGTGCTGGTACTGATCCTGAATGGCGCTGAGAGAAGAATTCCGGTACAGTATTCCAAGAAAATGGCCGGAAGAAAAATGGTTGGCGGACAGTCATCCAATATTCCGCTGAAGGTAAATACAGCGGGCGTTATCCCGATCATCTTTGCATCATCCATCATGTCTTTCCCATCGATTATCCTGTCGTTTGTCGGAAAGTCGGATATCAAAGGTATCGGCGGAGCGCTGATCAAGATGCTGAATTCCAACAACTGGTTTGACAAAACCAATCCAGTTGCTTCGCTGGGCCTGATTCTCTACATTGTCCTTGTTATTTTCTTCGCTTATTTCTATACCTCCATCACCTTCAACCCGATGGAAGTTGCAGATAACATGAAAAAACAGGGCGGCTTTATCCCAGGCATCCGCCCGGGTAAATCCACGGTAGATTATCTGAACAATCTGCTCAGCTATATTATTTTTATCGGTGCAGCAGGTCTTACCATTGTTGCAGTGATTCCATTTTTCTTTAATGGATTTTTCAAAGCGAATGTATCCTTTGGAGGTACTTCTCTGATCATTATTGCCAGCGTAATTCTGGAAACCTTAAAACAGATTGAATCCATGATGCTGGTACGCAATTACAAAGGATTCTTAAACGATTAAGGCATAAGAGGGACTGTCTGGATAAGACAGGCCCTTTCTTTTGTTTAAAGCGCTTTTAAAGAGGCTTTAACAGAGAAAATTTTTGCTATTGTGGTTTACTTTATGGTATAATAGGGTAAATTACACGCAGCGGATTGCTGCAAATTCAAACATGGGAGGAAAAGCGCATGAAAATTATTATGTTGGGGGCACCTGGTGCCGGAAAAGGTACGCAGGCAAAACAGATCGCTGCAAAATATGAGATTCCTCATATTTCAACCGGCGATATCTTCCGCGCAAATATCAAAGAGGGAACCGAGCTTGGAAAGAAAGCGAAAGCATTCATGGACAAGGGAGAACTCGTTCCGGACGAGCTGACCTGCGATCTTGTTGTAGACCGTATTTCCAAACCGGACGCAGCAAAGGGCTACGTGCTGGATGGCTTCCCAAGAACGATTCCGCAGGCAGAGGCACTGACCAAAGCCCTGGAAGCACGCGGAGAGAAAATTGACTACGCAATCAATGTAGAAGTACCGGATGAAAATATCGTTCACCGTATGGGCGGACGCCGTGCCTGCATCGGATGCGGAGCAACGTATCATGTAGAATTTAACGCACCAAAGGTAGAAGATGTATGCGATACCTGCGGCGGCGAGCTGGTTCTTCGTGATGACGATAAACCTGAGACCGTACAGAAGAGACTGTCTGTATACCATGCTCAGACACAGCCTCTGATTGACTACTATAAGAAAGCCAATGTTCTGGTGGAAGTTGACGGAACCCAGGATATCAACGTGGTATTTCAGGATATAGTAAAGATTTTAGGAGCGTAAAGGATGTCCATATCAATTAAAACTGCCCGGGAAATTGAAAAAATGCGCCGTGCCGGTGAACTGCTGGAGAAGGTACACGATGAATTAGGCCGCGCCATCCATCCGGGAATGTCAACCTGGGAAATCAACAAGCTCGGAGAAGAGATGATCCGCAGCTTCGGATGCACTCCCAACTTTTTAAACTATAATGGGTATCCGGCTTCGATCTGCGTTTCTGTGAACGAAGAAGTGGTTCACGGAATCCCAAGTAAAAAACGGATTCTGAAAGAGGGCGACATTGTCAGCCTGGATGCGGGACTTATCTATGAAGGATACCATTCCGACGCAGCCCGCACACACGCGGTCGGTGAGATCTCGCCGGAGGCAAGAAAACTGGTGGAAGTAACACGCCAGGCCTTTTTTGAAGGAATCAAATACGCAAAAGCAGGCCATCATCTTCATGAGATTTCGGCGGCGATCGGTGCATACGCAGAGAGCTTCGGCTACGGCGTTGTCCGCGACCTGGTAGGCCACGGCATCGGAACGCACCTGCACGAAGATCCGGCAGTGCCGAACTTCGCACAGCCAAGCCGCGGCGTCCGTCTGCAGCCTGGCATGACGCTCGCCATCGAGCCGATGATCACAGCCGGAGGCTATGCAGTCAGATGGCTGGATGATGACTGGACCGTTGTGACAGAAGACGGCTCTCTTGCCGCACATTATGAGAACACGATTCTGATTACGGAGGGAGAACCGGAAATTCTGACACTTTCGCATACGGAGGAGGATTTATGAAACCGATTGTGAAAGGAATGTTTGCCAGAAGCCTGGCCGGCCACGATAAAGGAAAGCTGTATGTGATTTCGGATGTACAGGAGCCATACGTATTCCTGGTGGACGGAAAAATCCGTACCGCCAACCGGCCGAAAAAGAAGAAGCTGATTCACGTACAGCCGGATTACGAAATGACGGATGCGGTTCGTGATGAAGATATCCGTAAGGCATTAAAAGAAAAAAGTTGCAAAGAGTTGAAGGAGGATTAATCAATGTCTAAGGCAGATGTAATTGAGGTAGAGGGAACTGTCCTCGAGAAATTACCAAACGCAATGTTTAAAGTAGAACTGGAAAATAAACACGTTGTACTGGCTCATATCAGCGGAAAGCTGCGTATGAACTTTATCCGTATTCTTCCGGGAGACAAAGTAACCATCGAGCTGTCCCCATACGATCTGGACAAGGGACGTATTATCTGGAGAGATAAATAAGAAATACGATAAAAAAAGCCATCCGGCATGCCGGATGGCTTTTTCTCTGTATGTGTTTCTCTGTATTCATCCCCAATAACAGTAACCGTTCTACAGAACAAAGATTTCGATCACCGGCCTTCAGATTTCTGACAGCCACAAAGCAAGCACCAGTCTGCAAACCCTGCAGCATCCGCGGCGGCGGGCATCTGAATTTCTTTTCAGTCCCTTTTGAAACCTTCCAGATGTATTATGCAATATTTTAATAGAAAAAGCAATGAAAAAAGTATAAAATTTTATGAAAACTTTTTGTAAAAACCAGGAGAATTTGTGCACTTTTGAAACAAAATTTTTAAACCGTCAGAAGAAAAAAGAAAAAGTGAAAAGACAGGAGAAAAGAGCGGCCGGAAAACCGTGAAAATGACAGATGAGGGCTCGAAAGCGACAGAAGAATATATGTTCGTGAATTCTGTGTGAAGTTGAAATATTTGGTTGAATTCTCAAAATAATGTGATACAATGCAATAGAGAAACTTTACGGGGAAATTTTACCGGGAAGGGTCTCCTGGGCGGTGTGGTAAAATCCATGCACCGGCAGAAATCAGGGAAACATTTTATGAAACAGCAGGCTGCAGTCTGAAAAATAATTCGGATCTGCAGCAATGGCATCGCTGCTCCTTACAGATAACAGGAAAGGAAAATGTGCAATGACAAAAATGGGAAAGAAAAAGAAAAAAGGCCTTGTTGCAGCACTCTGCGTAATTGCAGTGATTGTTTTACTTGCCGCTGCATATGGAATCTTCTGTCTGATCATCGAGGATGACAAAATCTGGGCAGATGCTTCTGTTAACGGAGTAAACATTCAGGGAATGAGCAAAAAAGAAGCTGCACAGACAGTGGAACAGAAGTTTGAAGAAGATTATAAAGATACAGCTGTTACCGTTGAGCTGGATGGTCAGCAGTATACGATGAACGTATTTCCAATGCTGGGGATGGATGCTTCCGCAGAAATTGAAAAAGCATATGAAAAAGGCCATGGAAATCTTCTGGTTCGCGGTCTGGAGTGGGTCGAGATGAAACGGGGAAAGGCAGAGAAACTTTCCTATGATGTGCAGCCGACTGTGGCCCATCCAGATGAGGTGGAAGGAATTGTACAGGCATCCGGCATTCAGGATTACAACTCCATGCAGGATACTACATATGAAGTAACAGATACCGGCCTGATCGTGCATAAAGCATTGCCGGAACCAGACCGGATGTGGATGCCTTAAAACAGCAGATCCAGACGAATGTGACAGCAATGAATTTCCAGGATGTAATTTCCTGCCCGACGGCAGAAAATCAGCTGACGGAGCCGGATTTTGCCGGAATTGCAAGCCAGATTTATACCGAGCCGGTCAATGCGACGCTGGATCCGGACAACGGATATTCCGTTGTGGCATCGAAAAACGGAACCTCAATGGATGCGGACAGTGCGAAAGCCGAGTATGAGAGTGCAGAAGAAAATACGGATATCACGATTCCGTTTACCTTTACCGAGCCGGAGATTACAACCGAGAAGATGAACGCAAATCTGTTTAAAGACACGCTTGGAAGTTACAGCTCCAGCGCAGCAGGTGGAACGAGCGGAAGAATTCACAACGTCGGACTTACGGCATCTATCTGCAACGGACAGATCGTTCTGCCGGGAGAAACCTTCTCTTTTAATGGTGTCGTAGGTGATACAACGGCAGAAAAAGGATACCAGGAGGCAGCAGGCTATCAGGATGGCAAAGTCGTCCAGGTACTTGGAGGAGGCGAATGCCAGGTGTCCTCCACACTGTTTTCCGCTATTTTGTATACAGACCTTGATGTGTTGGAAAGAGCCAACCATTCGATGCCGGTACATTATGTGCCGTCAGGAATGGATGCAACCGTATTCTGGGATTCACCGGATTTCAAATTTGAAAATAATCATAAGTATCCGGTGAAAATTGTGATGAATATGGACAGCAGTGATACACTGACCGTAAAAATTCTCGGAACAAAAGAAAACGACTATACCATTGAGCCAAGGGTAGAGCAGATCGATGAGATGAGTAATGTAACGTATCGTGATTATAAAGATGCAAGCGGAAATGTAGTAAAATCAGAATCCGTATGCGCAAGCAAATACAAACCGCTGAACTCAGGATCATGATGCAAAAAAGATGTTACCTGTAAAAAACAGGCGAGATAGAGAAGAGAAATCTGTCCCGCCTGTTTTTTTCTTACCGGTGGGAGAGATGAAAAAATGCACAGAAAAAGAGCAAAAAAAAATGAAAAAATATGTAAAAAATTTCTTGCATTTCCGGGAACAAAATGCTATACTATAAAACGAACTTTTGCGCGTGGACTTTTTTCTAACCCACAAAAAGAAAACGCATTCCAAAAGTTTACAACAGAAAATTCCCCTACACGGGGCGCTAAGGAGCAAAGAAAGGAGGATTCATCATGAAGGTTAGATCTTCTGTAAAACCGATCTGCGAGAAATGCAAAGTTATCAAAAGAAAAGGTAGCATCAGAATCATTTGTGAGAATCCAAAGCACAAACAGCGCCAGGGCTAATCCGTCATTAGGCTTGATCGTAATTGTGCAGATTTTAAGTGCGGCTGCAGCGAGGACGCGCGTGAATGCGTTGTTCTGCTGTTAATATTATAAAGTGAGACACCTGGCAAGTTGCAGCCAGGACACCTCCGGCGGGTGGACGCGCGGAGCGCAGACATCCCTTATAATATTGCTTAATACTCCGATCTGTCAGGTGGCAGAAGGAGAAAGGTCGTGCGAACACGGCTGGATACACGCATACCTGTATCCCAATTAGGAAAATATTAATGTTTTAGAAAAATGGAGGACAAAGTACATGGCTCGTATAGCTGGTGTAGACTTACCAAGAGACAAACGTGTTGAGATTGGTCTGACCTATATCTACGGAATCGGTAGAACAAGTGCAGATCGTATCTTAAAAGAAGCTGGAGTAAATCCGGACACACGCTGCAGAGATTTGACAGACGATGAAGTAAAGAGACTCAGCGCAGTTATCGATGAGAGTCAGGTTGTAGAAGGAGATCTTCGTAGAGAAATCGCTATGAACATCAAACGTCTGCAGGAGATCGGATGCTACAGAGGTATCCGTCATCGTAAAGGCCTTCCGGTTCGTGGTCAGAAAACAAAGACCAACGCAAGAACCCGCAAAGGTCCTAAGAGAACTGTTGCAAATAAGAAGAAATAATTTAACCAGTAGTCCAATATAAGATTAAGAAAGTGTAGGTTAGTTTTAAAATGGCAAAAGTGACAAAGAAAACGACAAAACGTCGTGTCAGAAAAAACGTTGAACACGGACAGGCACATATCCAGTCTTCCTTCAATAATACAATCGTAACACTGACTGATGCAGAAGGAAATGCTCTTTCTTGGGCAAGTGCCGGCGGTCTGGGATTTAGAGGTTCAAGAAAATCTACTCCATACGCAGCTCAGATGGCTGCAGAAACTGCTACCAAAGCAGCGCTGGTTCATGGTTTAAAGACTGTTGACGTTATGGTAAAAGGACCAGGATCAGGTCGTGAAGCTGCAATCCGTGCCCTTCAGGCATGCGGTCTTGAAGTTACAAGCATCCGCGACGTAACACCGGTTCCGCACAACGGATGCCGCCCACCAAAACGTAGAAGAGTCTGATTAGGAGGTTAAGAACATGGCAGTAAATAGAGTACCAGTCCTGAAAAGATGCAGATCCCTCGGAATGGATCCTGTATATCTTGGAATTGATAAGAAGTCCACAAGACAGCTGAAAAGAGCAAACAGAAAAATGTCTGAGTATGGTCTTCAGTTAAGAGAAAAACAGAAAGCAAAATTCATCTACGGCGTTCTGGAGAAACCTTTTGTTAACTATTACAAAAAGGCTGACAGAATGGAAGGACAGACTGGTGAGAACCTGATGATCCTTCTTGAACTCCGTCTGGACAACGTTCTGTTCCGTATGGGAATGGCTAGAACCAGAAAAGAAGCACGTCAGATCGTTGACCACAAACACGTTCTGGTTAACGGCAAACAGGTAAATATCCCGTCTTACCTTGTAAGCGCTGGTGATACCATCGAAATCAAAGAGGGTAAAAAATCCTCTCAGAGATATAAAGACATCGTAGAGGTTACAGGCGGCCGTCTGACTCCGGAATGGATCGAGGCTGATCTTGAGGCACTCAAAGGTGTTGTAAAAGAGCGTCCTACCCGCGAAATGATCGATGTTCCGGTTGACGAAGTGCAGATCGTCGAGCTGTATTCTAAATAAAGAATCGCCATACGCGGAAGGCTTTATTCCCATGAGTAATGAGCCAACCAATTTAAAAGGAGGGGCTTTCGAGTGTTTGATTTTAACAAACCGAAAATTGAAATTACTGAGATTTCTGATGACAAGAAGTACGGCAGATTTGTGGTTGAACCTCTGGAAAGAGGCTACGGTATCACATTAGGTAATTCTCTTCGCAGAATTATGCTTTCTTCCCTCCCTGGAGCAGCAGTAAGCCAGGTTAAAATCGAGGGCGTTCTTCATGAATTCAGCTCCATCCCTGGAGTAAAAGAAGACGTTACAGAAATCATCATGAACCTGAAGAGCCTTGCAATCCGCAATAACAGCGAAACCAACGAAGCAAAAGTTGCTTATATTGAGTTCGAGGGCGAGGGAGTTGTAAGAGCATCCGATATTCAGGTAGATCAGGATATTGAGATCATGAATCCGGATCAGGTAATCGCAACCCTGAACGGCGGCCCGGACAGCAAGCTGTACATGGAGCTGACGATCACAAAAGGCCGCGGTTATATCAGTGCTGACAAAGGCAAGAGCGATGACATGCCGATCGGCGTTCTCGCTGTGGATGCTATCTATACACCGGTTGAGCGTGTAAACCTCAAAGTGGAGAACACCCGTGTAGGTCAGATTACCGATTACGATAAACTGACACTGGATGTTTACACCAGAGGAACACTGGATCCGGACGAGGCAGTCAGCCTGGCAGCTAAGGTTTTAAGCGAGCATCTGAAACTCTTCATCGATCTGTCTGAGAATGCGAAGACAGCAGAAGTTATGATCGAGAAAGAGGACAATGAGAAAGAGAAAGTTCTGGAGATGAACATCGACGAGCTTGAGCTTTCCGTGCGTTCCTATAACTGCTTGAAACGTGCCGGTATCAATACCGTAGAAGAGCTGTGCAACAAAACTTCCGAAGACATGATGAAGGTTCGTAACCTGGGCCGCAAGTCTCTGGAAGAGGTACTTGCAAAGCTGAAAGAACTGGGACTGTCACTGAGTCCTGGGGACGGAGAATAAATCACAGCGATTTATCTTTCCGTTTGATTTGTAGACGAAAACCCCCTGTCAGTAAGTCCGAGGCAGCATGACTTGTGGGTTCCACAAATGGAGGAAAATTTAAAATGGCAAAATATAGAAAACTTGGCAGAACATCTGACCAGAGAAAAGCATTATTAAGAAACCAGGTAACCAACCTTCTGTATCACGGAAAAATCGTTACCACTGAGACCAAAGCAAAAGAGATCCGTAAGATCGCTGAAAGCATGATCGCACTGGCTGTAAAAGAGAAAGATAACTTTGAGACCGTTACCGTTACTGCTAAAGTAGCTCGCAAAGATGCTGATGGCAAACGTGTGAAAGAAGTAAAAGACGGCAAAAAAGTTACCGTATACGATGAAGTTCAGAAAGAGATCAAAAAAGATCTTCCGTCCAGACTTCACGCTAGACGTCAGATGGCAAGCTTCTTCTATCCTGTAACAGAGGTTCCGACCGAAGCAGCAGGACGCAAGAAAAACACCAAGTCCATCGATATGCCACAGAAAATGTTCGATGAGATCGCTCCGAAATATGCAGACCGTAACGGCGGATATACCCGTATCATCAAGATCGGACCGCGTAAAGGTGATGCAGCTATGGAAGTTGTAATCGAGCTGGTTTAATCTGTAAATAGTTTTGAAATCCGCAGGGGCTGCCTCTTAGTAGGTGGCTCCTGTTTTGTTGTATATCATATTTTATATGACACAATTGCGAAATTGTGGCAATGTACGGGGTTGCATCTGCTTTGCGAATAAGGTACAATACAGAATACAGAACAGCTAAAATGGGATACAAAGGAGAGCATTTGCATGGAGAGCAAGAAAAAAATGTTGTTTATTTTTAATCCGTTTTCCGGAAAAGCACAGATTAAAAGTAAACTGTTTGAAATTATC
This sequence comes from Blautia sp. OF09-25XD, assembly GCF_003482095.1. NCBI lineage: Bacteria > Bacillati > Bacillota > Clostridia > Lachnospirales > Lachnospiraceae > Blautia > Blautia sp. OF09-25XD. Next base: position 77,664 of record NZ_QUMG01000016.1, read on the forward strand.
GATGTTTTTGTAAAAGGCGGATATGAAGTCATTGTCCACCCGACGCAGGCAGTCGGAGATGGTTTCGAAAAGACAAAGGAGCTTGCGCCGCAGGTGGATCTCGTTGTCTGCAGCGGGGGCGACGGAACACTGGATGAAGTTGTCAGCGGTCTGATGGAAGTGGATCAGCGCGTTCCGATCGGTTATATTCCGGCCGGAAGCACCAATGACTTTGCAAACAGTCTTTCTATTTCGAAAGATATGGTACAGGCGGCAAAGGATATCATCGAGGGAAACCTGTATTCCTGTGATGTGGGAGCGTTCAACAACGACAGCTTTGTCTACATCGCTGCATTCGGCCTTTTCACGGATGTTTCCTATGAGACAGACCAGCACATGAAAAACATTCTCGGCCATCTGGCATACCTGCTGGAGGGATCCAAACGGATCTGGAATGTGCCGACGTACTGGATTAAAGTCGAGGCAAACGGGGAAACCTTTGAGGGAGAGTATATCTACGGTATGGTGACGAATGCCAAGTCCGTCGGCGGCTTCAAAAACCTGCCGGGACAGGATGTACGCCTGGATGACGGACTCTTCGAGGTAACCCTGATCAAACGCCCGAAAAACCCGCTGGAACTGAATGAGATCATTGCGTCCCTGCTGATGCAGGAGGATCACACAGACCTCATCGATTCGTTCAAGACCGACCGCATCATCATCGAGTCCAACCAGGAGATTTCCTGGACTCTGGACGGCGAATACGGCGGAGATCACGGCTATGTCTGCATCGAAGCGCGCAAACATGCCATGGAACTGGTTCTGAACAATAAGTAGGCACGGCTTTTTGATAAGTTTTTCACAAAAAAGTGCAAAAAAATGGATTTCGCCACGAAAACCATTTGGCATTTGCAGAAAGATGTTGTATAATAAAACTAGTTATGAAAGTAACAAGTATGCGGCGGTCTGTTCTAAAAGGGCACGCGGCACAATTACAGACACAGGAGGTCATTTGAGCTATGTTAGTATCAGCAAAAGAAATGTTGGACAAAGCAAAAGCCGGCCATTATGCAGTTGGTCAGTTTAACATCAACAACCTGGAGTGGACAAAATCCATCCTTCTTACCGCACAGGAGATGAATTCTCCAGTTATCCTTGGTGTATCCGAGGGTGCAGGAAAATACATGACAGGCTTCAAGACCGTAGCTGCTATGGTAAAAGCTATGATCGAAGAGCTGAACATCACTGTTCCGGTTGCTCTGCATCTGGATCACGGAACCTACGAAGGATGCTACAAATGCATCGAAGCAGGTTTCTCATCCATCATGTTTGACGGATCTCATTATCCGATCGAAGAGAACGTTGCAAAAACAAAAGAACTGGTAGCTGTTTGCAAAGAGAAAGGAATGTCTCTGGAAGCAGAAGTTGGTTCTATCGGTGGAGAAGAAGATGGTGTTGTAGGTATGGGCGAATGCGCTGATCCGAACGAGTGCAAGATGATTGCAGACCTCGGTGTAGATATGCTTGCAGCAGGTATCGGCAATATCCACGGTGTATACCCGGCTAACTGGCAGGGACTGAGCTTTGAGACTCTGGCAGCTGTACAGGAGCTGACAGGAACTATGCCGCTCGTTCTTCACGGTGGTACAGGTATCCCGGATGACATGATCAAGAAAGCCATTGACCTTGGCGTTTCCAAAATCAATGTAAATACAGAGTGCCAGCTTGCATTCGCAGCAGCTACACGTAAATACATCGAAGAGGGCAAAGATCAGCAGGGTAAAGGATTCGATCCTCGTAAACTCCTTGCTCCTGGCGCAGAAGCTATCAAAGCTACTGTAAGAGAAAAAATCGAACTGTTCGGTTCTGCAAACAAAGCCTGAGTTTAAGCACGAAAATGCTGTGCAGGATTCCTGGGGGACTTCCTCCTCAGGGTCCGCACAGTATTTTTTTTCGCGAGCAACGAGTCGAAGTCCGTGCTTGCACGAGACCTTGACGACTGCCGCGAAAGCTTTCATCGAATCCGCTAATTTTTTCGCCTGAATTAGGAAAGTTTTGTAAAATAATACGAAAAAGGGACTGAGTTCAAAAAAGCACTTGCGTTTTTTTAAGTTTTTGAGTTATTTTAGTATCAGTTGGAAATCAAATCCATATGCGAATGTAAAACAAGGGCGTTCTACAAAAACTTAGCTTTCCTTAGCTGCTTTTTGAGAACCCCTTTTTCTTGTATCAGGACCTTTTTAGAGTCCGGCGGGAAGGTCGCATCGCAAAATTCACAAATGGAAAGGAAGAAAGAAAATGGGAGAATATGTAAATCCGGCCAAAATCTTTGGCGAAAATGTATTCAATGACACTGTAATGCAGGAACGTCTTCCAAAAAATGTTTACAAGAAGCTGAAAAAGATCATCGAAGAAGGCGGTGAGCTGGATCTTGCTACTGCAGATACGATTGCACATGAGATGAAAGAATGGGCAATTGAAAAAGGAGCAACACACTATACACACTGGTTCCAGCCGCTGACTGGTACAACTGCAGAAAAGCACGATTCTTTTATTACAGCACCGATGCCGAACGGCAAAGTACTGATGAGCTTCTCCGGTAAAGAGCTGATCAAAGGCGAGCCGGATGCATCTTCTTTCCCGTCCGGTGGACTGCGTGCTACCTTTGAGGCAAGAGGATATACAGCATGGGACTGCACCTCACCGGCTTTCGTTCGTCAGGACGCAGCAGGCGCAACCCTCTGCATTCCGACTGCATTCTGCTCCTACACAGGAGAGGCGCTTGACCAGAAAACACCGCTTCTTCGTTCCATGGAAGCTCTGAATGTACAGTCCCTGCGTCTGTTAAAACTGTTCGGAAACACCACTTCCAAGAAAGTAACTCCTTCCGTAGGACCGGAGCAGGAATACTTCCTGGTAGATGCAGAGAAATTCCTGCAGAGAAAAGACCTGATCTACACCGGCCGTACCCTGTTCGGCGCAATGCCTCCAAAAGGACAGGAGATGGACGATCACTATTTCGGAACCATCCGTCAGAGAATTGCTTCCTTTATGAAGGAGGTCAACATTGAGCTGTGGAAGATGGGCGTTACCGCAAAGACACAGCACAATGAGGTTGCACCGGCACAGCATGAGCTGGCTTCCATCTATTCCGAGGCAAACGTAGCAGTCGACAACAACCAGCTCGTAATGCAGACCTTAAAGAGAGTTGCATGCCAGCACGGACTGAAATGCCTGCTGCATGAGAAACCGTTCGCAGGTGTCAACGGTTCCGGAAAACATAACAACTGGTCCATCACCACAGATGACGGCATCAACCTTCTTGAGCCGGGCAAAACACCGCACGAGAACATTCAGTTCCTGCTTGTGTTAAGCTGCGTCCTGAAAGCTGTTGATGTTCACGCAGATCTGCTCCGTGAGTCCGCAGCCGATCCAGGAAACGATCACAGACTGGGAGCCAACGAGGCACCGCCGGCCATCATTTCCGTATTCCTTGGCGAGCAGCTGGAGGACGTTGTTGAGCAGCTGATCAGCACCGGAAATGCAACCAAGAGTAAAAAAGAGGGCGTTCTGGAGACTGGTGTTAAGACGCTTCCGGATCTCAAGAAAGACGCTACCGACCGTAACAGAACCTCACCGTTCGCCTTCACCGGAAACAAATTCGAGTTCCGTATGGTTGGTTCCCGTGACTCCGTTGCAGCTCCGAACATCGTACTGAACACCATCGTTGCAGAAGCATTCCGCGATGCATGCGATGTACTGGAAGGCGCTGAAAACTTTGAGGACGCTGTCCATGATCTGATCAAGAAGAACTTAAGTGAGCATCAGAGAATCATCTTCAATGGCGACGGATATGCAGATGAGTGGTTAGCTGAGGCAGAGAGAAGAGGACTTCCGAACATCAAATCCATGGTGTACGCAATCCCGGCACTGACCACTGATACCGCAATCAAACTGTTCGGCGATTTCAAAGTATTCACCGAGGCAGAGCTGGTATCCCGTGCAGAAGTTAAATTCGAGAACTATGCAAAGACCATCAACATCGAAGCAAAGACCATGATCGACATGGCAAGCAAACAGATCATCCCGGCAGTCATCAAATATGCGACTTCCCTGGCTGGATCCATCAACACCATCACCGCAGCAGGTGTTACGGCAGTTGGTGTACAGAAGAATCTGCTGAACGAGACAAGTGCACTGCTTGAGGAAACCCAGAAAGCACTCGATGAGCTGATCGCAATCGAGAATGCAGGATGCGAGATGGAAGACGGTGAAGCAAAAGCAAAATACTACTACGAGAAAGTTACTCCGGCTATGGAGGCACTCCGTGCACCGGTTGACAAACTGGAGATGATCGTAGACAAAGAGATGTGGCCGATGCCGTCTTACGGCGATCTGATGTTTGAGGTTTAATCCGCAGACGGTCCGATAAATTGTAAAAATTCTGTGAAAACAGGGCAGAAAAAGAGGCTGTTTTTGACAACAGCCTCTTTTTTTAGTATAATGGGGATTAGCTGTTGCCAGAAGAAAAGGGCGGACAGCGCTGCCGGAAGAAACGGCAGGAAAACATGGAGGAAACGCTTCTGGATTTCGAAGGAAAACAGAAGTATACAGAACAATGAATGCAGAACTGGAAATTTTAGGTGTGAAGCTGAAACATTACCGCGTCGATGCGGCAATGGAGATTGCAGAGGAATACCTCTCGAATGATAAGCTGAACACCATCGGGATTGTGACGATGCAGATGCTGATGCAGGCGAGCAAGGAACCGACGTGGAAACAGTATATCGAAGATCTGGATCTGACGGTCATCGGGGAAACCGAAGTGCTGGAGGCAGCAGGAATCGACCCGGAGACGCCGTCCTATGAGGAAGTGGAGACGAACGAGTTCATCGCACGCTTTTTCTGGGGACTGATTCAGAAAAAAAGCCGGATTTTCGTACTGGGCGACACTGGGGAAGAACTGCAGACACTGCAGAAATATCTGACAGAAACGTATCCCGGCATTGAGATCGGAGGCGGTGCTGTCGTCGAGACGCTGGAGGAATCCGCGTTTGACAGCCTGGTCAACGAGATCAACAGCCAGACGACGGACGTGATTGTGAGCGGCCTTGCGGGAACGCGGCAGGATCGTTTCGTTCTGGAAAACAGCAGCAAAATCAGCGCGAAAATCTGGCTGAGCCTTGGCGAACACTCAACACTGCAGAACGAGGCCGGTATAAAAACGAGCTGGTGGGGAACTCTGCTAAAGAAGAATACGTTCAAGTGGATGGTAACAAAATATAACAGCGAAAAGGACGGTTGAAGTTCATGAACTGGATACGGAACAAACAGCAGTGGAGAGATTATCTGCTGATTACGCTGGGAACCGCGGTCATGGCGGTTGCGACCAGCTCGATTTACGACCCGGCGGGGCTTGTTACCGGAGGATTTTCCGGTCTTGCAATCGTCATCAAACAACTGAGCCAGATGCTGTTCGGAAAAGGAGTTCCGCTCTGGGTGACGAACCTTGTGCTGAACATTCCGCTCTTTCTTTTTGGAATCCGCATGAGCCGTGATTTTCTTGTGAAAACCATTTTTGGAACCCTGATGAACACGTTCTGGTTTGCCGTTCTCCCGGTTCTGCAGCTGGTGCCGGATGACAGGATGCTCTCCGCACTTTTTGGCGGCGTTCTGATGGGAGCCGGCATCGGCCTTGTCTTTATCGGAAACGGAACGACGGGCGGAACGGATATGATGGCGGCTCTGATCCAGAGAAAGCTGCGCCACTATTCCGTTGCACAGGTTATGCAGGTGCTTGATGGAATCATCGTCATCGCCGGTATTTTTGTCTTCGGTATCCACGCTTCGCTCTATGCGATCGTGGCAATCTACGTGACGACGAAAATGACGGATGCCCTGATGGAAGGTATGAATTATGCGAAATCCGCGTTTATCATTACCGCGCATCCGGAGCAGGTAGCCGATGAGCTCATGAAAGAACTCGACCGCGGCGCGTCCGGCATCCACATCAAGGGAATGTACACGGGCGAAGAGCGTATGATGGTATTCTGTGTTGTGGGCAAAAAACAGATCCCGCAGCTCAAACAGATCGTAGGAACGATCGATCCGGACGCGTTTGTCGTTGTGTCGGATGCAAGAGAGGTCTTAGGAGAGGGCTTCCAGACGGATTTCTCCTGACCTTTTTACGTATTTTGTGGTATAAATGTTGTGTTTTCTCTTCCTTTTTTGTCTATTTTGTATTAAAATAAGTATATCTGTGAGGTACTTTGCATCAGGCGCAGAACCATAGGGGTGTGGATATGCCTGGCAATGAAAGCGGGTGCAGCCGGAGACAAACTATAGGATGAAAGAGGGAAGAAAATATGATTTCAAATCAGATTTTACAGAGTACCATTGAGGGAATCAAAAATATTTCGCGTGTCGAACTCTGCGTGACTGATGTAGAAGGAAAGGTTTTGGTAACGACGTTTCCGGAGGTTGAGATCAGCCAGAATGATATTGTAACGTTTGCGCAGTCTCAGGCAGATTCCCAGACCATGAAAAATTATCAGTTTTTTAAAGTATACGATGAACACCAGCTGGAGTACATTCTGGTTGTAAAAGGCGGAAACGATGACATTCACCTGATCGGGAAAATGGTTACCTTCCAGATTCAGGGCCTCCTTACCGCCTACAAGGAGCGCTTCGATAAAGACAACTTTATCAAGAATCTGCTGCTCGACAACCTGCTGCTGGTCGACATCTACAACAGGGCGAAGAAGTTACATATTGAAGTGGAAGCACGCCGCCTTGTATTTATTCTTGAGACAAATCCGGATAAAAACAGCGGGGCGCTGGAAAGCGTCAAGAGTCTGCTCGGTACCAAATCCGGTGACTTTATAACTGCCGTCGATGAGAAAAACATTATCATCGTCAAGGAACTTGCTCCAGGTGAGGATTATGCCCAGATGAACAAAGTGGCAGCCACCATTCTGGAAGCAGCAGGAAGAGATGAGGAGGGGAAAACCCACGTTGCTTACGGTACCATTGTCAAGGAGATCAAAGAAGTATCGCGTTCCTACAAAGAAGCCAGAATGGCGATGGACGTCGGAAAAATCTTCTCCGCTGAGAATGATATCTATGCATACAGCTCACTGGGTATCGGCCGTCTGATTTACCAGCTTCCGATCCCACTGTGCAAAATGTTCATCAAAGAGATTTTTGGCAACAAATCGCCGGATGACTTTGATGAAGAGACACTGACAACGATCAATAAATTCTTTGAAAATTCTCTGAATGTCTCGGAAACCTCGAGACAGCTTTATATACACCGAAATACCCTTGTCTATCGGCTGGATAAGCTGCAGAAGAGCACGGGACTCGATCTTAGAGTTTTTGAAGATGCGATCACATTCAAGATTGCGCTTATGGTTGTGCAGTACATGAAATACATGGAAACGCTCGATTATTAAGCGAGAACCCTTGAAGGAGGAATTGCATGATAACATTGGATAGTGTAAGTAAGAGTTACGCGAAAGGCCAGCCGGCCGTCAACAACGTATCCTTACACATCGAGAAGGGGGAATTCGTCTTTATCGTGGGAAACAGCGGTTCTGGAAAATCGACGCTGATCAAGCTCCTTTTGAAAGAACTCGAGCCCACATCCGGTACCATTAAGGTAAACGGACAGATCTTAAATAAAATGAAACGCTGGAGAGTGCCGAAATACCGCCGCGGTGTCGGCGTCGTATTCCAGGATTTCCGCCTTTTAAAAGACCGGAATGTCTATGAAAACGTAGCATTCGCACAGCGTGTCATCGAGAAACCGAACCGCGTCATCAAAAAGCGCGTGCCGGAAGTCCTGACGCTGGTCGGACTGGCAGAGAAGTACAAATCTTTCCCGAAGGAGCTTTCCGGAGGAGAGCAGCAGCGAGTTGCCGTGGCAAGAGCCATTGTCAACCGGCCTGACATTCTTCTGGCGGACGAGCCGACCGGAAACCTGGACCCGGGAAACTCCATGGAGATTATGAAGCTCCTGGAGGAAATCAACAACAGAGGAACGACCGTTCTTGTGGTAACCCACAACCGTGAGATCGTCAACTCCATGAAAAAACGCGTTATTACCATGCGAAAAGGCGTGGTAGTCAGCGATGAGAAGGAGGGCGAGTACCATGAGGTTTAGTACACTGGGCTACAGCATCAAACAGGGTGTCAAAAACATCTGGAGAAACAAGATGTTCTCGCTGGCATCCATCGCAACCATGGGAGCCTGTATCTTTCTTTTCGGTATCTTCTTTGCGGTTGTCATCAACTTTAACTACATCGTAAAAAATGCCGAGACAGATGTATCCATGACCGTCTTCTTCAACGAAGATGTGGATCAGGCGACGATCGATGAGATCGGAACGGAGATCAAGGCCAAGACCGATGTGGTCAAGGAATGTAAGTATGTTTCCGCGGATGAGACGTGGGAAAACTTTGCAAAACAGTATTTCGAAGGAAAAGAGGAATACAAGGACGGCTTTAAGCCAAACGACAACCCGCTCGCAACTTCTGCTCACTACGAGGTTTACGTATACCAGGTAGAGACGCAGGATGCACTGGCTGAGTATATCCGCTCGCTGGACGGTGTCCGTGAGGTTAAACAGGCCGAGGGTGCAACAACAACGTTGACGACGATGAACCGTGTCATTGGCTACGTTTCCATCGCGATCATCCTGATTCTTCTTGCCGTATCTGTTTTCCTGATCAGCAATACCGTCACGATCGGTATTTCGGTCCGGAAAGAGGAGATCGGTATCATGAAGCTGATCGGTGCGACGAACCTGTTTGTAAGGGCTCCGTTCCTGATCGAGGGTATCCTGATCGGTCTTGTCGGAGCAGCGATTCCGCTGGGGCTGCTGTACGTTGTATACAACAGAGTCATCAGCTACGTTATGACGGAGTTCAGCGTACTGTCGAACTTTATGGCATTCATGCCGGTATCGGCCGTATTCCGGATTCTGCTTCCGGTCGGACTCATTCTCGGTATGGGAATCGGACTTGTCGGCAGTATCTTTACGATTCGAAAACACTTGAAAGTCTGATAGGATTAGACAATATAATAAAGTAAAAATAAGTCCCGGAATCCGTCAAAAGATTCCGGGATCTTTCGATTGGGAGGCATATTTTGGAAGAACTGATGAAGGAAGAAAAAGAGGGCATAAAAGCGGCAGAGCAGGAAAAACCGAAAAAGCGCAGAAACAGAAAGAAAAACCGAAAAAATGAGATGCGGAAGAGCTACTTTGCGGGCATGATTTCCATGCTGGCGCTTGTAATGATCGTGCTTGTCGGAACAACGTTTCTTTGGCCGGGAAGCAGTGCGGACCACCCCGGCGGCTTCTGGTCGTGGCGGAAGACGGCGGCGATCAAAGCGATGATCAGCCAGCTTTACGCGGGCGATGTGGATGACACAGAGCTGTCGAATGCGATGTATAAAGGGATGATCAGCGGCCTCGGCGACAAGTATTCTACGTATTACACGAAAGAGGAATACGAAGCGATCAAGACAGCGCAGGAGGGTTACTATCAGGGCATCGGTGTTACGGTGACGCTGGACGGCGATAAGCTGCAGGTCACCGGCGTACAGGACGATACCCCGGCGGCGAAGGCCGGTATTCAGGCGGATGACCGTATTGTGAAGATTGACGGGCAGACACTCGAAGGCTTAAACCTCAACGATGCGGTCGGTCTTCTGAAAAACAGCGAGAACGACACCGTGACGCTTTCCATCGAGCGGGAAGGCGAGGCGGATCTGATTGAAACGGAAGTCGAAAAAGAGAAGCTTGCGGCGATTGTGGCAGACGGTAAAATGCTGGACGACAAGATCGGCTATCTGGCCATCAGCGAGTTTACAGGGCTTACCTCCGAGCAGTTCCAGAAAGCATACCAGTCACTGCAGGATCAGGGCATGGAGCGCCTGATCATCGATCTGCGCGGCAATCCGGGCGGCCTCGTGACGGCAGTCTGTGACACCCTGCGCCAGATCCTGCCGGAGGGACTCATCGTGTATACCGAGGATAAAAATGGAAAACGGGAAGAGTATACCTGCGACGGCGATACCCCGATCTCGATTCCACTCGTCGTGCTGGTCAATGAAAATACGGCAAGTGCGGCAGAAATCTTCACGGGAGCAGTCAAAGATTACGGCATCGGAACGATTGTCGGAACGACGACATTCGGAAAAGGCATTGTCCAGAATACATTCCAGCTCTCGGACGGCAGCGTGGTGAAGCTGACGATTGCCCATTATTACACGCCGCTCGGAAACGACATCCACAAGGTCGGCATTACGCCGGATGTCGAGGTGGAGCTGCCGGATGACGCGACGAGCGATGTGCAGCTCGAAAAAGCGTTGGAAGTTGTCAAAGGACTGGAAAGTGCGGAATAAAATAAGAATTTTCACAGAAAAGCAGGAAAAAGGTAGGAAAAAAAGCACGAACGTGTTATCTTAGTAGAGGAGCCGAAAACAGATCTTGGCAGGCTCTAAAAGAAAGTGAGGAAAGACAGATGAATTTTACAGAAAGAAGAAAACAGGTTTTTGATAAAATGGACCAGGATTCCGCACTGCTTTTGTTTTCCGGAATCGAGCTGCATGTCAGCGCAGACGAATATCTGCCGTTTGAAGCAAACCGCAACTTTTTCTATCTGACCGGCCTTCGCAGAGATCACATGATCCTGATGATGAAAAAGACCGCAAAAGAGGAGAAATCCATTCTGTTTATCGAGGAAGCGGATCTGAACCAGGAGAGATGGTTTGGAAGAAAAGTAACCGTATCCGAGGCACAGGAGATCACCGGAATCGATGACGTTCGTTTCCTGGATTCCTTTGAGGGCATGGTAAATCGTCTGATGGCACGCGAGGATATCGGAACCCTGTATTTCGACTGCTACCGCTATCAGGTCGAGGATCTGCCGGATTACAACATGGTAAAGGCAGAGGAGTTCGCAAAGAAATTTCCAGGCAGACCGATTAAAAACATTGCTCCTGTCATCGCAGCACTGCGGATGCAGAAAGATGAGGATGAGATCGCTCTCGTCCGCCAGGCAATCAAGATCACCGACGACGCGCTGAAATTCGTGATGAAGAATCTGAAACCGGGCTGCACCGAGTATCAGGCACAGGCTGATTTCGAGTACAAGATTTTCCACGAGGGAGCAGACGGAACCGCATTCCCGACGATCGCAGGAAGCGGTGCAAACGGAACGATGCTGCACTACGATACCAACCGTGACGTGTGCGAGGATGAGACCCTGCTTCTGATGGACCTCGGAGCAAAATTCCAGGGCTACTGCGCAGATATCACCAGAACGTATCCAGTCAACGGAAAATATACGGACCGTCAGAGACAGGTTTACGACGTTGTTCTGGCAGCAAACCGCGCCGTTGCAAAAGCAGCAAAACCGGGTATGACATTAAAAGAGCTCGACGATATCGCAAAGGATGTTCTCGGCGAGGGCTGTGTGAAACTTGGCCTGATCGAGAAGAAAGAGGATGTCGGAACCTATTACATGCACGGCGTTTCCCATCACCTCGGCATTGATGTACACGATGTGACCGCGGCATGGACGACAAGCTGCGTCCAGGCGCCATCATCACCGATGAGCCGGGTCTTTATATTGATGAGTGGGAGATCGGAATCCGGATCGAGGATGATATCCTGATTACAGAGGACGGATGCGAGGTTCTTTCCGAGAATCTGATGCGTGATCCAGACCAGATTGAAGCCTTTATGCAGGAAAAAGAGGCGTAAGAAAAAAACTACGGAGGATTTAGTTAGATGAAAATTGCAGTTACATACGATAACGGGAATATTTTCCAGCATTTTGGAAAAACAGAGAATTTTAAGGTTTACGAAGTAGAAGACAATCAGGTGGTTTCCAGCGAAGTGATCGGATCCAACGGAACCGGCCACGGCGCACTGGCAGGCCTTCTTTCCGAGCAGGGCGTGGATGTTCTGATCTGCGGCGGCATCGGCGGCGGTGCACAGGCTGCTCTTGCTGAGGCAGGCGTAGAGCTCTGCTCCGGAGCGGAGGGAGATGTGGATGCAGCGGTGGAAGCTTACTTAAACGGAACGCTCACATCTGCGGGTGCAACCTGCGATCACCACGATCACGAGGAAGGCCATTCCTGCGGCGACCACTGCGGAAGCCATGAGGAAGAGGAGAGCTCCTGCGGCGGTTCCTGCGGAACCTGCGGCGGCGGATGCGGTGCACCGACTCCGGTTATGGAAGGTAAGAATGTCGGAAAAACCTGCCGTACCCACTACAGAGGAACCTTCAACGATGGAACCCAGTTTGATTCTTCCTACGACCGCGGCGAACCGCTCGAGTTCATCTGCGGTGTGGGCCAGATGATCCGCGGCTTCGATGCAGCCGTTGCAGAGATGGAAGTCGGCGAAAAAGTCAACATCCATCTGATGCCGGAGGAGGCTTACGGAATGCCGGATCCGAACGCAATTTTCACCGTTGCGATCGCACAGCTTCCGGGAGCAGAGGAAGTAGAGGTCGGACAGCAGGTTTATCTGCAGAACCAGTACGGCCAGCCGTTCCCGGTAAAAGTTACCGCAAAAGACGAGACCAATATCACGTTTGATGCCAACCATGAGATGGCTGGAAAAGAGCTGAATTTTGAGATTGAGCTGGTTGAAGTGAAATAAAAAAATGCATAAAAAGAGTGTCAGGACGAAGGAGCCAGGCACTCTTTTTTGATGCGCAGAAAAATCAACGATTCCCATTTCCGATTTCCGTTATTTTTTGTAAAAGTAAACAAAAAATGACCAAATTCATTTTTTGCCATTTCAAATATTGACTAATAGTCATTTAAGTTGTAAGATGTGGTACTAGAAAAACAAGTTAAAAATGAATCAGAGGAGATGAATGAAAATGGTTAAAGTTGGCAAATGGATTGCCAAGCACAGGATTCTGATGCTGATCATTGGATTTCTGCTGATTATTCCGTCAGTCATCGGAATGGCAGCAACGAAAGTAAACTATGATCTGCTCAGCTATCTGCCGGAGCATCTGGAAACTGTAAAAGGACAGGACATTCTGGTAGATGAATACGGCATGGGTGCGTTCTCCATGGTTGTCGTGGAAAACATGGAAATGAAGGACGTACAGAAACTCGAAGAAAAATTCGAGCAGGTAAACCACGTAAAAGAAGTTTTATGGTATGACGATGTGGCAGACATCAGCGTGCCGGTTGAGATGATCCCGGAAAAACTCCGGAAAGCATTCTACAATGGGGATGCAACCATGATGCTCGTTCTGTTCGACAATACGACTTCTTCCGATGACTCCATGGAGGCAATCGAGGATCTTCGTAAAATTGCGAACGAGCAGTGCTTCATCGGCGGTATGACCGGTGTTGTTACCGATATCAAAAACGTAGCATTAAAAGAGCTGCCGGTTTACGTTGTCATCGCCGCAGTTTTGAGCCTCGTTGTCATCGAGCTGACATCGACTTCCTTCGTTGTTCCGATCCTGTTCCTGTTAAGTATCGGACTTGCAATCCTTTACAACCTGGGAAGCAACGTGTTCCTTGGTGAGACTTCCTACATCACAAAAGCGCTGACCGCCGTGCTGCAGCTTGGTGTTACGATGGACTACTCCATCTTCCTGCTGAACAGCTTCGAGGAGAATAAAAAGCGTTTCCCGGATGACAAAGAGCGTGCGATGGGCCATGCAATCGCCAACACGTTCAAATCCGTAGCCGGAAGCTCCGTTACCACCGTAGCCGGTTTCCTGGCACTGTGTGTTATGACCTTTGCCCTTGGCCGCGACCTTGGTATCGTTATGGCAAAAGGTGTTTTGATCGGCGTTGTCTGCTGTGTCACCGTCCTGCCGGCCATGGTTCTGGTATTTGACAAGGCAATTGAGAAAACGAGACACAAACCGCTGGTAAAAAGCCTGGATAAACCGTCCGCCTTTATCACCAAACATTATAAAGTATGGGTTGTGATCTTCCTGGTTCTGCTGTTCCCGTCGATCTACGGAAACAATCATACCCAGATTTATTACAACATCGCACGTTCCCTTCCATCTACCCTGGACTGCAACGTGGCAAACGATGAAGTAAAAGCGCAGTTTGACGTAAGCAACATGCATATTGTGATGATGGATCGCGATATGGATTCCAAACAGAAAAAGAAAATGATGGAGGAGATCGGCAACGTAAAAGGTGTCAAATCGACCATCAGCATGAGTTCCCTGCTTGGACCGACGATTCCGGAATCCATGATCCCGGAAAATCTCCGAAGCATGCTGCAGAGCGATGAGTATGAGCTTGCATTTGTGAGCTCTGAATATGAGTCCGCAACAGATGAAGTAAACGAACAGGTCAAAGCGATTGACAAAATCGTAAAATCCTACGATAAAGATGGAATGGTCATCGGTGAAGCACCGTTGATGAAAGACCTGCAGGATGTTACCGATGCTGACCTTGTCAACGTAAACGTGCTTTCCATTGGTGCAATCTTTATCATCATTCTGCTGATCTTCAAATCGATTTCTCTGCCGATTATTCTGGTAGCAGTCATCGAGTTTGCAATTATGCTGAATATGGCAATCCCGTATTATCAGGGAACCAGCCTTCCATTCGTGGCCAGCATCGTAATCGGAGCGATTCAGCTCGGTGCAACCGTGGACTACGCTATCCTGATGACAACCCGTTATCAGAAAGAGCGCCAGAATGGAAAAGACAAAAAAGAAGCTATCAGTATTGCGCATAAGACCAGTATGCCGTCCATCATCAGCAGTGGCCTGAGTTTCTTTGCCGCAACCTTCGGTGTAGCCTGCTACTCTCAGGTTGAGATGATCGGTTCCATCTGTACCCTGCTTGCGCGGGGCGCGATCATCAGTATGGTCGTTGTTATCCTGATTCTGCCGGCAATGTTTATGATTTTCGATAAACTGATCTGTAAGACATCGATTGGATTTTTAAAGAAGAAAACAAAATAAAGTATGACAAATCCCCTGTACCGGAAGTAGCTGGTGCGGGGGAATTTTTTTGCTTTATGTTCAAATTTCTGATGTGACGGATAAGATTCTGCCACGGATTGAAGACTGGCAGAACCGGCCACTGGACGAGGTCTATCCTATTCTCTACATCGATGCAATCCATTATTCTGTAAGGGATAATGGCGTGATCCGAAGTGTACGGAATCAGGCAAAAGAAATCGGAAAGACACTGCAAGATAGGACGGACAAGGACTAAAGGAGAAGAAAAAATGGCAAGAATACGTAGAAACAGTGAGCAGACATTGGAATTTAAGATCGAACAGGCTGAAGCAAAAGTAGCAAGAACAAGAGAAGCCCATGAAAAAGCGGTGGATGAACTGAAAAAGTTATACGATATCCGAAAAGCATATCAGAGAGATGAACTTCTAAAAGCATTAGAATCCAGCCATCGCTCGTATGATGAGATCCTGGCATTTATCACGTCATCCGCAGAGGAGAAATCATGATGATCAAGGAAAAGAATTTAACCAACGCAGAGAAAAAACGAATCGAATCACTGGATAAGCGAATCGAAAAAATCCAGAATAAAATTGCGATCAACCGCAAAGAGTATGATGCCATGACAAAAGAACTTCAAAAGCTGCTCGAAGAGAGATATCCCGAGAGAAGGTCTGAAAAGATAAAACATTCTTAGCAAAAGACATAGGATCACCTCACAAATAATCTGAGATCATTATACCATTTCCTGACATAAATTTGTTGTTTTATATGAAATTTTTAAGGTTCGCACGGGTGTACCTTTTTTCACAAAAATGATTAGTCAATATTTCTAAATTTAAAGGTTAATTTTCCTATATCTTCCAATATACTATCCATGATATCTTTCAGATAAGCAAAAACGCGCGTGAAAATCTAAAATAATCTTGGAGAGTTATTGCAATGAGAGACAAATAATAGAGGTATTGTAAAATCTCAAATGTTTGGCCTTATAGTAGGACTTTCTAAGAATATAGGGAGGAATAACATGAAAAGGAAGAAAATTTTAGCTCTGCTTATGGTAGCAGCACTCTGCGTTGGAACAGTGGCAGGATGTGGCTCCAAGGATACGGAAAGCAGTAAGAGCGAAAGCGGCAAGAATGAAAACAGCGAGAGCAGTACTGGGGACAGTAAGGATGATTTGTCACCTATAACTTTCAAGTACTACAATGCAGACGGAAAAAATGGTAACTGGGAAAATCCTGTTGCTCAGGCGATTACTGAAGCCCCCCACACTGATGTATCAGGGTCTTCAGGTTGGATACGGACTGGCAATCACAAAGGACTGTGAGGATCCGGTTCGTGCAATTAAATTCCTTGATTATCTCTGCTCCGATGAGGGTGCAGTACTTTACAAATGGGGTGTTGAAGGAGAAAACTATTTTGTAGATGAGAATGGAATGAGATATCGTACGGAAGAAGAGATTGCAAAAGCAAGTTCTGATCCGGATTACGGAAAAAATACTGGTATTGGCAATTATACGGGATTTCCGATTTATGGAGACGGTGCAGTGGATGAAAATGGTAATCCTTACACACCTGTTACGAGAGAATCTGTAATTGCAGAGTATAACGAGGAGCAGAAGGCAGCTTGTGAAGCATGGAATGTAGAGATGCTGACCGATATCTTCCCGCAGCCAGATGAATTCGAAACACCGCCGTATTCCCCACTTTGGGCATATGCGACACCGCAGGAGATTACGAGCAATGTGGAAATTCTGAATGAGATTGCATGGCCGGGACTGGTTAAGTGCGTAACAGAAAGTGTAGATAATTTTGATGCAAACTGGGATAAGCTGATTGCGGATTATGAGGCTAATGGATTGGAAGAAACAGAACAGATGATGACAGATTTCCTGGCAGAAAAAATTTCATAAACAAAAATATGGAAACTGATAAAGGGACCTGATTTGTAAGGAGTCAGGTTCTTTTCATAAATGGATAAGAGGGGAATAGAAGAGTATGAAGAGTGATAAAACGACTCCTTTTTGGGATTCATCACTGTCTATGGAAGAACGTCTCGACTGACTGCTGGCAGAGATGACGCTGGAAGCAGTGCAGCCTGGAGAAACCCGCCGCATGCAGTTTAGTATTCCGGTTGAGGAACTTCGTTTTTATGATGTCATCAGCCAGTCTCTGATGGTTGAAGAAGGATGCTATATCATCGGTGCGGGAACATCGAGTGCCAATATCCTTATAAAAACAGAAATTCAGATACCGGGAAAAAAAACAGGGCAACGTGATTTCTCTTCAAAGGATACCTGATAAGACATTTACATTGAGTGTACGTATGCGGGGGGATGCAAAGATTACATATCTTCGGATACAATAGTTTTTTAGTGAGTTTTAAATGAAAGGCAGGGAAAAAATATGAAAAGTAATACGATATATCCGCCGATGTCCGAACGTGAGATCAGCGGTGCTGCAATATCGAGAGAAGCGGCGACGCAGGGAATGGTACTTTTAAAAAACATAAATGGGGTTCTTCCGTTAAAGGGCAGGGGAAAGATTGCCTTGTTTGGAAACGGAGCTGCCAGAACAATCCGCGGCGGAACGGGATCGGGAGATCCTTTTAACGGCGGTCTTTCCGGCGGTGGTGATCAGGATGTGGATCAGTCTCTGCGTTATCATATTAATATTCTGAATGCTATGGAAACAGAAGGTTTTGAGATTGTGAACCGGGAACAGCAGATGGCGTGGGCCAGATGCTATGATCTGGCCAAAAGAGAGATGAAGGACCAGGTCATGAGTGTTTTTGCGTTTCCGGAGGAACCGCTGACAACAGAAAAACTGGAAGAATATGCAAAAGAAACAGAAACTGCTATTTGTGTCATTTCGAGAAATTCCGGTGAGGGAAATGATCGTTTCATGAAAAAAGAAGTATCCATTGGGGATAAAAGGTATGAAATTGGAGATTACAGGCTTTCTGCAGTGGAGATGGATAATCTTAAAAAGCTGCGGTCAGCTTTTTCTTCATTGATACTGGTGCTGAATGTTCCGGGCTCCATATCGGTGCAGGATCTGGAGGCGGCTTGTGCGGATGCTATTCTTCTCATGGGGCAGGCAGGACAGGAGGGAGGAGCCGCCGTTACCGATATTCTCACAGGTAAGGCAACACCGTCAGGAAAGCTGACCGCAACCTGGGCAAAAAAATATGAAGATTATCCTACGGCAGGCAATTTCCTTCAGGATTTTAATAAGGCAGTATATACGGAAGGAATTTATGTAGGTTATCGTTACTTTGATACATTTAATGTTGAGCCGGGTTATCCTTTTGGTTATGGAATCTCCTATACGACATTTGCATTGGGAAATCTGGAGGCATCGCTGGATGAGGATACACTGGTTCTTGGCGTAACAGTAGAAAATACAGGAGCGTTTGCCGGACGTGAAGTTGTGCAGGTATATGTTTCTGCACCGGTATCGGAGATGGATATGCCGCAACAGGAGCTGAAAGGTTTCCAAAAAACGATGTTACTGGCACCGGGCGAAAAGGAAGATATCAAAATCCGCATACCGCTGCGTAATCTTGTATCTTATAGTGAAAATGCAGGAGGTTATATTCTGTCAAAAGGAGATTATGGAGTGCGTATCGGTACTTCTTCCAGAGATACAAAACCGGTGTGCAAGATTCGGCTGGAACAAACTGCTTTGACAGAACAGGTATTGGTGGAGCTTCCGTTAACGGAAACTTTGGAGGAAAAGAAGGGGTTAACTGACCGAAAGGATGAAACTATATGGAAGGATGTACCGGTTCTTCTGGCTGTGCAGATACCGGAAACGCTGGATTCGCGTTCAGCCTATAGCGATGAAAAGGTGGTTACATATGCGACAGATACCAGCTATCAGCCGGTTATGCCTTACGAAACAGTACGGTATGTGGAAAAGAAAGAATGGAAGCTGAATGATGTGGCTTCGGGCAGAGTGTCAATGGAAGAATTTGCCGCACAGCTTGATGCTGCACAATTGGCGGATCTTTGCTGTGGTACAGGCTGGGGTGTGCAGGATGAGAACAATCCTGTGATTGGAGCCAGTTCGGAATCTGTACCTGGAGCGGCAGGGGAAACAACACACGCACTGGAAAGTTATGGTGTTTCTTCTATTGTATTGGCAGACGGTCCGGGCGGTGTGCGTATCACACAGCAGTTTGAGGCAACCGATCTGGAATCGGGGGAAAAGAGGCAGGTATACCATTACTGTACGGCATGGCCGGTGGGTACGCTTCTTGCTCAGTCTTTTGATCCGGAAATTTTGGAACAGGTAGGATGCGGAATGGCAGCAGATATGCAGGCAATGCGGATTGATTTGCTTCTGGGACCAGGAATGAATATTCAGCGTGATCCTATGTGTGGACGAAATTTTGAATATTTTTCTGAAGATCCTCTCATATCTGGAAAGATGGCGTCAGCAATGGTACGCGGTCTTCAGAGCCTGCCAGGAGGAGGTGGATGCATTAAGCATTATGCAGCTAATAATCAGGAGACGAATCGGAATGCTGTGGATTCTGTGATTGGTCAGCGGGCACTGAGGGAGATTTATCTGGAACCCTATAAAATTGCTATTCAGGAATCTCAGCCGTTGTCTATCATGAGTTCCTACAATCTGATCAACGGTGTTCCTACAGCAGATAGTTATGACTTATGTACGGATCTTGCCCGCGGAGAATGGGGATTTGAAGGTCTGATCATGACTGATTGGAACGGAGGCAGCAGTACACCCTGGAAATCCATGCATGCCGGAAATGATTTGATTATGCCGGGAGGAAAAGGAAGGGCCATGAATATTCTTCAGGCTGTGAGAACAGTTATGCCGGAGTTTGATGAACGTGGGCAGGTAATTATGGTGCAGGAAGTACCATTTGCACCGGTTTTCGCAGCCCGCTGGAATTCCTTTACGGTTGATCCGGAAGGACCGGATACAGTCATGGCACCTCTGGGTGAAGGACATACTGCCGAGATGAAGGATGGAGAGATTTTGGTTGATGGGGAAAAAGTCTACATGCAGGCAAATGATATGAAAACATTTTTCAATGATCCGGCAAGCTTTGTGCCAAAGATATGCCCGGCCAATGAGGAAGTTGCTTTTATTTTAGATGATGGCAGAGCAATCGGGTACAAAGGACATTTAGATAAGAAACCTCGTCTGTGTCTCGGAGATGTGCAAAGATGTGCAGTCCATAATCTTCGGATCATTCTGAAATGTATGGGATTATAGTAGATGGGTATCAACAATTATTGCATAATGAGGTGAAAAAGTTTAGAAAATGAGAGGATGACTGAAGTCGGAAAAGAGATTGGATATGAAAATACGGAAAACTTTTTTCGTGCGTTTAAAAAGCATTATCATATGACTCCCTCTCAGTATCGGGCTACAATACAGGAAGAGACCAATATGCAAACTGTATGTGGAGATAGAGATGTAATAAAACGGTAACAAAAAAATGACAAAATGGTAATGAAATAAGATATACATAAAATTACTAAAGAAAGGTGGAATACAAAATGGGAGATTGTTTTTACTGTAGTAAGGCAGAACCGGTAGTTCAGACTAAGGCGGGTAAGATACGGGGATTTAAGATGAATTCTACATACACTTTCCATGGCATCAAGTATGCTGATGCTGATCGCTTTCAAATGCCCAGAGAGGTAAAACCATGGAAAGGTATTAAAAATGCTCTGGCCTATGGTTATGTGTGCCCTATGCTGATGCAGGATCATCCGTTGATGGAGGTTATGATCCCACATCGTTACTGGCCAATGGATGAGAATTGCCAGTATCTGAATATTTGGACACAGAGTCTGGATCCGGAAGCAAAAAAACCGGTTATGGTATGGTTGCACGGAGGTGGATTCTTTGCAGGCTCATCCATTGAACAGGTGGCGTATGAAGGAGATCATCTGAGTGAGTACGGAGATGTGGTTGTCGTGTCATTGAACCATCGTCTGAATATTTTGGGATATCTTGATTTATCTGCTTATGGGGAAAAATACTACAATTCTGCTAATGTGGGAAATGCAGATATGGTCGCAGCCCTTCATTGGATTCAGGACAATATTGCTGGTTTTGGCGGAGATCCAGGTAATGTAACCCTGTTTGGTCAGTCCGGTGGTGGAATGAAAGTTTATTCCCTGATGAATACACCGGCTGCAGAAGGTTTATTCCATAAGGGGATTATCCAGAGCGGCGTAATAGAAGAAGGTAAAAAAGAGGCAGAGGATGACGGTACCGCAATTGTGGAGGCCCTTCTGACGGAATTGAAGTTGGAATCCGTTGAGGATTTGGAAACGATTCCTTACTATTTCCTTGCGGAAGCATATAATAAGGTGTCACCCAAGCTGCAGGAGAAAGGACTCTACGTGGGAGGAGAGCCGAGAGCAAATTCATGGTATGCCGGTGATCCGCGCAGAGTAGGATTTACCGATGGAGCAAAAAAGATTCCGGTGATAGTGGGTAGCGTTTTTGGAGAATTTGATTTCAAGCCGGTTCTGGAGAATAGGGATGAACTGACCCGTGAGGAAACGATGAAACTTCTGGAAAAATGCTTTCAGGAGGATGCAGAAGAGATTGCAGCAGAATTCGAAAAAGCATATCCAAATAATCGCCTTGTAGATGTTCTGTCGCTGGATTATATTTTCCGTTATGCATCGAAAGATTTCATTGCGAAGAAGTCAGTACATAAGGAAGCTCCCGTATATTCCTACATGTTTAATTATGAATTCCCATATGAGGGAGGAAAACTGGCATGGCATTGCTCTGAAATCCCGTTTGTTTTCCATAATATTGACCGAATTCCTATCTGCAATGTGCCGGGAGAAACAGACCGCCTGCAGGAGAGAATATGTGGTGCCTGGATAAACTTTGCGAGATACGGAAATCCTTCCGTTCCTTCTCTTCCGCAGTGGCCGGTATGTGAGCCAGGTAAAGAGGCAATTATGATTTTTGACAATATCTGCGAAGTTAAAGATAATTATGACCACAGGCTGATGGAGCTTCTTGTTAAACATGCTCCGGCATTTACTGTACCATTAGATGAGGATGCAGAAAATGTATTTATGCACTGATGCGGAAAGGATGGAATGCATATGGCAAAGCTGACTACATATCAGGTGACGGAGATTGCAAAAGACACCTGGGTTATCAATGAGGCTGGTATGACAGCCATGTTTTTGTTAAAAGGTACGGAACGTGCATTACTCATCGATACGGGTGTCGGAATGACAGACCTGAAAAAGCTGATTTCCTGGCTGACTCCGCTTCCCTATGATGTAGTGCTGACACATGGACATCCGGATCATATCGGAGGAGCTGCTCAGTTTGAAGAGGTATATATTCACGAAAAAGATGAGGATAGTCTTAAACCGATAAATTATGATAGCATCGCAGATTATGTGGAACTTTTGGGAAATATGGGAGCTTACGATGTGTATGACTGTAGCCCTGCGGATATCCGGCGGATACAAAAGATGCCAAAATGTCTTCCTTTGAAGGAGGGAATGGTGTTTGAGCTGGGGGGACGCAGTATCGAGGTAATTGAGACACCGGGTCATACATCGGGAGGCTGTTGTTTCCTTGATCGGAAAGAGCGAATCCTGTTTTCTGGAGATGCCTGCAATGGTAATCTGCTCTGCAGAGACAGTATTAATACACTATTGGGAGCTCTGGATAAAATCAAGTCCTATGAAAGTGAATTTGACCGCAATTTTAATGGCCATGTGGGATATGCGGGAATGCCTTTCGTTGGTTCCATGGATCATAGCATCATGAATACAGCGATACGCATCTGTGAGAATATCCTTTCAGGAACTGCGAAAATCGAGGATGGCGGTAAGAATGCGTTTGACGGAGATTGCAAGGTTGCGACAGACGGAAGAATCCGTATTGTATTTTCCCCAGACAGACTGATAGATGAAGGTGAAATTCCAGTAAGATAAACACAACAGACTCCGCTGGGGTTAACTTAAGCCTGAAAGCCTTGAAATCAAGACCTTTGGGCTTTTTATAAGTGTGCCATCAAGGCAGAATCTCCGGTTCTGGTGGCTTACAGTACCATAGAAATGATGAGGTAATAAGAATGAAAAAATATTTTTTATATTTTCTTGGTTTGAATTTAATAGCTTTTGCTGTTGTATTAAATGTTCGATTTGATTTAGGAGTTGCTGCTTTTAGTTCTGTGATGTATTCAATATCACAAATCTATAACATTTCTTTAGGAACAGCTTCTATTATCTGTTACTTAATATTTGTTAT
>NZ_QUMG01000017.1:0-95210 GCF_003482095.1 Blautia sp. OF09-25XD
GGTGTACCGGTTGAACCGCCAGGTTCACGGCCGGGTAGCCAAGTCGGGAAGGGATAAACGCTGAAGGCATCTAAGCGTGAAGCCCCCCTCAAGATGAGATATCCCATTCGAAAGAAGTAAGACCCCTTGAAGACGACGAGGTAGATAGGGCAGGGGTGGAAGTGCCGTAAGGCATGGAGCTGACTGTTACTAATCGGTCGAGGGCTTGACCTGAAATGCAAAACAAAAGTTTTGCAGAAAATGGTTGTGTTCGGAAAGAAAGTATGGTATGATGTATAGATGTTAAGTGTATGCGGTTTTGAAGGTATATCTAGCGTAGGGGATTGGTCAAATGGTATGATAGGGGTCTCCAAAACCTTTGGTGGGAGTTCGATTCTCTCATCCCCTGTATTAGAAAAGAGTGAAGATACAAAATCTTCACTCTTTTTTCGTATTATTTAAAAGAAAAGTCTAACAGAACAGGATTTACAGAATTTTAAGATATTTTTGTAAAGCAGGACTGTTTTTTATGGTGTAAATAAGGTACAATAGAGCCACAGAACATATTCAAAAATAATGAAAAATGAAACATGAGAAGGGAGTGGGTGTAACGTGAGCAGAGAAAAAAATGGAGCCGCGGCACGGTAAAAGCTGTCATTTATCTTCTGATCGTAGTAATCCTTGCTGGAATGGTTGTTTATCTGACGCAGTCGCTGCGGCGGGACCGGGAGCCGGAGATTACGGGGACGTTTATTGACAGTAAGCTGGAGGCGGCGGGGGAGCTGACGTCGGCGAAGATGATTTATAACGGGCTGATTCATTACTCGGACGGGTCGATTCCGTTTCTGACGCAGAAGGCGTTTAATATGACATACCGTGCAGAGGTACGTGCGGGCGTGAATCTCGCGAAGGCGAATACGGAGGTGACGGATTCAGAAGTAACAGTTACACTTCCGGCAGTGGAGATTTTTGATATTTCCATCGACAATGATTCCATCCAGTATTACGATGAGAAGGCAGCGCTTCTGAACTGGGAGCGGAAGGAAGATGCGATGGATGCAATCGCGAGTGCGAAGGAGGATGTAGAGCAGCAGACGAAAGAAATGGATGACCTGGAAACGATGGCACAGGAACAGGCGAAAACATTGATTACCGGAATGCTGTCCGAGACGGTCGGGGACAAGACATTGGTTGTAAAATTTGAAGAATAGTACATAGACGGGATGTCGGCACTTCTTTTTGGGGGATAAAAAAAGGAGGGCCGGTATTTCTTCTGGCAGAAACACCGGCATTATGAAAAAGAAAAATCTATATAAATTGGAAAGAATATTAGGTTGGGACAACGGTTGAAAGATAGAGGAAGATGATTTGTTGTCCCTTTGTTTTGATACGTTTAGTATAGTTGTCATATGTGAGGAAAGTGTGAATGGAGTTTGAAGAAACTTTGAAAAGATTTGTGAATGGCGCGGGTGAACATCGGAACATCCCAACGCCGGATATCGCCGAATTTGTATAGAATTAACTTGAAAGTGAACACTGCTTCATGGTACAATCGTTTGGCATGTGTGAAATATGAGTTACATTTGAGAGGACAAAAACTATGGACTATAAACTGCTGCTGGACACCGCAGTCATGGCGGGAGAAATCCTGCTGGAAAGCGGGGCGGAGACGTGGCGGGTGGAGGATACCATGCTGCGGATGCTGCGCATGTCCGGCCTGAAAACTGCGGATGTACTGGCGCTGACGACCGGCTTTGTGGTAACGCTCGACGACCCGGCGATGGATTCCATGACTGTTATGCGCAGCGTAGAGAGCCGTGCAACGGATCTGAACCGGATCCATGCGGTCAATCAGCTTTCCCGCGATTTCTGCGAAGGAAATATCGACCTGGATGCGCTGTTCCACCGGGTGCGGGATATCTATCGTGCTAAGTCGGAAATTAAAAAAAATCTGCTCGCGATGATGGCGACGACCGCAGGCTTTGCAATCATGTTCGGAGCCGGGTTCTACGAAGTGCTGGCATCTGCACTTGCAGGTTTTATATCAGGAATCGGTGTTTACGGAGGAAAAAAAGCCGGGATGCAGTCGTTTCTTGTGAACTGTATCGGGTCATTTTTGCTGGCGGTCACATCGATTCTCTGTGTTCATTACCTGCCGGGGACCATGGATCTGAACGTCATTATCATTGCATCGATCATGCCCCTCGTACCGGGTGTGGCGATCACGAATGCGGTGTATGATACCCTGCACGGCGACTACATTTCCGGTGCGGCACGGATGCTTGAGGCGTTTGTAACCGCTGCGGCCATCGCAATCGGCGTGGGACTTGGCATGCTGCTGCTCCGTCCACTGGTGCGGTAGAGAAAACCGATACAGAAAAAAGATGAGGTTAAAGCAAAAATATGAGAATAGCAGGTGAAATCATCCTGAAATCCCTTGGAGCCTGGGTTGCAATCTGGGGATTTTCAAGACTGTTGAACGCACCAAAAAAGCTGGAATGCTACACGGCCGGTGTCGGTATGATCGGCTGGGCGGTCTATCTGATCGTGGAAGTATTCAACGACGGCATTCTGATGAAGAACTTTCTTGCCGCCGTTGCCGTCGCCCTGGTTTCCCAGGCAATGGCGCGTCATTTCAAAGCGCCGGTGATCCTTTTCGTGATCCCGGGCATTCTTCCGATGGTGCCGGGAGCCGGTATGTACCGCATCGTCTACTCGATCGTTATGGGGCCGGAAAACATGGTTGGAACGTATCTTTTAGAGACAGCGACCGCGGCAGGCGCAATTGCCCTTGGAATTTTCCTCGGAGAAGCGCTGCAGAAGGTATTTTTTTACGAATTCCATAGGTGATTTACGAAAAAAGTGAGAAATTTGCCAAAACCAAATTTTTTGCTTTTTTTTGTCGGATTTTATGATATACTTAACAGTGTATGTGCCCTTGGACGAAAGAAGAAATCTATAGGGGCATTTTTAAGGAAAAAAGAAGAGAAGTAAGTAAAGTGCAGACACAGAACTATGAGGAGCAAAAAATATGAAGTTTGAAGATGATGATTTAAAGGACGGTAAACTTTGGGCTGCCCTGCAAAAAGAGATTGACCGTGACCTGGCGGAAAAGGAGAGCGGTGAAACATTCCAGGAAGAACTGGCAGACATCGAAGACTCCATTGAATTTGAAAGCAAAGAAACAAAAAGCGAAGATCACATCCCGGATGAGACTGCAAATTTAAGTAATCTGCGAAGTGTCCTTGAGGCAACTGAGCGTGCAAAAGACGAAGAAGCGAAGCAGAAAATGAAGCAGACCAAAGTGGAGCCTGTGACGCAGGACATCGAGATTCCGGAATTTACAGAAGAGGAAGAAGAAATCGAAGAGACGCCGGCGGAGACAAAAACAGAATCGGAACCGGAAGAAGTGATGGTGGATGATGATCTGATCATCAACGATCCATTCGCAGATGAGGATGATCTGCTGGGAGAAGAGAAGACAGAGACCAAGGGTTCGGAGAAAGAAGTGCTTGGTGATCAGGTGGAAGCCGCAATGGAGCGCCTCGTCAGCGACACGGTAGGCCATATCCCAATGCCGGAAATAGACGATGAGGATGATGACTACGACGATTATGAGGATGACGACGAAGAGTACATTCCGCATGGCGCAAAACCGCAGAAGAAAAAGGGAAAAGGCGGTGCGGTTATCGCCGTTGCAGCCGTTGCTGTTATTGCTGTGGGAGGCTTTTTCTATGGAAGCAAAATGTTCCATTACCAGAATTATTTTTTCAACGGAACAACCATCAACGGAGTAGACTGCTCAGATATGACGGCCAAAGAGGCAGAAACGAAAATCAAAGAGCAGGCTGCAAACTATACCTTAAATGTAAAATTCAAAGACAATGATACGAAGAGTGTCAGCGGAAAAGACATCGACTACACCTACGCCGGAGACGGCAGCGTGGAGAGCGTGTTAAAGAAACAGAACAGTTTCCTCTGGTTCCTGGGAAATGGCGGAAAAGAGAAAGATTCCCAGGTCACCATGCAGTACAGTCAGGAAAAACTGGATGCGGTGATTGATGGATTTGACGAATTCCAGTCCGCAGACGGTGAGAATGCACCGGCCAGCGCCTACATCACCTTCCAGAACAATGAGTTTGAGATTGTGGATGCTGTTATGGGTGAGGGAATGGATCTTACCCTTGCAAAACAGTGCATCGAAAACGCGCTGATCAATGCGGATACCGAAGTGGATCTTGAAAAAGCAGGCGTTTACGACGGAACCTTGGTAACAGCAGATGACGAAACACTGAATGCACAGAAGGATCAGTTAAATGAACTGGTACGCGCAAGCATCACATACAGTATGCCGGATGGAACAACACAGGTTCTTGACGGAAATACCATGAAAGACTGGCTGGCAGTCGATGCGGATGGAAATTATTCCAAAGATGAAAACCAGTGGAATGAAAGAGTAAAAGAATATGTGGCAAATCTTGCGGCAGCGATTGATACCGATGGCAAGGATCACACCTTCCCGGCAACCGGTATCGAAGGCGGCGTGACCATCAGCCAGGAAGGCTACGGATGGAAAGTGGATCAGGAGCAGGAGATTGCAAAGATCGCAGAAGAAGTAGATGCTCACGCAGCAGATGCAAGAGAGCCGCAGTATGCGCAGAGAGAGTTTGCTGCTTCCACAGAGAACAACGGATTCGGCAAGACGTATGTTGAGGTTGATGCCAGCCGTCAGCATATCTGGCTCTACAAAGATGGAAATCTGGTTGTCGACGGTGACTGTGTAACCGGTCTGATGGAGCAGAGCAGCTACACGAAGCCGGGTATCTACACAACCGCAGCAAAAGAAAGCCAGAAAAAACTGCACGGAGAGCTTCAGGCAGACGGCAGCTATTCCTGGGAAAGAGATGTGGATTCCTGGATTCCGTTCAATGGAGAGATTGGTTTCTACGATGCTTCCTGGAGAAGCAGTTTCGGCGGAAACCTGTATCTGACTGCAGGATCGACGACAGGATCTGTTGCACTTCCGACTGCAGTGGCACAGGCATTATATGACAATGTCGATGGCGGAACACCGGTTATCATTTATTATTCCGAAGCTTATGAGGTAAGTGAAGACACGCTTACTGTGACACAGGCACCGGAAGCAGATGACGAAAATGTCGATGATACGACGAATACCACGACAGTAACGCCGACGAGAACGCCATCCTACACGTACGATGATTACACGCCGTCAACTCCATCAACCCCATCAACTCCATCAACCCCATCAACTCCATCAACCCCATCAACTCCATCGACCCCGTCTACGCCGGAACCGACCGCAGCACCGACCGAGGTCCCGTCTACGCCGGAGCCGACCGTAGCACCGACCGAGACCCCGTCGACACCGGAACCGAGCGCACCGGATCAGGGAGACCATACGGGTGACGATGATTACCCAGGTAAGGGCGAGAGCTGAGAAAAGAAGAAATAGAACATAAAAAATACGCATTCCGTTATCAAAACAGGAATGCGTATTTTTTATGAGAAAGAAACTGTTAAAAATTAATTTTCCGGTACGAACAGTGTGACAAGATCCATCGGGGAAGTGATGGTGTAGTCCGGGTTTTCGGTCTGACCAAAACCGTATGCGGCATGGACAAACGGGATTCCGGCCTCGTGTGTCGCCTTGTAGTCGCCGTCGGTATCGCCGACATAGACCGCGTGCTGCAGATGGTTCTGTTCGATGATTGTACGGATGTTGTCTGCCTTTGCCTTTCCGGTATCGCCAGGACAGAGATGGCCTTTGAAATAGTGACCGAGGCCTGTGGCTTCCAGAAAAACTTCGATATAGCCCGCCTGGCAGTTGCTTACGATATAAAGCGGGTAATGTCTGGAAAGAATAGAAAGTGCATCGACAAGTCCCGGATAAACAGGAGCCGGTGTCGCAAGAAGTGCCTCATGCTCTTTGGCACAGCATGCCTCGATCAGTTCTAACTGGCGCTCCTTTGGATATTCGTGGAAAATGACGGCGGCGATATCCGGGAGCAGGCGGCCGAACAGGCCTTTTAACACGGCTCCGGTGAGGTTTGGTGTCATATCAGTTTCTTTTTTCAGAATCTGATTCCATGCGTCGGCAACAACGTCTGTGGAGTCCCACAGGGTGCCGTCCACATCAAAAATAATACTGTCGATCAAGAGTTTTTCCTCCATATCTTAAGGGTTTTGGTTATTCTTTTAAAGTATTTATTAATTTTAATCAAAAACACGTGAGAGCGCAATGTTTATTTTGCATTTTGGAGGAAAATGTGGCAAAATAAGAATGATATATTAACAGGAGATTACTATGCAGGACACAATCACAAAGCATTATTGAAATGGTATGGCGAAAATAAAAGAGTGCTGCCGTGGAGAGAAAAAAAGAACCCGTATGAAATCTGGGTTTCCGAGATTATGCTCCAGCAGACGAGGGTGGAGGCGGTCAAGCCGTTTTATGAGCGGTTTATGCGTGAACTGCCCAATGTCGCAGCACTTGCGGTCTGTCCCGAGGAAAAGCTTTTGAAGCTCTGGGAAGGCCTTGGTTACTATAACCGTGTGCGGAATATGCAGAAGGCCGCACAGAAAATTATGGAAGTGTATGACGGTGTATTTCCGGCAGATTACGAAGCCTTAAAAGGACTTCCGGGAATTGGAAATTACACAGCGGGAGCCGTTGCATCGATCGCGTTTTGCATTCCGGTGCCGGCGGTGGACGGAAATGTGCTTCGTGTGATGGCACGCCTCCGGGAGGACGGTGAGGACATTTTAAAGCAGTCCGTGAAAAACCGCGTGGAAGCGGAATTGACCGAAATCATGCCGGCAGAAGATCCGGGAGCCTTCAATCAGGCGATGATGGATCTCGGCGCAATGGTCTGTCTGCCGAACGGAGCACCAAAATGTGAAGTCTGTCCGCTTTTTGACCAGTGTCTGGCGGGACGGCATCAGACCTGGACGGAATATCCGTTTAAAAAGAGCGCAAAGCCGCGCAGAATCGAAGACAGAACCGTTCTGTTATTTCTGGACGGTGCGCACACAGCAGTGCGGAAACGGCCGAAAAAAGGACTTCTGGCGGGACTTTACGAGTTCCCGAACTTCGATGGCGTGCTCTCCGAACAGGAAGCACTTGAAGAGGCAGAAAAATTCGGCGTGACGCCGCTTCATATTCAGGCATTGCCGCCGTACAAGCACATTTTTTCCCATGTCGAGTGGCATATCACAGGATACGCCATTAAAATTGCAGGAAACGATGTGGAGCAGGAAGGGGAAGAAAAAGCCGGATTGATTTTTGCGGATGCGAAAACCGCGGCTGAAAGATATGCCATTCCGTCTGCGTTTGCGGAATACGCAAAATATACAGATCTGGAACGTGCCTGAAACGGCAGAAGAGCAAAAAAGAGCAGGGAGAAAAAAAGATGAAGATTTTATCAATTGCAGTACCATGCTATAATTCAGAAGCATATATGGAGAAATGTATCGATTCGCTGCTGGTCGGCGGAGAAGAAGTAGAAATTCTGATCGTGGACGATGGTTCCAAGGACGGAACCACAGAGATTGCAGACCGCTATCAGGAAAAATATCCGACGATTGTAAAAGCGATTCATCAGGAAAACAAGGGCCACGGCGGAGCAGTCAACACGGGTGTGGAAAATGCGACGGGTCTGTACTTTAAAGTTGTGGACAGTGATGACTGGGTAAACCCAGAGGCATACCAGAAGATTTTAAATGTTCTGGCAGAAGTCGTACGCGGACCGAAAACACTCGACCTTCTGATCAGTAACTATGTGTATGAAAAAGAGGGCGCCAAGAGAAAACGTGTGATGCGCTATGCGAAATCGCTGCCGGAAGGCCGCTTTTTCGGATGGGATGAGGCGAAAGCTCTCGGCAAAACACATTATCTGCTGATGCATTCGCTGATTTACCGGACTTCTCTTTTAAGAGAGTGCGGCATGAAGCTACCGGAGCACACCTTCTATGTGGATAATCTGGTTGCGTTTATTCCGCTTCCGTACGTCAAAACGATGTATTATCTCGATGTCAATTTCTACCGCTACTTTATTGGAAGAGCCGACCAGTCGGTTAACGAGAAAGTCATGATCGGCAGAATTGACCAGCAGATCCGTGTCAACAAGCTGATGATCGATTACCTTGGTGAACAGAAAGGGCTGTCGAAGTACCTGCGGAAATATATGATCAGCTATCTGACCATTATTATGACGGTTTCTTCCGTGATGATGATGCGCTCCGGAACGGAAGAAAATCTCGAGAAAAAGAACGATCTGTGGAGATACCTGAAGCAGGAGGATGCAGCCGATTACTTCCGCATCCGCCACGGCATTTTCGGAACTGTTATGAGCAGCAAATCAAAACCGGGACAGAAAATTGCAGTCTATGCTTACAAGGTAGCGCAGAAGCTGTATGGATTTAACTAGAAAGTAACGAAGCGGAGGAACGAACAATGCGAGTAGGAATGGGTTACGATGTGCATAAACTGGTGGAAAACCGGAAACTGATTCTGGGCGGTGTGGAAATCCCGTATGAATATGGCCTTCTGGGACATTCCGATGCAGATGTGCTGGTCCATGCCATTATGGATGCGCTTCTCGGCGCTGCAGCACTGCGGGACATCGGACGCCATTTTCCGGACAATGATCCGGCGTATGAGGGCGCAGACAGCATCGAACTGCTGAAAAAAGTGGGTGAGATGCTCGAGGAGCGGATGTATCTGATTGAAAATATCGATGCAACCGTTATTGCACAGAAGCCGAAGCTCCTGCCATACATCGACACGATGGTGAAAAATGTGGCGGAGGCGCTTCATCTCGAAGAGGATCAGGTCAATATCAAGGCAACGACCGAGGAAGGACTTGGCTTTACCGGAAAGAAAGAGGGAATTTCCGCACAGGCGATCTGCTGCATTTCCAAGGCACTCGACCTGATGCCGGACGACCGGATCGCAGGCGGATGCAGCGGCTGCCCAGGATGCGCAAAGAACGCAGAAGAATAAAAGAGAAATGCGATTGCACAAGGCCGGAAGATGTGGTAGACTGGAAGAAGAATAAGGGAGTAGTCGGCGGCATACGTGACGCTATAAGGCCAACAACCGAAGAAAAAGCATTTCTTCTGGCTTTGTATGAAATGACAAGACTTATCTGTATCAACAAATATGGTGCGGATAGGTCTTTTTCTATATAGAAAGAGACCGGTGTACCAGTGGGAACTTATCATAGGAACGCAAAAAAGCGTTTTCAGAAGAAAGGACGGATGGAAATGAAAGAGTATCTGGAAAAAAGTTCGAAGATTCTTGATGAGTTACAGACAACGGAGCAGGGACTTTCCGAGGCGGAAGCTGCGCGGCGGCTTTCCGAACACGGACCGAACCGGCTGGCGGCGGGAAAAAAGAAGAGCAATCTGCAGCGGTTTTTCGAAGAGCTGAAAGACCCGATGATCCTGATCCTGCTCGCCGCAGCGCTGATTTCCGGCATCACATCGGCGTATGAAGGCGAATCGTACGCTGATGTGGTCATTATTCTCACCGTTGTCATCATTAATGCGGTGCTCGGTGTTCTGCAGGAGAGCAAGGCAGAGAAAGCGATTGAAGCTCTGCAGGAGATCGCGGCAGCCACGTCGAAGGTGATGCGCGGCGGGAAAATGGAAGTGAAAAAGAGCGAGGAGCTCGTACCCGGTGATATTGTAATTCTCGAAGCGGGCGATGCTGTTCCGGCGGATGGCCGTATTTTAGAGAGCGCCAGCATGAAAATCGAGGAAGCAGCGCTGACCGGAGAATCTGTCCCGGTCAATAAAACAGCGGATGTTCTGAACGCCGGCGCAGCCAGCGAGGTTCCGCTCGGGGACCGGAAAAACATGGTCTATATGGGAAGCACCGTTGTCTATGGCCGCGGCCGCGCTGTTATCACCGGAACGGGTATGAAAACCGAGATGGGAAAAATCGCCCATGTTCTGACGCAGTCGGCGGATGAGAGCACACCGCTGCAGAAGCGGCTGAACCAGCTCAGCAAAATCTTAAGCGTGATGGTGCTCGCCATCTGTGCCGTGATTTTCGTTGTCGGCATTTTAAAAGAGGGCGTGACGCCGCAGAACATCTTAAATACCTTTATGGTAGCCGTCAGCCTTGCCGTAGCGGCAATTCCGGAAGGACTTGCAGCAGTTGTCACAATCGTGCTTTCCATCGGTGTGACCAAAATGTCAAAGCGGAATGCGGTGATCCGGAAACTGACGGCTGTCGAGACGCTCGGCTGTACGCAGGTGATCTGCTCGGATAAGACAGGAACGCTGACCCAGAATAAGATGACCGTGGTAAAACATGAGGGAAGTGATATAAAACGTCTCGTATCCGTCATGGCACTCTGCTCCGATGCGGAGCCGGACGAAAACGGCGAGGCAGTCGGAGAACCGACGGAATGTGCGTTGGTCAACGATGCGCAGAAAGAGGGATGCCCGAAGAAGAGCCTGTCCGTCCAGTATCCGCGTGTCGGGGAAGCGCCGTTTGATTCGATGCGGAAACGCATGACAACGATCCACCGCGCAAACGACGGAACGTATTTTTCCTGCACAAAAGGCGCACCGGATGAGATTCTGAAGCGGTGTACCTCCGTTTGGCGTGACGGCAGAAAACAGCCGATGACAGAAGCATTCCGGCAGGAAATCCTGTCGCAGAACAAGGCGATGGCAGACCAGGCACTCCGCGTGCTGGCGGCAGCAGGAAGAGCGTGGAACCAGATGCCGTCCTCCCAGGAGCCGGACTTTCTGGAGCAGGATCTCTGCTTTTTAGGACTTTGCGGTATGATTGATCCGGTGCGGCCGGAAGTAGTCGATGCGATCCGGGAATGCCGCGGGGCAGGCATCCGTCCGGTGATGATTACGGGTGACCACAAAGACACAGCGGTTGCTATTGCAAAAGAGCTGGGTATTCTGGAGGCGGGCTGGAAAGCGGTAACGGGAGCCGAGATTGACCAGTTAAGCGATGAGGAGCTTGACCGGAGAATCGAGGAATATGCTGTTTACGCACGCGTTCAGCCGGAGCATAAAGTGCGGATTGTCGATGCGTGGAAGCGGAAAGGCAGAATCACCGCGATGACAGGAGACGGAGTCAACGATGCGCCGTCGATCAAGCGTGCGGATATCGGCATCGGAATGGGCATCACGGGAACGGATGTGACGAAAAACGTGGCAGATATGGTGCTCGCGGACGACAACTTTGCGACGATCATCGTAGCGGTTGAGGAAGGAAGACGAATCTACGATAATATCCGTAAGGCAATTCAGTTCCTTCTGGCATCGAACCTTGCCGAGGTGCTGTCGATTTTCTGCGCGACGCTGATGGGCTTTACGATTTTAAATCCGGTGCATCTGCTCTGGATCAACCTGATTACGGACTGCTTCCCGGCGCTGGCGCTCGGTATGGAGGACGGTGAGGCAGACATCATGAAACGCCCGCCGAGAAATGCGGATGACGGTATTTTTGCGGACGGCCTCGGCTTTGATGTTGCGTTTCAGGGCATCGTGATTACGGTGCTGACGCTGGCGTCCTACTTCATCGGCCACTATCTGGAAGCCGGCCGCTGGGAAATCGTCAACAGCCCGGACGGCATGTCGATGGCGTTTCTGACACTCTCTATGGTGGAAATTTTCCATTCCTTCAATATGAGATCACGGAAAGGTTCTATTTTCCATATGAAGCATCAGAACAAGTATCTGTGGGGCGCGATGGCACTCTCATTTGTCCTCACATCCGCCGTCATTTACATCCCGGCACTGTCGAGTGCGTTCGGTTTTGAGCGGATCAGCGCGTTGGAATATGATGTGGCGATCGGCCTTGGACTGCTTGTCATTCCGGCGGTCGAAATCAGCAAGTGGATCCGGCGGAAATTTGCTTGACAAACGAGAAAAATTTGCATAAACTAGAACAAACGGAAACAGAAAAAGGCTTGGAACGGAAAAAGTAGAAAATCAGAATTGTTTCACAGAGAATGGCAGACAAATGGGGCTGGAAGCTGCCTGAAACGAGGGTTTTTGAAGTGCGTCCGGAAGCTGGCCGGGTGAAGCGGAAAAAGTGGGTAGTCCGGCACGGGTCCTGCACGTTATGCAGAAGAAAAGAAGAGGGCAGGTGTGCCCTTAAAGTAAAGTGGAACCACGGAGCTATTTCGTCTTTATCGGAGATGAAACAGCTCCGTTTTTGAATATTGCCCTTCGGGCAAAAAAGGTGGTAAGAAATAAAAATCTGAAAAAGTCCTGGCAGGAGGCAAGGAGAGGAAAGATGAGTTTTTTCGCGTATTTTAAAGAGGAATTTCAGGTGATTCAGGAGCGGGATCCGGCGATACATTCTCCCATGGAAGTCTTGCTGTATCCTTCATTTCGTGTTATGCTGAAGTACAGACGGGCGCACAAGCTATATCTGAAAGGCCATTACTTTCTGGCCAGGTGGATTTCACAGCGGGCAGCGAGAAAAACCGGTATCGAAATCCATCCGGGTGCGACGATCGGAAAGGGATTGTTTATTGATCATGGTTCTGGTGTGATTATCGGAGAAACAGCCATTATCGGAGACAACGTGACGCTGTATCAGGGCGTGACGCTTGGCGGTAATGGTAAGGAGACCGGGAAACGTCATCCGACGCTGAAGGACAATGTTATGGTCAGCGCCGGTGCGAAGATCATCGGATCGTTTACGATCGGGGAAAACTCCAAAATCGGAGCCGGATCGGTTGTGATCGAGGAGGTTCCGCCGAACTGTACCGTCGTCGGCGTGCCGGGGCACATTGTGAAGCAGAATGATGTGCGGATTCCGAGAAAAAGCATGGATCACATTCATCTGCCGGACCCGATTTTCGAGGATATCAAAGTACTGCAGCAGGAGAATACGGAGCTTACGAACCGTGTGCTCGAGCTGGAGGGCGAGCTGCGTCAGATGAGGAAAAAAGAAAGGACAGAACAGAAGTGACGGAAGTGGGCAAAGAGACAGAAAACGAGGAGCTTTTTCCAGAGGCGGTTTTCGGGGAGAAGGATTATCTTTCGGAGGTATTCGGACTGGAACAGCATGACATCCGCATGTATTCGCCGCTTACGCTGGCCTACATCGGGGATGCTGCGTATGAGATCGTCATCCGCACGATTCTGGTGCGGAAAGCAAATATGCAGGTCAACAAGCTGCACCGCCATGCGGCAGGGCTTGTAAAGGCGGAGAAACAGTCGGCGATGATTGAAATTCTGGAGCCGCTGTTTACCGAAGAGGAAAAACAGATTTATAAAAGAGGCAGAAATGCGAAATCCTATACCAAGGCAAAAAATGCGTCCACGATCGACTACCGCCGGGCAACCGGGTTTGAGGCCGTGATGGGGTATCTGTACCTGAAAGGGGATTACAAGCGGATGATCGACCTGATCCGGGCAGGACTTGGCGAAGTGTGAGAGCAGATAAGATTCAGAAAATAAAAAAGAAGCGGCAGGGCAGTGGGGCTTTTGAAAAAGCAAAAGTTCCCACTGCTTTTGGGACCGCGGAACAGGAATGATATGAGAGAAAACAACAGAAACGACAAGAGAAACTTTGAGAGAAGAGACGGAAAAAAACGTGACTTTAAGGGGAAACGAGATTACCGTGACAGAGACAGAAAACAGGAAGTACAGCAGGCGGATGAGGAGTTTACAGGCGGCATGGTAGAGGGAAGAAACGCTGTCATCGAGGCGTTCCGCTCCGGCAAGACCGTGGACAAGCTGTTCGTCCTTGCAAGCAGCCAGGACGGCCCGATCCGCACGATCATCCGTGAGGCGAAAAAACACGATACCATCATCAATTATGTAGAAAAAGAACGTCTTGACGAGCTGTCCACCACCGGAAAGCATCAGGGTGTCATTGCACAGGTGGCTTCCTACAGTTATGCAACCGTTGAGGACATCCTCGCGCGCGCAGAGGAGAAAGGAGAGCCGCCATTTATCCTTCTGCTGGACGGCATTGAGGATCCGCATAACCTCGGTGCGATCATCCGTACCGCAAACCTGGCAGGCGCACATGGTGTCATCGTGCCGAAGCACCGCGCAGTCGGCCTGACAGCAACCGTTGCCAAAACGTCGGCAGGTGCATTAAATTACACACCGGTGGCAAAGGTGACGAATCTGGTGCAGACCATGGAAATGCTGAAGGAAAAGGGCATCTGGTTTGTATGCGCGGACATGAACGGACAGAGAATGTATGATCTCGACCTCAAAGGACCGATCGGCCTTGTAATCGGAAATGAGGGAGAGGGTGTCAGCCGTCTGGTGAGAGAAAACTGCGACTTCACAGCCACAATTCCGATGAAAGGCGATATCGACTCTCTGAACGCTTCCGTGGCAGCCGGCGTGCTCGCTTATGAGATTGTAAGACAGAGAAGCTGCTAGAAATTGCGGAAAATCACATTACGCTCCGGCGGAAGAAAGATGAAGGATACAAGAGATATGATGGTGAAAGATTACGATACCTGTACGGATGAGGAGCTGATTGCGCGTCTGCGGGCAGGAGAACGCGAGATTACCGATTATCTGATCGACAAATACAAATCGCTGGTGCGGACCAGGGCGAGGGCGCTGTACCTGGTGGGCGGAGATCACGAGGATCTGATCCAGGAGGGCATGCTCGGACTTTTTAAGGCAGTGCGTGACTACAAACCGGGGAAGGAGGCATCGTTTGCCACCTTCGCCGGCCTGTGCATCGACCGTCAGATGTATTCGGCAGTGGCATCGTCCCAGCGCCAGAAGCATCAGCCGCTGAACAGCTTCGTCTCGTTAAGTGAACCGGTTTCCGAGCAGGAGCTGCGCCTGGTGGACGAGGAGACACCGGAGGAGATCATGATCAGCCGGGAAAACGTAATCGGCATGCATGAGCGGATCAAAGAACGGCTCAGCAAATTTGAGTACCAGGTGCTGGAATTGTATCTGAAAGGGTACGATTATACGCAGATTGCGGAAAAACTTGGAAAGCAGCCGAAGGCAATCGACAATGCACTGCAGAGAATCCGCAGTAAAGTGCGGGAGGTCTGTTCGTGAGATGGGAAAACGACCGAAAAAATTACGGCGAATTGTCAAAAGCGCAGGAAAATCTGTGAACAAATAAAAATTTTCAAATTTGTAGAAAAAACTGTTGACAATTCACTATAGTTTTGATAGAATACCAAATGTAGCAAGGAGCTAACAAAAAAAACAAAACAACTTGCGAATGCTGATGTGGCTCAGTCGGTAGAGCGTCGCCTTGGTAAGGCGGAGGTCACGGGTTCGATTCCCGTCATCAGCTTACTTAAGAAAGATCCCGGGAAACCGGGATTTTTTCATTATATAAAAACAACGGGAGACAGATCGGAAAAAACGAGGTGAAAAGAATGGAGTCAAAACGTAAGGTACTGCAGAAGCTGTTCCTTTCCACGCTGTATCTGAGCGCGTTTACGTTCGGAGGCGGGTATGTGATTGTGACGCTGATGAAGAAAAAGTTCGTGGATGAGTACCACTGGATTGAGGAAAATGAGATGCTGGACCTGGTAGCGATTGCACAGTCGTCGCCGGGGCCGATTGCGGTAAACGGAGCGATTGTCGTCGGGTATAAGCTGGCGGGGATGATTGGTGTGCTGGTTTCGATTATTGGAACGATTATTCCGCCGTTTCTGATTATCTCTGTGATTTCGGTCTGCTATCAGGCGTTCCGGGATAATTTTTTCGTGAGCCAGATGCTCGAAGGAATGCAGGCAGGCGTCGGAGCCGTGATTGCATCCGTGACGTATGAGATGGGAGCCGGGGTTGTGAAAGAAAAAGATCCGCTGTCGCTGGTGATTCTTGTCTGTGCGTTTGCAGCAGCCTGTTTTTTCAAGGTCAACGTGATTTATATTGTACTGGTCTGCGGTGCCATCGGTGCGGTGCGGACGATTCTGGCGAAACGGAGGGGTGCGAAATGATTTATTTTCAGCTATTTTTAAGCTTTTTCCAGATCGGCCTGCTCAGCTTCGGCGGAGGCTATGCGGCCATGCCGCTGATTCAGGGACAGGTGGTGCAGGGACACGGCTGGCTTTCGATGTCGGAGTTTACGGATCTTATCACCATCTCTCAGATGACACCGGGGCCGATCGCAGTCAATTCGGCAACCTTCGTCGGAATTAAAATCGCAGGCATCCCAGGAGCGCTCGTGGCAACGTTTGGATGTATTCTGCCGTCGTGTATTCTCGTCACACTGCTTGCGAAGCTATATTTAAAATACCGCGAAATGGCAATGCTCCAGGGAATCCTCCACTCCCTCCGCCCGGCGGTTGTGGCGATGATCGGTTCCGCAGGGATTTCAATTCTGGTCACGGCGTTTTGGAGTAGTGAAGGAGATACCGTGATCCGGCTGGCGCAGACGAACTGGAGTCTTGTCGTGATCTTTATCATCAGCCTCATTCTGCTGCAGAAAGGCAAAAAGAACCCAATCTTTGTGATGGTACTGGCCGGGGTGATGAAGGTGGCAGTGGCGCTGGTGGAAAAATTTGCGGCATGCTGTGGGACGATTTTTTAAATTCAAAGGTGAATGCTTTTCAGGACGTATTAAACTCAAGAATATATATCGATAAAACAGGATTGCTGGAATACACCAACAGTGTGATTGACACAACATCGAAGTTTATCTGCAACAGCCGCCCCAGAAGATTTGGAAAATCGATCACAGCGGATATGATGACTGCGTACTACAGCAGAAGTCTGGATACAGAAGAAATGTTTGAAAAGCTTAATATTGGTCAGGCGGCAAATCAGAAAATACAGGATGAATATCAAACAGCAGATTCTTAATAGGGAAGGTAAACATAGTGTTATACATTATTTTTGATTTTATAATGGCAGTAATTATGTTTATGTCACTTCCTTTTATTGTTGGAATAATGGTAGATATCCGCCATCAGGGAATTGGGTGCTTTGCGGCATGGGTAATATGGGGAGTTATGCTTATCTTATCGTTGAGGCTGTTTGATGCTCTGAAATTAAGATGTCAAAAAAAGCCAGAAAAAAGATAAAAAGGATCTTTCTTTCTAAACATGAATCGTGTATAATAAGCATTACTGTTCGGGGCCTGCCTGGAGAAATCCAGAAAGGCTCCGATTTATGTCATTTATTTTATACAGCAAGAAAAGGGGGAAACCATGCAGAAACACAGAAAATTTATTGGGAACAAACGGTTTTACCTGATGGTACTTGGCGTTGCGATGCCGATTATGATTCAGAACGGTATCACCAACTTTGTCAGTCTTCTCGACAACATCATGGTAGGACAGGTCGGTACCGAGCAGATGTCCGGCGTTGCAATTGTCAACCAGCTTCTTTTTATCTATAACCTTTGCATTTTCGGAGGGGTATCCGGTGCAGGAATTTTCACTGCGCAGTATTTCGGACAGGGCAACGACGAGGGTGTGCGAAACACCTTCCGCTTCAAGCTCTGGATCGGCGTGATCCTGACGGCAGCGGCAATCACTATTTTCCTTGGTGCGCACGAGCCTCTGATTCGTCTCTACCTGACAGGAGATCAGGGAAGCCAGGACATGAATGCGACATTAGCCTATGGCATTTCTTATATGAAGGTCATGCTGGTAGGACTTCCGCCGTTCCTGTTTGTGCAGCTTTATGCCAGCACGCTGCGCGAATGCGGCGAGACGATGCTTCCGATGAAGGCCGGTATCACAGCCGTATTTGTCAATCTGATTTTTAATTATATTTTAATCTACGGAAAATTCGGCGCACCGCAGCTCGGAGTTGTCGGCGCGGCAGTTGCAACGGTGCTGTCCCGTTACGTGGAGATGGCGATCGTGCTGATCCGCACGCACGGAAACAAAGAAAAATATCGTTTTACGAAGCATCTGTACCGCACGATCCGTGTTCCGGCGGCTTTGACGAAACAGATCCTTATCAAAGGAACACCGCTGATGCTGAACGAAACGTTCTGGGCAGGCGGCGTTGCGATCCTGATGCAGTGTTACTCCGTGCGTGGACTGAATGTCGTAGCCGCGATGAATATCTCCAACACGATCTCGAACCTGTTCAACGTCGTTTTCATCGCACTCGGCGATTCCGTTGCCATCATCGTCGGACAGCTCCTCGGAGCCGGAAGGATGGAAGAGGCAAAGGATACCGATACGAAGCTGATCACGTTTTCCGTATTACTCTGCATTGTGATCGGCGCGCTGATGGCGCTCGTGGCTCCAATCTTCCCACGCCTCTACAACACGACGGACGAAGTACGCCACATGGCGGCAATCTTCATCGTGGAAGTGGCCATGTTCATGCCGGTCAATGCATTCCTGCATGCAAGCTACTTTACCCTGCGCTCCGGTGGAAAAACGATCATCACGTTCCTGTTCGACAGCGTCTTCATCTGGGTTGTCAGTGTGCCGGTGGCTTTCTGCCTGAGCCGTTTTACCGGACTTTCGATCTACGCAATCTACTTTATGGTTATGTCGGTTGACCTGATCAAGTGCGTGATTGGATTTGTCCTTGTCAAGAAAGGAGTCTGGCTGCAGAATATTGTGGCGGAGTAAAGAAAAAAATCTGTCTGTTTTCCAGTCTGAAAAGGATGGGAGGCGGGCAGATTTTTTGCTTTATAAAAAACTTTGTTGAATTTTACTGTAAAGCAAAAAAAGCCCTCCGGGCAGGATCGGACTGCGGCTGAGAGAAAGAAAAAGAGTATTTTTGATAAAATTTCGCAAATGAAGCAGCTGTTTTTGGTGGAAAAGTGGAAATTTTTTCATTAATCAAAACACCGGTTGAAATTTAGAGAACGCTTGTTATAATAGGGGTGCAGCGAACAGACATCCCGTGTGACGCGTGAATCTCTCTTCCTATTATTAATGAGACGCAGTCACACATGAAATGGAGGAAAAAAGCGATGGATTACGCAAAAGAATCATTAAAGATGCACTATGAATTACGCGGAAAGCTTGAGGTCACTTCCCGGGCGGCCGTAGATACAAAAGATGCCTTGAGTCTTGCCTATACACCGGGTGTGGCGGCGCCGTGCCTGGAAATTCAGAAAGATGTCAACAAGAGCTACGAGCTGACCAGAAGATGGAACACGGTAGCTGTTGTTACAGATGGAACCGCAGTTCTCGGACTTGGAGATATCGGCCCGGAGGCCGGCATGCCGGTCATGGAAGGAAA
Source organism: Blautia sp. OF09-25XD (assembly GCF_003482095.1). Lineage (NCBI taxonomy): Bacteria > Bacillati > Bacillota > Clostridia > Lachnospirales > Lachnospiraceae > Blautia > Blautia sp. OF09-25XD. Next base: position 19,153 of record NZ_QUMG01000017.1, read on the forward strand.
ATGCGTGCTGTTTAAAGAATTCGGTGGTGTCGATGCAATCCCGCTCTGCGTGCGCAGCAAGGATGTGGATGATATTGTCAATACCGTGCGTCTTCTCGCAGGAAGCTTCGGCGGTGTCAACCTGGAGGACATCTCCGCACCGAGATGTTTTGAGATCGAGAAGAAATTAAAGGAATGCTGTGATATTCCGATTTTCCACGATGATCAGCATGGAACAGCCGTGATCACACTGGCCGGTGTCATCAATGCGCTGAAACTGGTTGGAAAGAAACTGGATGAAGTCAAAATTGTTACCTCAGGAGCCGGTGCAGCCGGAATCGCCATTATCCGCCTGCTGATTTCGATGGGTCTCAAAAACGTCATCATGACAGACCGCAAAGGTGCGATTTACGAGGGACGCGACGGCCTCAACCCGATCAAAGAGGAGATGGCGAAGATCACAAACTACAACCATGAGAAGGGCACGCTTGCAGAGGTAATCAAAGGAGCCGATATTTTTATTGGCGTTTCTGCGCCGGGTACGCTCACTCCCGATATGGTACGTACGATGGCAAAAGAGCCGATCATCTTTGCCTGCGCAAATCCGACGCCGGAGATTTTCCCGGACGAGGCGAAAGCAGCAGGAGCAGCCGTTGTCAGCACAGGAAGAAGCGATTACCCGAACCAGGTCAACAACGTACTCTGCTTCCCGGGCATCTTCCGCGGAGCGCTCGATGTGAGAGCATCTGATATCAACGATGAAATGAAGGTCGCAGCAGCTTACGCAATCGCAGGCCTGGTAAGCGATGAAGAGCTGAACGCAGACTACATCCTCCCGGCAGCCTTTGATCCGCGTGTCAAAGATGCGGTGGCAGCAGCCGTTGCAGAGGCAGCAAGAAAGAGCGGCGTAGCGAGAATCTAAACAGAGTTTGATACAAAAGAAAACGACAGAAAAAGGCTTCCCGGACAGCAAGGAAATCCGGGAAGCCTTTTTGCGTATCGTTAAGAAATTATGAAGGAAAGCAGCAGTTACATTCAGCCAGCCAGATCGTCTTCTGCCGGCAGTTCCGGTCCGGTCAGAGCGTACGGATCGAGAATGTCGTCGAGCTGTTTCTGTGTCAGCAGTTCGTCTTTCAGAACCAGAGAAGTAACACTCTCGCCCGTCTTCAGCGATTTCTTTGCAATCGAGGCCGCTTTCTGGTATCCGATATACGGGCAGAGCGCCGTTGTGATGCCGACACTCTTCGAAACGAGATCCTCGCATCGTTTCTCATTTGCGGTAATGCCGAGAATACAGTTCTTCACAAGCGTATTCACAGCGCCTGTCATCGAGGTGATGGAAGAGAACAGGGAGTAGAAGACAACCGGCTCAAACGCGTTCAACTCCATCTGGCCAGCCTCAGCCGCCATCGTGATTGTGGTGTCGTTTCCGATGACATGGAAGGCAACCTGTGTCACAACCTCCGGGATAACCGGGTTGATCTTGCCCGGCATAATCGAGGATCCGTTCTGCATCGGCGGCAGGTTGATCTCGCCGAATCCGGTCCGCGGTCCGCTGGACAGCAGGCGCAGGTCGTTGCACATCTTGGAGAGGTTGACGGCGCAGGTCTTTAACGTGTTGGAGATCGTCACAAATCCGTCGAGGTTCTCCGTCGCGTCAAACAGATCGTCCGCCTGCATCAGCGGATAGCCTGTCACAGCAGCGAGGGTCGGTACGATGTGGTGGAGATAGTAATCGGAAGCATTGATCGTCGTACCGATGGCTGTTCCGCCGAGGTTCAGGGTGAACAGCTCTTTTCTGGCGCATTCGATCCGGCGGATATCACGCTCGATCATCGTTGCGTAAGCGTGGAAGCTCTGGCCGAGACGCATCGGAACGGCATCCTCAAGCTGGGTTCTTCCCATCTTTAAAATGTGGTCAAATTCCTGGGACTTATCGAGCAGTGCTGCGTGGAGTGACTCGAGCGCATGCAGAAGATCCGGGAGCAGATCGAGTACGGTCAGTTTTCCTGCACTTGGGATAACGTCGTTTGTGGACTGTGCCATGTTGACGTGGTCATTCGGGTGGACAATGGTATAATCACCCTTGGTGCCGCCCAGGATTTCGATGGCGCGGTTTGCGATGACTTCGTTTGCGTTCATATTGGCACTCGTTCCGGCACCGCCCTGGATGCCGTCAACGATGAACTGGTCTTTTAATTTGCCGGCAATGATTTCATCACAGGCATAGATAATGGCAGCCGCTTTTTCCTCCGGCAGTCTCTGTGCTTCGCGGTTGGAGATGGCAGCTGCCTTTTTTAATTTTCGCCAGATTCTGGATCATGACCGGGTGGATCGACGTTCCCGTGATGGGAAAATTCCGTTTTGCCCGCAGGGACTGTACCCCGTAGTAGGCGTCGGATGGGACTTCAAGGGAACCAATGGAATCTGCTTCAATTCTTGTCTTCATAATAATCTCCTTCTTTCTGCACGCATTGAGTTGTGTATATTGTCTGAAACAATTCTTGCTTTGCCTTTCGATACCGGAAGAATAACACCAGGGCAGAAATTTGTAAATACCGCCGCCGAAGAACTGTGGAATCTTATTTATTTTTGTATTTGATTTTAAATACCAAGGGAAAGAGGCACTTTTACTTATTTTTCGAAAGCAGTTTCCGCGAGGACACGTTTTCGTAGACAAAAAACGGCGAACGTGATATGCTGAACAGTATAAAAGTGAAAAAACAGGAGAGCAGCGTATGAAACATGAAAAAAGCAAGAACGATGCGATGCGCCATGAGCTCGATCACATCGATGCAAAAATCTTGAATCTCCTTCGGGAAAATGCCAGGATGCCGCTGAAAGAAATCGCGGAACACGTATTTTTATCCTCCCCGGCAGTTTCCGCCAGAATTGAGCGGCTGGAGAAGGAAGGCTACATTACAGGATATCAGGTCAAATTAAATCCGGCGCTTTTGGGATATCCGATCAAAGCGTTCATCAACTCGAGGTTGAGCCGGTTCAGAAAAAAGAATTTTATCCCTATATTGAAAAGGTCCACAATGTCGTGGAATGTAATTGCGTTACCGGTGATTACTCCATGCTCATTGAGGGCCTTTTTGTTAGCACCATTGAGCTCGACCAGTTTATCGGCGAGCTGCAGCATTTTGGACGGACGCGGACGCAGATCGTGTTCTCGACCTCCGTGGAGCACCGCCAGGTGACCGCACACGAGGCAGAAGAATAGGCACCGGTCCGCTCCGGCGGCTTTGTGTACCGAAAAAAATGCTTTGCAGGAGAATGCTTTTGTGTTATAGTGATAGAATACACAGAGCATTTTGCGCCCTTTTCGGGACAGTGCTCCAAACGAAAAGATTCGAGGGAGGCCTGACCTTATTATGGAAGAAAAAGAAGTTGTTTCCAAAAATTTTATCGAGCTTGCGATTGACAAAGATCTGGCAGAGGGCGTTTACGACCATGTATGCACACGATTCCCGCCGGAGCCAAACGGCTATCTTCATATCGGACATGCAAAATCCATCCTGTTAAACTACGGTTTATCACAGGAGTACAACGGAGAGTTCCACATGCGTTTCGATGATACAAACCCGACGAAAGAGAAAACCGAGTTTGTTGATTCCATCAAAGCCGATATCCAGTGGCTTGGTGCAGACTGGAAAGATCATCTGTACTACGCATCCGATTATTTCCCACAGATGTATGAGGCAGCCGTAAAACTGATCAAAAAAGGAAAAGCATTCGTCTGCGATCTGTCCGCAGAGGAGATCCGTGAGTACCGCGGAACCTTAACCGAGCCTGGAAAAGAGAGCCCGTACCGCAATCGTTCCGTGGAGGAAAACCTGGACCTGTTCGAGCGCATGAAAAACGGCGAGTTCGAGGACGGAAGCAAAGTACTCCGTGCGAAAATCGATATGGCATCACCGAACATCAACATGAGAGACCCGGTTATCTACCGTGTAGCCCATATGCATCACCACAGAACCGGCGATACCTGGTGCATCTACCCGATGTACGACTTCGCGCATCCGATCGAGGACGCCATCGAAGGCATTACCCATTCTATCTGTACGCTGGAGTTTGAGGACCACCGTCCGCTGTACGACTGGGTTGTACGCGAGCTGGAATATCCGATGCCGCCGCGCCAGATTGAGTTTGCAAAGCTGTATCTGACTAACGTGGTTACCGGAAAACGTTACATCAAAAAGCTGGTAGAGGACGGCGTGGTAGACGGCTGGGATGACCCGCGTCTCGTATCCATCGCAGCACTCCGCCGCAGAGGCTTTACACCGGAGTCCATCAAGAAATTCGTAGATCTGTGCGGTGTATCAAAAGCAAACAGCTCCGTTGACTATGCGATGCTGGAGTACTGCATCCGCGAGGATCTGAAGCTGAAAAAAGCCCGTACCATGGCAGTCTTAAATCCGGTGAAACTTGTCATCGACAACTACCCGGAAGACCAGATTGAGATGCTGGAAGTACAGAATAACCTCGAGAATCCGGAGCTTGGCAGCCGTCAGGTACCGTTCGGAAGAGAGCTGTACATCGAGCGCGAAGACTTCATGGAGGAGCCGGTCCGCAAATACTTCCGTATGTTCCCAGGCAATGAAGTCCGCCTGATGAACGCATACTTCGTCACCTGCACCGGATGCGAGAAAGACGAGAACGGAAATATCACCGTAATCCATGGAACGTACGATCCGGAGTCCAAGGGAGGAAATTCCCCGGACGGAAGAAAAGTAAAAGGAACGATCCACTGGGTAGCAGCAAAGACCGCCGTCAAAGCAGAGTGCCGTCTGTACGAAAACCTGATCGACGAGGAGAAGGGCGTTTACAACGAGGATGGTTCCATGAACCTGAATCCGAATTCCCTGACCGTATTAAAAGAGTGCTATCTGGAGCCGTCTTTAAAAGATGCGAAAGCATACGACAGCTTCCAGTTTGTCAGAAACGGATTCTTCTGTGTAGACGCAAAAGATTCCAAAGAGGATGCGCTGGTGTTCAACCGTATCGTATCCCTGAAGAGCTCTTTCAAGCTGCCGGCAGCGAAATAAATAAGAATTTTGAAATGGAACAGAGCAGCCGCCTGGATGAAACCGACATCCCAAGCGGCTGTTCTTTTTGTCAGGGAGATGGGAAGATGAATGAATTGACGATTTCGCTGGATCCGCATCGGAAGACACCGCTCTATGAGCAGATCTACGGTTTTATCCGCGAGGAAATCCGCGGCGGACGGATCCGTGCAGGGGAGCGGCTGCCGTCGGCGCGGGCGCTTTCGGGCTATCTGTCGGTGAGCCGGAGTACCGTGGATCTGGCGTATGAGCAGCTGGTATCCGAAGGGTATCTGGAGAGTGTGCCGTGCAAAGGCTACTTTGTCTGTGAAATTGAGGGGCTGTACCGCCTCGATGAAAAGAAAGAGGAGACAAAAGAGGATGATGCCGCGGAACAGATGCCGTTCCGCTACGATTTTGCCGTGACCGGTACGGCGCCGGGCGGATTTCCGCAGAACAGCTGGAAGAAGATCTCGAAAGAAGTCCTGCTGGACGCAGATGACAGCCTGTTCCAGCTCGGGGATGCGAAGGGCGAGCACGGTCTTCGGGAGGCAATCCGCGACTATCTGCACCACGCACGCGGCGTGAACTGCCGCACGGAGCAGATCATCGTCGGAGCGGGAAATGATTATCTGCTGATGCTGCTTTCGGTGATCTTAGGGCGTGGCCATAAAGTGGCGATGGAAAATCCGACCTACATCAGTGCCTACCGCTGTTTTGCGAAGCTTGGCTATGCGATGTGTACGATTTCGATGGACGAAGCGGGCATGCGGCCGGCGGAGCTGGAAAAAAGCGGGGCGGATCTGGCGTACATCATGCCGTCGCACCAGTTCCCGATGGGCATGGTCATGCCGATGAAGCGGCGGATGCAGCTCCTTGCGTGGGCATCGAGGGAAAATGGGCGGTATCTGATTGAGGATGATTACGACAGTGAATTCCGCTACAAGGGCCGCCCGATCCCGGCACTGCAGGGCAATGACACAGAGGGAAAAGTGATCTATCTTGGAACGTTTTCGCGGGCGATTGCGCCGTCCATCCGCATCAGCTACATGGTGCTGCCGGAGACGCTGCTGCCTGCCTACGAGGAGAACGGAAGATGCTTTTCCGCGACAGTTTCGAAGACGGACCAGAAGATTCTGGAAGAGTTTATGCGGAGCGGCGCGTTCGAGCGCCATCTGAACCGGATGCGTGCACAGTATAAAGGGAAACACGACCTGCTGATCCGGCTTCTGAAGGAGTTTGGGCGGGAGTACACGGTGTCCGGCGAGAATGCGGGCGTCCATGTGCTGGTCCACCTGCCGAGAGGACTCTCCGAAGCGGAGGCGGTGCAGCGGGCAAAAGAGGATGGTGTGCGCGTGTACGGGCTGGAACGGTACTGCATCGGCGCTGCCGCAGATCCCGCACAGGGCGGCACAGTGCTGCTTGGGTACGCCGGGCTTTCTGAGGAGGAGATTGCAGAGGCAGCTGCGATTCTGAAAAAGTGCTGGAATGCGTGAAAAAAGATATGAAAAAAACGGATTGCTTCGCCAGTAACAAAAACTGACGGAACAATCCGTTTTTACTGTTTGATAGAGAGTTACAATGCGGACAGGATCAGCAGCCCAGCTCTTCGGTCAGCTCGCAGATCTCATCGATGATCGATCCAATCGTCTCGATCGTATCGAGAAGCGGTGCATCCGTCGAGATATCAACGCCGGCCATTTTTGCCAGCTCTTCCGGTGTCTTCGTGCTTCCGGCGGTCAGTACCTTTTTCCAGTCATCGACAGCGGTCTGGCCTTCGGTTTCGATGCGCTTGCAGACCTGTGTGGCAACGGTCAGTCCGGCGCTGTAGGTGTAGGAGTAAAGTCCCATATAGTAATGCGGCTGGCGCATCCAGGTGAGCGCTGCGTCATCGGAAATTTCCACATCATCGCCCCAGAACTTCTGCAGGGTCTCTTTCATAATGCTGCTTAACGTCTCAGCCTGTACGCTGTCGCCGGCATCGATGAGCTTGTAAACCTCGCGCTGGTAAGCAGCCTCCATCAGATGGGTGACGAAGTTATGATAATATGTGTTGCTGATCATACAGCTTAAAACCCAGCGGCGGAACCGTTTGTCCGGGGTCGTTTTCAGCAGATAATGAGCCATAAGAAGCTCGTTCATGGTAGACGGCGCCTCGACAAAATAAGAGGAAACCTCGGTATCGAGAATCGCCTGTGCGCCGTTGCAGAGACGGAAATGGCCGGCGTGGCCGAGTTCATGCGCCAGCGTGAAAACATCTGCCATGCGGTTATTCCAGCTTAAGAGAATAAAGGAACCTTTTCCGTACGGGCTGGCACAGAAGCCGCCGGTGGATTTTCCCTGGTTCTGTGCAAAGTCAACCCAGCGTTTTTTGTAGGCCTCCTGAATCATGGAAACGTAATCATCACCGAGAATGGCAAGACCTTTTTCGATGTACTGTTTTGATTCCTCGATCGTGACAGACGGATCGTACTCCGGGTCGACGGCGATTTTCAGATCGGCGAAGGTCATGCGGTCAAGGTTGTGGACCTTTTTCAGCAGGCGGGCATATTTGCGCATATGCGGAGCCAGGCGGGTGGTGATGAGATCGATCTGGCGGTTGTACAGCTCACGGCTGACCTGCTGCGGGAACAGCAGAGAATCGATGACGGAATCGAAGCCGCGCAGCGTGGCCATGGTCTTTTCTGTCTGCAGCTGGGCATTGTAAGCAGCTGCCGTTACATTTTCGTACTGTCTGATTTTTGCAGAAAAGGCGGAGAATGCACTGCGGCGGATATCGGTGTCTTTTTCGTACTCGTAATTATCCTCAAACAGGGAGTAGCCGAGCGGATATTCTTTTCCGTTTACGGTGAAAGAATCAAATTTCATATCGGCAAGCTTTGCCATGTTGTAGATCTGGTACGGAGCCGAGAAGGTCTGGGACAGAGCGGAAATGGCACGCTCGGTTTCCGGGCTCAGGCGGTGTGCCTTGTTGCGGAGAATCTCGGCGAGATAGCAGCGGTTCGTATCTGACTGCTGCATGGCCTCGTTCAAAACATCCTTGGACTGTTCGGAAAGCTCGCTCTCGATAAAGGTGAGACGGCTGAAAATCTCAGAGATCAGGCTGTTGATGCGGTCGTTGCGCGTCTGGTTTGCACTGTTGTAATAGTCGACAGAAACGGCGAGATCGCAGTAGTTGGCGGTCAGTGTGATCAGACGGTAGACCTCCTGGTAATCGTCGAGGCAGTGGTTGATCGTGGCTGCATCGGTGAGGTTTCCTTTGTAGGATGCTTCCATAGAAAGACTTAATTCTTTCATTTTCTGCGCATCAGCCAGCATGGCCTCCTCGGTTGGATAAATTAAAGACAGGTCCCAGGTAAGTTCTACAGGAACGTCATCGCGTTTTGCAAGTTCCATAACAATCTCCTTTCCATAAAAAAGGGGAGGTTTCCCTCCCCAGGAATTACTTCCTTATGTTTCTATATTCTGTTTTTGGGTTTTATTCTGCGGTTACTTCGCTTTCTTCCTGCGGAGAAACTTCACGATCCGCAGCAGACGGTGTTTCTTCTGCGGCGCCTGCAGTTTCTTCTGTTGTTTCTTCCTCGCAAGAATCCGCTTCATCATCGCCAGATTCCAGATCCGGTGCAGCATCCTCCGCACCTTTCGTTTTCGGAAGGGTCGTATAAGTACGTTCAGCAGGAGCAGGCTCTTCCTCTTCAAATTCGTCTTTAAAATCGTCAAAATCTGTTTCAAGATCTGCTTTTCCTTTCCGGATAAAATAGACTGCCGCACCGCAGGCTGCGCCGACAGCGGCAGAAGCCAGAGTAAGCAGAATACGTTTTGATTTTCGTGACATCTCGATTCAAGTCTCCTTTCAAATGCCGTCCTTTGAAACTATTGTAATACAGTTTTAACAAAAAAGAAAGTAAAATCTTACAGAATTCGGAAAAAGTGCCAAAGAAAACAAGAAAAAGAAGGTTTCCTGACACAGAAACAGAATCAGGCAAGGATAAACTTACGAAGAATCTCCGCCACGCCGCTGTGATTGCAGTCGTTTTCCGTGATATAATCGGCACTCGCCTTTACGGCATCGGTCGCATTTTTCATGGCGGCACCGACGGCAGCGGCCTCGATCATCGAAATATCATTTTCCTGATCTCCGGCAGCCACGGTGTTGGCAAGCGGAATCTGAAGAAGCTCGCAGAGTTTTTTCACGGCATGGCCCTTGGAAACGTGTTCCGGGACATGCTCGAGGTAATGCGGGCTGGAGTAGAACATCGAAATTTTTCCTTTTGCCCACGGCTCCATGGCAGCGCGGTAAGCGTCCATTTTTGCACGGTCGTGGAGATCAATCACGATCATCTTGCACGGCTCCTTGGCGAGGTGTTCCGGCAGAAGCGGATCCTCCACGACGGGAATGTGGATTGCCTGCGTGTAAATACGCGTTTCCTCGCCCACATGGCGGCAGAGAAGAGAGGTGTCGGAGTAGGTGTGGCAGTAGAGGCCTGCCTCCTGCGTTTTTTCAAAGATCACGCGTGCATATTCGAGCGGAATCGTGCGGCGGTACAGCGTTTTCTTTGCCGCGCAGTCGTAAATCAGTCCGCCGTTGAATGCGATGGCATAGCAGCCTTCGCGGTCGAGTCCGAGCTCTTTTAAGATCGGCAGAAAGCCGGAGAGCGGGCGGCCGGTGTTGAACACAATTTTGTGGCCGGCAGCAAGTGCCTCTGAAATGGCATCCATGTTTTCTTTTGTCACCTGCTTTTCGGAATTCAGCAGGGTATCATCCATATCGGTAAAAAATATTTTCACAGTCTGATTCATATTCTCTTTTTTTCCTTTCCAAGAATCTGAAAAACAGTTTCATTTTAGCATAAAGTGCCGGAAAAGAAAATATGGTTGCGCAGGGAAAAAATACAGGATATAATGATTGCGGACAAGAAGAGAGAGAAGAAAGAAAATCGAAGAACAAAAGAGACAAAGAAGGGAAGTCAGAATATGATAAAAGCTTGTATCTTTGACCTGGACGGCACCATCGCAGACACTGTAGAGTCGATTGCGCACGCAGTAAACCGCGTTCTGGAACATTTTGGACTTGTGCCGCGCCCGGTAGAAGCCTTCAACTTTTACGCCGGAGACGGTTTCGATCTGGCAGTGGAGCGCGCTTTAAAAGACGCCGGAGATGCAGAGCTCAACTATCTGCAGGAGGGCATCCGCCTTGGCCGCGCGTGGTTCAACGAGGACCCGCTGTATCACGTAAAACCGTATCCTAATATGCGGGAAACCCTGACCGCGCTGCGGGAAGAAGTTCCGATTGCCGTATGTTCCAACAAGCCGCACGAGGCGGCCATCCACGTCGTGGAGAGCGTGTACGGACCGGGCTTTTTCAACCGGATTCAGGGGCAGACCGCAGAAATCCCGAGAAAGCCGTCTCCGATCGGTGCGCTCGCGATTGCAGACGCACTCGGCGCCAGACCGGAAGAGTGCCTGTACTTTGGCGATACCAATACGGATATGCAGACCGGAAACGCCGCAGGCATGTTTACCGTTGGTGTGACGTGGGGATTCCGCCCGCGCCAGGAGCTGATCGACAACCATGCGATGGAGCTGCTCGACCGGCCGGAGGAAATCTTAACGCTTTTTCACAGAAAGAATCAGGAAAAATAAAACGAACAGAGGAGAAAACCAGAATGGGAGAATATACTGAAGAATGCATCAACACATTTTTAATGAATCAGGGCCAGTTATTCGACGAGCCGGTGGCTGAAAATTACGATGAGGCAGAGGCCTTTCTGGAGGACTGCCTTGCAGTCGTTGCCGACAATCTGGACGACGTGCGCGCCTACATGGAAGAAGAGGGCATGGACGTGGAAGAAATGTCGGATGCAGAATTAGAAGAGCAGAGCGAAGTCTTTGCCCTGCCGGACGGACAGTATCTGATCGTGATGGGATAAAAAACGAGAGGAAATTAAAAAAGAATGAAATATGATGTCATTATTATCGGCGCAGGCCCGTCAGGTATTTTCTGTGCCTATGAACTGCTGAAAGAAAAACCGGATCTGAAGGTGCTGATGATCGAAAAAGGACGTTCGATCGAGAGCCGTCAGTGTCCAAAGAGAAAAACGAAAAAATGCGTGAACTGCAAACCGTGCTCGATCACAACGGGATTTGCCGGAGCAGGCGCATTTTCCGACGGAAAGCTTTCTCTTTCCCCGGATGTCGGTGGAAATCTGCCGGAGATTTTAGGATATGAAAAGACGGTTGAGCTGATCCATGAGTCCGACCAGATCTATCTGGATTTCGGCGCAGACAAGAATGTTTACGGTGTCGATAAAGAAAAAGAGATCCGTGAGATCCGCCGCAGAGCGATCAACGCCAACCTGAAGCTGATCGAATGTCCAATCCGCCATCTCGGAACTGAGGAGGGCTACAAGATTTACAGCCGCCTCGAGGATCACTTAAAAGAGATCGGCGTGGAAATGAAATTCAACACGATGGTCAATGATATTACGATCAAGGACGGCCGTGCGACAGCTGTAACACTTGAGGACGGAACGGTTTACGAGGCAGATGAGATTGTCTCCGCAGTAGGTCGCGAGGGAGCCGACTGGTTCTCACATATCTGCAACGGCCACGGCATCGAGACCGAGGTCGGAACCGTCGATATCGGTGTCCGCGTGGAAGTCCGCGACGAGGTCATGGAGTTCCTGAACAAGAACCTGTACGAGGCAAAACTCGTTTACTATACCCCGACTTTTGACGACAAAGTGCGTACCTTCTGTACGAACCCGTCCGGTGAGGTGGCAACTGAGTATTATGAAAACGGTCTGGCAGTTGTAAACGGTCACGCCTACAAATCCCAGGAGTTCAAGACAAACAACACGAACTTTGCCCTCCTGGTATCCAAGAACTTTACGAAACCATTTAAAACCCCGATCGAGTACGGCAAACAGATCGCACAGCTTTCCAACATGCTCTGCGACGGCAAGATCCTCGTTCAGACGTACGGCGATTTCAAACGCGGAAGAAGAACGACAGAAGAGCGTCTCTGCCGCAATAACCTGATCCCGACCTTAAAAGATGCCGTTCCGGGCGACCTTTCCCTGGTATTCCCGCACCGTATCATGGTCGACATTGCCGAGATGATCGAAGCCCTCGACAAAGTAACACCGGGTATCGCCAGCGATGAGACACTGCTGTACGGCGTAGAAGTCAAATTCTATTCCAACAAAGTTGTCGTAGACAAAGACTTCTGCACCAGCGTCAAAGGCCTCCGCGCCATCGGCGACGGCGCATCCGTAACCCGCGGCCTCCAGCAGGCAAGCGCAAACGGACTGTCGGTTGCGAGAAGCATTCTGAAAAGCATGAAATAAGAGAGAACGAAAAAAGATCCTTCGTCTGTGAAATGAGACGGAGGATCTTTTTTTGCGCCGGAAAGAGGGGTGTTTCAGATTATATGCCGTACAGCTTCCGGAACTGCTTCGGCGTTGTCCCGGTCTGCTGGCGGAAAACCGAGATAAAGTAGCTGACATCGCGGTAGCCGCAGAGGGCGGCGATGCCGTCGAGCGTAGTGTAGGGACGGCTGATGAGAAGCTCCTTGGCGCGGCTGATGCGCAGAACGCTGATGTACGAGCGGACAGAGCTGCCGACAAAACGCTGGAACAGGCGTGTCAGATACTGCGGCGTGATATGGAGCTGTTCCGCGAGATCATCCACATTGAGCGGGTCGGAAAGATGACTTTCGATTTCCTGCATTGCCGGGCGGACATACTGGAGATACAGCGGATGCTCCGTCCGGGAAAGGCCGGTGCGGAGCTGGGAAAGGCGTGTCAGGAACTCAAAGCATCCGACGGAGAGCGCAGCATCGTCGATGTCATTTTTCAGAAAATGTGAGTCGATTATGCGGTCAATCCATTCCTGAAACCACGCGCCCTCTGAGGCCGGAACGAAAAGATACGGCGAGACGGCACAGATTTTATAGAGATCATCGGAGAGCTTTCCGTCAAAGGTCAGAAAGGATGTAAACCACATCCCGCTGCCGTCGTTTTCGCGGTATTCATGCGGCACATGCGGAGCAATCAGAACACCGTCACCTGGTTTCAGCAAAAGTTTCTGGCCTCGAGGGTCAGCAGCCCTTCGCCGCGTTCCGTCTGGATCCAGTGATATAAGGGGAATCCGTTCGGGCGCACAACGGGCTCCTGCAGCCAGCGGTTGCCGATGCTGTCAGCGGAGAGGGAAAAATCGGAGGCGGATGGTTTAAAGAAAATAGGCATAACAGTCAGTTCCTTTCTGAAAGAAAAGTCTAAAATAAGATTCCGGAATGAGTTTCGAAAATTCATACTTTTTAGACAAGCATATCATACTTTTCTCACAAAGACCAGTATATAATAGAGCCATCAAAACGAGATATCCAAACACAGGAGGAATCAAAAAAATGCAGCCAAAATTCAAAAAAATGTTATACGGAGGAGACTACAACCCAAACCAGTGGCCAAAAGAGATCTGGGATGAGGATATGAAACTTTTCCATCAGGCCGGCATCAACAGCACCACGATCAACGTATTTTCCTGGGCAAAAATCCAGCCGTCCGAGAATGAGTACGACTTTACAGAGCTCGATGAGATCGTAGACACCCTGACAAAAGAGGACGTCCAGATCGTCATGGCAACATCCACCGGCGCACTCCCGGCATGGATGGTACACCGTTATCCGGAAGTGGCAAGAACCGATTTCGAAGGACGCCATCACAAATTCGGTCATCGCCACAATGCCTGCCCGAACAGCCCGGTTTTCCAGAAATATGCAAAGCGCCTGGCAGAAAAACTGGCAGAGCGTTACGGCGACAACAAAAACATCGTCTGCTGGCACATCAGCAATGAGTACGGCGGCGAGTGCTACTGCGAGAACTGTGCAAAAGCGTTCCGCGTATGGCTGAAAGACAAATACAAAACACTCGATGAAGTCAACAAGGCATGGAACATGGAGTTCTGGGGCCACACCATCTACGACTGGGACGAGATTGTACCGCCGAACGATCTGGGAGACGGAATGCCATGGGGAAGCGGCACTGCATTTGCAGGAATGTCCCTCGACTACATGCGTTTCAACTCCGACGGCATGCTGAACAACTACAAAATGGAGCGTGACGCGATCCGCAAATACGACAAAGAAACCCCGATCACCACAAACCTGATGGGAACGTACAAAGGCCTCGACTACTTCAAATGGGCAAAAGAAATGGATATCGTATCCTGGGACAACTACCCGAGCTACAATACACCATGGAGCCACGTAGCTATGACCCACGACCTGATGCGCGGCCTCAAAGACGCACCGTTTATGCTGATGGAGCAGACTCCGAGCCAGCAGAACTGGCAGCCGTACAACTCCTTAAAGAAACCTGGCCAGATGCGCGCACAGAGCTATCAGACCGTTGCACACGGCGCAGACACGATTCAGTTCTTCCAGCTGAGAAGAAGCGTCGGCGGATGCGAGAAATTCCATGGTGCTGTTATCGCACACGCAGGAACCGCAGATACCCGTGTCTTCCGTGAGGTAACCCAGCTCGGAAAAGAACTGGAGAAAATCGGAAGCCGTGTGATGGGCTCCGAGAACCACGCAAAAGTCGGCATCATCTTCGACTGGGAAAACTACTGGGCACTGGAGTACACCAGCGGACCGAACCGCGATTTACGTTACGTAGACCAGATCGAGCAGATGTACAATTACTTCTATAACAAGAACATCGCTGTCGATATGATCCCGATCGACGCGGACTTCTCCAAATATGACCTCGTTGCAGCACCGGTTCTCTACATGGTAAAAGACGGTGTGGCAGAGAGCCTGGAGGCTTATGTACAGGCAGGCGGAACTCTCATCACCACCTACATGAGCGGTATCGTCGGACAGTCGGACAACGTTCATCTCGGCGGATACCCGGGACCGCTCAGAAAAATGGCAGGCGTATGGGTAGAAGAGATCGACGCTCTTGCACCGGAGCAGAGAAACAAGATCCGTTTCGCAGACGGAACCGAGGAAGAGTGCCGTCTCGTATGCGACCTGATGCACCTCGAAGGAGCTGAAGAAATCGCACAGTATGAGAGCGATTTCTATGCAGGTATGACTGCTGTTGCAAAAAATCGGTTCGGAAAAGGAACCGTATATTATGTCGGAACCGACCTTTCTGAGAGCGGCCTTGCAAAAGTTCTTGCTATGGCAGCAGACGGCGCAGCCATCCAGCCGGTGATTGGAGAAGCAACAGCACTCGAGATCACAAAACGCCAGGCAGACGGCGAGGATCTGTACTTTATCATCAACTTCAAAGATGAGGAGATTCCGCTTCCGGTAGTCTTCGACGGAAAAGAAGATATCCTGACCGGCGAGAAAGTACAGGGCGGCGAGATGCTGAAGAAATACGATCTGCGGATTGTCAGCGTTCCGAGAGCATAATATAAAACATATTGTATAGTAGAAAGATAACAAAAAAGACACAGCAGGAGGCAGAAAGATACTTCCAGCTGTGTCTTTTTGATGCTGTGAATTTATGCGGGTGCTTAGTGGGAAAACGAAGCCCGTGCGACGATGTTCTCCATCTCGCCCCATTTCTCCTCCATATCCGCTACAAGCGCAATCTGTGTCCGCGCACGTACGAGGTTGTGCTCCGGGTAAGCGGTTTTGAAGTAGGTATCGCCCATCAGGTAATCGGCGAGAAAACGGATGCCGCATTCGAGGGTCATTAATTTTGCACCCATCGGCAGCATTTCGACTTCCGCGCGGGTCAAAGAGCCTGCGCAGCCTGCGAGAAAGCCTTTTGTATAGCTCTCAAAGAGAGGAAGGGAAAGAGACACCTTAGAGACATCCTGTTCGTCCTCAGCGGCCGTATTCGCGCCGAAGCGGATGGAATCGCCGAAGTCAAAGATCGACAGTCCCGGCATAATGGTGTCTAGGTCGATGACGCAGATGCCCTCGCCGGTTTTGTCATCAATCATAATGTTGTTCAGCTTCGTATCGTTGTGCGTTACGCGGAGCGGCAGCTCGCCCGAGGCCTTCATGCGCTCGGCTACGCCGTAATCGTCTGCGTGGTCGAGGAAAAACGCCATCTCATCCGAAACGTTTTTCAGCCGTCCTTTCGGATCCGCCTGTGCCGCCTGTAAAAGCGCCTGGTAGCGGAGCGGTGTGTTGTGGAAATCCGGGATCGTCTCGAAAAGAGAGGCGGACGGAAAATCGGAGAGCATCTGCTGGAAGCGGCCGAAAGCATTACCGGTCTCGTAAAACAGCTTTGGATCTGTCACGGCATCATAGCAGGACGCATTGGAAATAAAGAGAAATGCGCGCCAGAATTCTCCGCGCTCATCGACGAAAAACCAGGCATCGTCTGTCGTCGGAATCAGGTTCAGCGTTTCGCGGAATGGATCTCCTCCTGCGGCTGTGATTTTTTTCCGCAGAAATGATGTTACCTGTGCAATATTCTGCATCAGCTCCGTTGGATTGTGGAAAACGGTGCGGTTCATGCGCTGCAGAATCGATTTGCGGAGGACGCCGTTTTCGGTAGAGCGCACCAGAAACGTATCGTTGATATGGCCGTTCCCGTGCGGCGTCCAGTCTGTAATCGTTCCCGGGAAAGCAAATGCGTGGACAATGGAAGAGAGTTCTTCCTGTGTGTATGTAATCATCATGGGTATAAACTCCTTATTTTAATTAGAAAAACCTGATTAAGTAAAGCACACGCAGGGCGAAAAGTCAAGAAAAGGGCGCGAAACGATTGACAACGAGCGGCATTTCCGACTATAATAGACAGTAATTTAAGAAAAAACAAAACCTAAAATGCAGTGACAGGGAGGAGTACCTGGCGGCGCAAAGCAAAGAGAGGAGATGGCTGGTGAGAATCTCCGTGAGCGTGCCTGCGGAAGTAGCCCTCGAGCAGTGGACTGAACAGAAAAAGCGGACAGCAATGTTTTCCAAGTAGGCTCCAACGTAGTTCCCACGTTACCGGGATGCCGTATCGGATGAAAAAAGTTAAATCCTGTACGGAATGAGCAGAAGCGTATTCTTCTGGAATTCAGGTGGTACCGTGGATGGAAACATTCTCCCTGAACGTAAGGCACAGAAAAGGTGTTTTATGTTCGGGGATTTTTTATGCAGCAAATTTAGAACAGGAGGTTTTCATATGAAACAGATTACAGGAAACAAACTTCTGGTAAAGGCTCTGAAGGAGGAGGGTGTCGAGTATCTCTTCGGTTATCCGGGAGCCTGCACCATTGATATCAGCGATGAGCTTTACAAACAGGATGAAATCAAAATCGTTCTGCCGCGCCACGAGCAGGCGCTGGTGCATGAGGCGGATGCCTATGCGAGAACGACAGGAAAAGTCGGCGTATGCCTCGTTACCAGCGGCCCTGGTGCAACCAACCTGGTCACCGGTCTTGCAACGGCAAACTACGACAGCGTTCCGCTTGTCTGCTTCACCGGACAGGTAGCCCGCCACCTTATCGGAAACGATGCATTTCAGGAGGTTGATATCGTCGGCATCACCCGCAGCATCACGAAATACGGCGTGACCGTCAGAAACCGGGAAGACCTTGGACGCATCATCAAAGAAGCCTTCTACATCGCCCGCACCGGAAAACCGGGCCCGGTTCTCATTGACCTTCCAAAAGATGTCATGGCAGAGCTCGGCAGCGCAGAGTATCCGAAGAACGTCAACATCCGCGGCTACAAACCGAACACCAGCGTACACATCGGCCAGTTAAAACGTGCGCTGAAAATGCTCGCAAAAGCAAAACGCCCGCTGTTCCTTGCCGGAGGCGGCGTCAACATCGCACATGCGCAGGAAGTGTTCCGCGAAGTGGTCGAGAAAACACAGGTGCCGGTTGTCACAACCGTTATGGGACGCGGCGCGATCTCCACGAAACACCCGCTGTTCATCGGAAACCTTGGCATGCACGGCGCGTATGCGGCGAATATGGCAGTCGGCGAGTGTGATCTGCTGTTCTCGATCGGAACACGTTTCAATGACCGTATCACCGGAAAGCTGCATGAATTTGCCCCGCACGCGCAGATTGTCCACATCGACATCGACACAGCTTCGATCTCCCGAAACATCCACGTCGATATTCCGATCGTAGCCGATGCAAAAGAGGCGATCACGAAGATGACAGAGTACGTAGAGCCATGCTCCACATCGAAATGGCTTGCCCAGATCGATGCCTGGAAGAACGAGCATCCGCTGACGATGCGCCCGAACGGCGTGATGGGACCGCTCGATATTTTCAACGCGATCAACGAGCAGTTTGACGATGCGATCATCGTCACCGACGTCGGACAGCACCAGATGCTGACAAGTCAGTACGTCGACATTACCGAAAACCGCCAGATCATCATGTCCGGCGGCCTTGGAACGATGGGATACGGCCTTCCGGGCGCGATCGGAGCAAAAATCGGCAACCCGGACAAACCGGTCATCGCGATTTCCGGTGACGGCGGTATGCAGATGAATATTCAGGAACTTGCGACTGCCGTTCTCGAGGAGCTGCCGGTTATCCTGTGTATCTTTAATAATGAATACCTCGGCATGGTACGCCAGTGGCAGAAACTGTTTTACGGCAAACGGTACAGCATGACGAACCTGCGCGCCGGTGCACTTTCCCGCAGAACAGACGGAGAAGAGTACCCGGAATACACGCCGAATTTTATTAAGCTGGCTGAGAGTTACGGCGCAAAAGGCATCCGCGTCATGAAGAAAGAGGATATCGCCGCAGCGTTTGAAGAGGCGAAGAAAAACACCAAGACTCCGACGATCATCGAATTTATCATCGATCCGGAGGAGATGGTTTACCCGATGATCAAACCGGGCGGAACGCTTGAAGATATGATTATGGACTGTTAGGAGGAGAGCGCGATGAATAAAGGAATGAAAAAAAGATGGATTTCACTGTACGTAGAAAACCAGGTTGGTGTCCTTTCCAAGATTTCCGGGCTTTTTTCCGCAAAAAGCTATAACCTGGACAGTCTGACCGTCGGAACGACCGAGGACCCGACTGTATCGCGTATGACGATCGCCACGGTCAGCGATGATGAGACGTTTGAGCAGATCAAAAAACAGCTGAACCGCATGGTCGAGGTCATCAAAGTCATCGACTTCACCGACGTGTTTGTGCGAATGAAAGAGATTCTGTATATCAAGGTATTCAACTGCAGCGCAGCTGAAAAAGTCGAGCTGTTCCAGATCGCCGAGACGTTCAAGGCGAAGGTCATCGACTACGGAAAAGACAGCCTGCTGCTCGAGTTTGTCCAGACGGCGACGAAAAACGATGCGGTTGTGAAGCTGATGAAAGAGGAATTCGGCAAGATCGAGGTCGTGCGCGGCGGAAGCGTCGGCATCGAGTCGATCAATGTGATGGAGCGGTAAAAGAGAGGACGTTTTTGCGTGAACGAAAAGAGTATTACCACAATTACGTTAAAAAAGATTAATAAGAAAAGTGTGTATCAGTACATCTATGAGCACCGCCAGACGGCGAAGCAGCAGATTGTGCAGGATCTGACGATGGGGCTTTCGATGCACAGCGGAACGCTCGAGCATATCTGCATTGACCCGGAAGGGCCGGAGTGCTACTGCGCTTCTTTTTATTGAAGAGTTTCTGCAGTCGGAATTTTAATTTTTAATTATAGAATTTCAGGGATAGAAAATCCGGGAACGGAAAGTTTTACATTGCTTTCCATTCCCGGATTTTTTCTGTTTTTTATCAGTGTTCGTTTTTAGATAAACATCGCATAAATCGACGCTCCGACCACAGTCAGAATACCTGCAACTGCAATCGAAAGGCTGCTCATCGCGCCCTCGACATCGCCCATCTCCATGGCCTTCGCCGTACCGATCGCATGGGAGGCCGATCCGATACTGATGCCCTTTGCAATCGGCTCCTCAATGTGAAACAGCTTGCAGAGCGTCTCCGCCAGCATATTTCCCAGCACACCCGTGATGATGATAACGGCGACCGTGATCGTCACCGCACCGCCGAGCTCTTCCGAAACACCCATGCCGATGGCCGTTGTGATGGATTTCGGCAGTAGTGTTACATACATTTTATGATTCAGATTGAAGATCAGCGCCAGCGCGAGAACCACGGTAAGGCTCGTCAGCACGCCGGAGAGAATACCGGCGAGGATGGCTTTGATATTCTTTTTCAATGCCTCCATCTGCTCATACAGCGGAATCGCAAGGCAGACCGTTGCAGGAGTCAGCAGATAGCTCAAGTATTTTGCACCGTCATTATAATTCTGATAATCGATATCGAAAACAGCAAGGAATACAATGACGACTGCAATGGAAATCAGCAGCGGATTGAAAATCGGAAGCCCAAATTTTTTCTTTAACAGCATGCCGAGCTCATACGCCAGAAGGCTGATGACAACGCCGAAAAATGCAGATTCACAGAGCGTATTTGTCATTTTGCGTCCCCTCCTTTGTGTTTCTTTTCCAGCCGGATAACCGCCTGTGTCACGCGTCCGGACACAATCATAACGACGATGGTGCTGACGAGCGTAATCACGAGAACCGGAACGAGAACGGCTTTTAATTCACCCCAGGATTCCATCAGGCCGACGCCCGCCGGAATGAACATGACCGGCATGATCTCAATCATAAACTTGCCTGCGTCCTCGACGGTATCAAGTTTTAATGCCCCCGTCATCAGAAGCGCCAGCATCAGCACAAGGCCGTAGATACTTGCCGGAATCGGAAGCGGCAGCACGGCGTGCAGGATTTCTCCGACGAACGAAACCGCCATAATTACAAGGAACTGTCTTAATAATTTCACTTTTTCTGTTGTCCTTTCTCCCCATAACCCACATAACATCACTCCTTCTCAATGTCACGACCCCGATTATACTACCCGCATAAAAGAATTTCAACCGTAAATGTTACTGCAATTTTGGCTATTTTTGCCAAAAAAAGCAAAAAAATGCTCGCCAATCAAACGAAAAAGTGAAATCGGTGGGCATTTTAACATAATTTTTTGAGTTGATCCGATACGGAACTTTTTAAGCATTGTTTTCGGCATTTTTCCGATCCGGCAGAACGAAGATAAAGATCAGCGAACTGACAAGCAGCATGCCCGGATAGAAGAGGTTTGCCATGATTTCAAAGGCGGAGAGCTCATATCCCAGTTCATGCACCGCGGAAATCGCCACGAGCATCTGCGCGCCGTATGGCAGGATGCCCTGTGAGATGCAGGAGAAGGTATCGAGGAGCGATGCCGTTTTCCGTGGGGTGATGCCGTAGTCCTCGGACATCTGCTTTGCGATCGGGTTTGCCATGACGATCGCGACGGTGTTGTTTGCGGTCGCAATGTCGAGCAGCGCGACGAGAATGCCGACACCGAGCTGGCCGCCCTTTTTTCCGCGGAAGATTTTGTGAATGGCACGAAGCAGGACAGTAAAGCCGCCGTTTTCCCGGATCAGCGCGCACATCGCAGCGACAAGAATCGCAACCATACATGTCTCAAACATACCCGAAGTGCCGCTTCCCATGCTGGAGAGCATATCCCAGAGCGTCGTCTGTCCCGTACCGAGCATGATAACGGCACCGGAAGCAATACCGATAAGGAGTACGACAAACACCTGAATGCCCGCGATGCCGCCGATCAGCACGAGCAGGTACGGAACCATCTGCAGCAGATGGTATTCGTGGACGATCGGTGTGCCCGGCGCCTGTCGGAAGGAGATTACAAGGATCAGCGCCAGCGCGGCAAGAGCAGCCGGGAGAGCGATCCAGAAGTTTTCGCGGAACTTGTCTTTCATCTCGCAGCCCTGTCCGTTGCAGGCGGCGATTGTCGTGTCGGAGATGAAGGAGAGGTTGTCGCCGAACATGGATCCGCCCATGACGGAGGCGACGCAGAGCGCCAGCGAAAAGCCGGAGGTCTCGGCAACAGCAGCGGCGATCGGCACGAGAAGCGTGATCGTTCCGACGGAGGTTCCCATGGCCGTGGAGACGAAGCAGGCAACGACAAAGAGCACAGCGACGGCATACTTTGCCGGAATCCAGGAGAGCATGAAATAGGCAACGCTCTCTGCACTGCTCCTTCCGACAACGCCGACAAACGTGCCTGCGGCGAGGAAGATCAGCAGCATTGTGATGATGTTTTTGTCCCCGATGCCCTGTCCCATGAGAGCGAGCTTTTCTTCAAACGGGACACTGCGTTCTGCAGACAGGCGACGAGGATCGCTGTCAGAAACGAGACGACGATGGGGATGTTGTAGAAGCCCATCGGAATTTTTAAAATATACTCGGAATAAATGCCGAACCCCAGATAAAACACCAGAAAAACGGCGATCGGGAGCAGGGCGGATGGCTTTCCTTTTTTCATAGAAATAAATACCAGACCTTTCGTGTGATTTTCCTTATTTTTTAATAGGGCGAATAGAATTATTCTATCATCTGGATCAGAAATCGTAAAGTAAAAAAGCAGGAAAAAACACGCCGGACATCTGGTAAATTCCAGAAATCCGGCGTTTTTTATAAGAGGTGCGTTTTGCTGTGCCTGTGCTTTATTATTTTGCGAGGAGCATCATAATCTGATTACTTCTGCTTACGAATTTTGTCATCTCGTCCGGAGAGAGCGGTTTGTGGCTGATCATTGCCAGATCATACAGCTGCTCGCAGAACAGGGATGTGTTGCCGTTCTCGCCATTCTCCAGAATGTACTGAACGAGCGGATGTTTTGCATTCAGGATCAGGGTTTCCTGTCCGCCGAACATGGACGGATCCATGCCGGTCATGCCGTACATCTTCATCATATCCTGCATCCGGCGGCTCTCCTCGGAAAGCGTTACCATGGAGGATACATTTTCGTCTTTCAGGTTCTCAACTTTGACGGTCAGATCTTTCTTGTCGAGGACTTTGCGGAAGAGATCGGTCAGAGTATTTGTAGCGTCGGTCAGATCCTCACCGGACTCGTCTTTCATATCGTTGGTCAGATCTGCATCGATGCGCTGGAAAGTTACATGCTCGTTGTAACGCTCTGCATGGGTGATGAAAGCGGAGTCGATGTTGTGTTTCAGGATGACAGCATCCATGCCCTGACTGCGGAACATGTTGATGTACTGGCTCTGCTGAACTTCGTCGGTGACGTAGTAAACAGTCGTTTTTTCCGGCTCTTTCTTCTCGTCAGCGTTTTCCGTATTTTCGGTATTCTCCGTAGTTTCAGCCTTCTCTTCGGTGTTCTCTGCAGGAGCTTCTTCTTTCTTATTCTCGTTGATGCAGTCCTCAAGAGTCAGATATTTTCCGTCGATGTTCTTGAACAGAATATAGTCCATCATCTTCTTGGAGAATTTCTCGTCCTTGATGCATCCGTATTTGATGAATGGGTTGATATCATCCCAGTATTTCTCGTAATTCTCGCGGTCGGTTTTGCACATGCCGGAGAGCTTGTCAGCGAATTTCTTGGAGATGTACTCGGAGATCTTCTTGACAAATCCGTCGTTCTGCAGTGCGCTTCGGGATACGTTCAGCGGCAGATCCGGGCAGTCGATGACGCCTTTTAAGAGCATCAGGTATTCCGGAATGACTTCTTTGATGTTGTCGGCAATAAATACCTGGTTGTTGTACAGCTTGATGGTTCCCTCGATGGAATCGTACTCGGTGTTGATACGCGGGAAGTAGAGGATACCTTTGAGGTTGAACGGATAGTCCATGTTCAGGTGGATCCAGAACAGCGGCTCGCGGTAGTCGTTGAAGACTTTGCGGTAGAATTCTTTATAATCCTCATCGCTGCACTCGTTTGGATGTTTGGTCCACAGCGGGTGGATATCACTGATGGAAACCGGGCGTTTGTTGATTTTTACTTTCTCTTTGGCCGGGGAAACTTCAACCTGCTCTTTCGTTCCGTCTTCTTTTTCTTTCTCTTCGTATTTTGCGTCCTCGTGGATGTGCTCTACGACAACGTCGTCATCTTTTAATTCGCTTTCATCGATGGTCTCGTATTCCTGCGGCGCATTTGCTTTGGACAGGAAAATTTCAACCGGCATGAAGGAGCAGTATTTTTCCAGAACTTCGCGGACACGGTATTCGTTTGCGAATTCCAGGCAGTCCTCGTTCAGGAACAGAGTGATTTCGGTACCAACAGTTGTCTTGCTGCCCTCGGACATATCGTACTCGGTGCTTCCGTCACAGGTCCAGTGTACCGGGGTGGATCCTTCTTTATAGGAAAGAGAATCGATGTGAACTTCATCTGCTACCATGAAAGCAGAGTAGAAACCAAGACCGAAGTGGCCGATCATCTGATCTGAATTCGTTTTGTCTTTGTATTTCTCCAGGAATTCGGTAGCGCCGGAGAAGGCGATCTGGGTAATATATTCTTCGACTTCGTCTGCGGTCATACCGATACCGTTATCGATGAATTTTAAGGTTTTCTCATCCGGGTTTACAATCACCTGAATGGCTGCTTTGTAGTCATCCGGCAGAGTATATTCGCCCATGCCGTCGAGTTTTTTCAGTTTGGTGATGGCATCGCAGCCGTTGGAAACGAGCTCGCGGACGAAGATATCGTGGTCGGAGTACATCCATTTTTTGATAATCGGGAAAATATTGTCGCTGTTGATTGAAAGATTTCCATGTTTCGCACTCATGAGAAACACACTCCTTTTCTTATAAAAATATTTTGATCCAGCAAAGCGGGGATATCATGCTTTTTTAGATGTCTGCAGCTTTTTTACTGCTCTGATAGTTATAGTAATACTGGCACAGGGAAAAGTCAAGGAAAAATTAGCACTCGAGAAAAAAGAGTGCTAACAGAACAACGGAAAGTATTGAATTTACTGGTATTACGGTACTTTCTAAACTTTTTGTAAAGTCTGATCAGAAGGGCTGCGCAGTTGTTTCTGGAGAATGGATATGCTACAATGAAAAAGCATAGAAGCGTTTCGAACAGAAAGATTCCGAGGGTACATAAAAGAAAAATGGAGGAAATACATGACAAATGCGACAAAGGCGGCGCTGGAAGCGTCATTAAAAAAGCTGCTTTTGAAAAAGCCGCTGGACAAAATTACGATCAACGATCTGACGACAGACTGCGGCATCAGCCGGATGGCGTTTTATTATCATTTTAAGGATATCTACGATCTTGTCGAATGGTCGTGCCTGGAGGATGCGACGCAGGCGCTGCAGGGGAAGAAAACGTATGAGACATGGCAGGAGGGCCTGCAGCAGATTTTTGAGGCAGTGCTCGAGAATAAACCATTTATTATGAATGTCTATCACTCTGTAAGCCGGGAGCAGATCGAAACATATCTCTTTCATCTGACGCACGATCTGCTGTACGGTGTCGTGCAGGAAAAAGCAAAGGGAACCGGCATCTCTGAGGCGGATCAGAGTTTTATCGCAGATTTCTATAAGTATAGCTTTACCGGTGTCATGCTTGACTGGATCAAAGACGGAATGAAAGTGGATTACCATATGATTGCGGAAAAAATGCACCGCACGATGGAAGGAAATGTCGTCAATTCCATCCGAAATTTTGAAAAAAGAAATAAAATATAGTTACACTTTACAAAACAGGGCGGATGATAAAAATTTAATCATCCGCCCTGTTTTGTAAATGGAAAAGCGGGGAAAAATGAAGTAAGATTCAAATTGTCAACAGACAATGGCAACACAAATAGAAACTTGTAAAACAAAGAAAGCAGCATAACCTATACGAACCGGAAATTCGAAAAAACATTCCGGCAGTCGTATTTAGAAAAGAAAGGATGAACGTCTATGTCAAAAAAAGGATTAAAATTCGGAATCGCATCAGCAGCAGTCATCGGAGTTGGAGCAGCAGTGCTGCAGGCAAAAAACAAGAGTGAAGCAAAAAAAGCAGCGGAGACAACCACTGTAACATCAGAACCAAAGAATGATTACCGCAACACCGAGCGCGGAAAAGATAAGAAAAACAGCAAAGGCATTTATTACACCAACGGAAACTACGAAGCCTTCGCAAGACCGGAAAAACCGGAAGGCGTCGATGAGAAGAGCGCATACCTCGTAGGAAGCGGCCTCGCAGCCCTCGCAGCAGCGTGCTTCCTTGTAAGAGACGGCCAGATGAAAGGCGATCACATCCACATTCTGGAAGCCATGGACATCGCCGGCGGTGCCTGCGACGGTATCTACGATCCGACCCGCGGCTACATCATGAGAGGCGGCCGTGAGATGGAAAACCACTTCGAGTGCCTGTGGGATCTGTTCCACAGCATCCCGTCAATTGAGACACCTGGCGTATCCGTTCTCGACGAGTATTACTGGCTGAACAAAAAAGACCCGAACTACTCCCTGTGCCGTGCAACGAAGAACCGCGGCGAGGATGCCCATACCGACGGAAAGTTCAACCTGAGCCAGAAAGGCTGCATGGAGATCATGAAACTCTTCATGACAAGAGACGAGGATCTGTACGACAAGACGATCGAGGATGTTTTCGATGATGAAGTCTTCAATTCCACCTTCTGGCTGTACTGGAGAACGATGTTCGCATTTGAAAACTGGCATAGTGCACTGGAGATGAAGCTGTACTTCCAGCGGTTCATTCACCACATCGGCGGACTGCCGGACTTCTCCGCACTGAAATTCACGAAGTACAACCAGTATGAATCCCTGATTCTTCCGATGAAGAAATACCTCGAGGATGCCGGCGTAGACTTCCAGTTCAATACCGAAGTAACCAACGTTATCTTTGAAATCAACGATGGAAAGAAAGTAGCAAAAGCCATCGAGTGCAAGGTAAACGGCGTCGAGAAAGGCATCGTTCTCACCGAGAATGACCTCGTCTTCGTTACCAACGGAAGCTGCACCGAAGGCACGATCTACGGCGATCAGAACCATGCACCGAACGGTGATGCAGAGGTCCGCACGAGCGGCTGCTGGAGCCTGTGGAAAAACATTGCAAAACAGGATCCGTCCTTTGGACATCCGGAGAAATTCTGTTCCGATATTGCAAAGACAAACTGGGAATCCGCAACAATTACCACTCTCGACAATAAGATCATTCCGTATATCACCAATATCTGCAAACGTGATCCGAGAACCGGAAAGGTTGTTACCGGCGGTATCGTAAGCTGCCAGGATTCCAAGTGGCTTTTAAGCTGGACCATCAACCGTCAGGGACAGTTCAAAGAGCAGGATAAAGATAAGGTATGCGTATGGGTTTACAGCCTGTTCACCGATGTACCTGGCGACTATGTGAAGAAACCGATGAAAGAGTGCACTGGTAAAGAGATCACCGAAGAGTGGCTGTACCACCTCGGCGTGCCGGTTGACCAGATTCCGGAGCTGGCAGAGAACAGCGCTGTCTGCGTACCGACCATGATGCCGTACATCACCGCATTCTTTATGCCAAGAAGAAAGGGCGACCGCCCGGATGTCATCCCGGATGGCTGCGTCAACTTCGCATTCCTCGGACAGTTCGCTGAGACACCAAGAGATACCATCTTCACGACAGAGTATTCCGTTCGTACCGCAATGGAAGCTGTTTACGGACTCCTCGGCGTAGACCGCGGCGTGCCGGAAGTATGGGGCAGCGTTTACGATATCCGCGACCTGCTGGACAGCTCCGTGAAACTGATGGATGGAAAATCCCCGCTGGAAATCGAGCTTCCTGGACCGCTCAACCTGCTGAAAAAACCTCTGCTGAAACTGGTAGATGGAAATGTAGTTGGAGATCTCTTAAAAGAGCATGGAATTATCAAAGAGGATATGGTGAAATAAGAAATAGAAAATAAGTAAGAAATGCAATAAGACCTGCGCTTTCAAACGGCGCAGGTCTTATTGCGTTGCTATGTATGCTCTCAAACAATTAAGCAGATTTCTTCGTGAAAAACAGTGCGGCACAGACGGCGGCGATGCCTCCAGCGAGCTTTGCAACGAGAAGCGGCACGACAAAATCAGGATCGGTGCCGAACGTAAATCCCATATGTGCGGCGATGGTCGATGCGGCGGAGACGAGGAAAGCTGCGTTTACAATCTTTCCGCGCTCGTCCATTTTTTCCATCATTGTGATCGCCGGAACAGGGCTGACAATGCCCATCAGAAGGCCGGCGGCACTGCTGTCGTTCATGCCGGTTCTTCTTCCAATAAAAGAGAGCGGCTTTTTGAGCACCCGCTGTAAAAGCTCCGCCGTCGGAAGGCTGCCGAGCAGTACAATGCCGATGGACGAGACGACCGCCATCGCGTCCTCTAGCGGCGCAAGGTCCGGGAGCAGCGAAAAGCCGGTCATATAGCAGAACGCACCCGCGATGAGGCCGATCGTCGTCAGAAGCCGGATCACATCTGCAAATACCGTGAACGCGCGCACGGTCTGCTCCGGAAAACGCCAGATGCCGAACATCAGCAGAAAGCAGAAGAGGAGCACCGGGAGCGACTGAAGTACGATCTGCAGAAAAGAGAGCCCTGAGAGCAGTCCGCCGACGATCATCGTGACGGGAAGCGTGCCCGTGCCGATCAGCATGCCGCGGGAGAAAAAGAGGCGGTCGCCGCTTTTCAGCATTCCCATGCCGACCGGAATCGTAAAGGTGATGGTACAGCCAAGCGTCGCCGCAATCACAAGTCCTGCGTAGCGCACCATCTCCTGCGATGCCGAAAGCTCTCCGGCGAGCTGGTAGCCGCCCATGTCAATGGCGAGAATGCCGGCGAGAAGTCCCGCATCCAGCCCCAAAAAGTTCCAGATGGGAACGAGGGCGAAACGGAGAAAGCGGGAGAGCAGCGGGGTGAGGCAGATGATGCCCGACATGGAAAGTGCCGTCGGTCCAAGCAGCGTAAAGCCCTCCTCAAACCGTTTTCCAAGTCCGAAGCGATTGCCAGCGATCCGGTCGACACCGCCGAGTACCGCGCCGACTGCCATGATCCACATAATAATCTGATTCATAAAAAGAGAACCTTTCTAAATAAGTATTTTGTCTTTATATCTGTTCTTCAAATGCAATTTCATTTTTCAGCAGAAACTGGCGGACTTCCTCATCGAAGACGCGGTCGAGCGACTTGTCCATCGTAAAGATTTTGAGGGAAGTTCCGGTGGTAAGTAAGAGTTTTCCGTCCTTATACTGAAAATTCAGAAAGCATCCAAACACGTTCTCTATTTCCAGCGGCAGCGCATGGTCCGCGATCATTTTTTCGCACGCCGCCTGCGGAAGCTGAAACACAAATTTGAACTGCAGGGGTGTCCGTTTTCCTTTGATGACGGAATAGCAGAACGATTTCACATCTTTCCAGAGAAGCCGCGTCCGCCCTTTTTCTTTTAAGAGCTGCGCGTCATCGGGATCGAAAAAGTCCGTGTGAAGACTGCCGTCGATGGAGAACGTCGTAAACGTTGTGATCGACGCCTCGGAGACGGGAAAGCGGTCAAATGTCTCGAGACGGAGCAGAGTGTTCATAAAATTCTTTAACTGTGTAATCTGCAGGATAATCATCCGTAGTTAAAACCAGCCTTTCTTTTTAAAATACCAAATTTCAACAGCAACAATGAGAATACAGACGCCGATCAGGATGAAGTACGCATACGGGGCAGAAAGCTCAGGCATATGCGTAAAATTCATGCCGTACCAGCCGGCGATCAGGGAAAGCGGGAAAAAGATCGTCGAGACGACCGTCAGAATCCGCATCGTATCGTTCTGACGCAGGTCGATCTGCGCCTGCTGCATCTCGCGGATCTGCAGGGCGTACTCCCGCAGCATCTGGGTGTGGTCGTACAAACGGTCCACGCGGTTTCCAAGGCGCGAAAACTGACGGGCGCATTCCGGGGGAAGAAAGTGATTTTCGTCCTCGGAGAGTATTTCGCACATGTCGAGAAGCTGCTGGTAATAGGCATGGAACACGAGCAGCTCCCGACGAATCGTGATCAGGGTCCGCTGCAGCTCTTTTGGCAGAGTGTCGAGAAGAGACTCCTCGATTGTCGCGAGGCGCTTCTCAAAATTCTGCAGATAGAGCATATCCTCCTGGATCAGCGATTCCAGAAACGAGAAAAACAGGTGGAAGACATCGGAAGTATCGAGCGGTTCTTCCGGGAAGAGGAGGCTCTGCAAAGCCGGAAGTGTCTGTTCGTCGGCTGCCAGAATAAGCTGCCCCCGGTCGAGATAAAACGCAAGCGAGAATGCAAGGTGAAGCGGATGCGTCTTGTCCGGGACGGCAAGCGATCCGACCAGGCAGTCAGGCAGCAGCTCTGCGCGGCAGTATTCGATGCGCTCCGGCTGCAGACTGCGCCGGAAAAGAGAAAATCCGGGCAGCGCCGCGCAGGCTTTGGAAGCTTCCGAAAACGAAAGCAGGGAAAGCCGGACCGAATCCGAAAAAGTCCATTCCATACGTACCACCTCCTGAAAATAAGCAATGGAAAAATATCCATAAACAAAAAAGCCGTATGACCGTAGTATACCGCAAAAAGGGGAGTGCGACAAGAAAAGGAAAAAACTTTTAACGGAAAAACTTTTATTGGGAAAAAACTTTTTGCAATGGAGCACTAAGTGTGTTATGATAAAATGTAGTTATCAAAACTACATGACAAAATATCAAAAAATTCACTGTGTCGAATTCGTCCCTAGTTCAGGAAGGTTTGAAAAAGAGCGGTGATTGGAAATACGAAACGTCCGCAGTGAGAAAAAGCGGAATCAAGTTTGGAGGGACAAAATATATGAGTTTTCACATTGTTGCAGACAGCTGCTGTGAACTGACAGCAGATATGAAAAAAAGAGGAAATATTGAAATTGCACCGCTGACCCTGGAAGTCGGCGGAGAATCCATTCTGGATGACGAGACATTTGACCAGAAATATTTTTTAAAGAGAGTAGCGGAATGCCCGGAGTGCCCGAAATCCGCCTGCCCGTCGCCGGATTATTTCCGGAAATCTTTTCTGAACGGAGCAGAACGGTGCTACGCGGTCACACTTTCCGCACAGCTCAGCGGTTCCTATAACAGCGCAGTGCTCGGTGCAAACCTGGCGCAGGAGGAGAACGAGGATCTGAAGATTCACGTATTCAATTCCAGAAGCGCATCGATAGGAGAGACCCTGATCGTGAAAAAAATCGTGGAGTGCGAGGAAGCCGGCATGAGCTTTGAGCGCGTCGTAGAGACAGTAGAACTCTATATCAGCACACAGCACACCTATTTCGTGCTGGAAAATCTCGAAACTCTGCGGAAAAACGGCCGTCTTTCCAAGGCGAAAGCACTTGTTGCATCCGCGCTTAAGATCAAACCGGTTATGGGAGCCACATCGGAGGGCGATATCGTACAGCTTGATCAGGCGCGCGGCATCAACAAAGCACTGATGAAAATGGTCGATGCCATTGTAAATGACGCACAGCATGTAGAAAACAAAACGCTTGCCATCTCTCATTGCAACTGCCCGGAGCGCGCCGAGATGGTAAAAGAAGCCCTTCTGGAGCGCCTTGCGGTACAGGATGTCTTCGTACTCGATACCCAGGGCGTCAGCAGTATGTATGCAAATGACGGCGGAATTATCATTGCATTATAACTTTTCTCTTCCCTTTTTGTTGAAAATGTAGTATAATTTTCAACATGTTTGAAAGTGCCGCCGAGCACTTTTTAGAAATCAAAGGAGAAGTAGAACCATGAGTCAGGAAAAAGTTGACCGCTATAAAAAGGAAAAAGCGAACCGTGAGAAAATCATGAGACGTGAAAGATGGATCACGAGACTGGAAGTTACCGCTTTCGTCGTTGTTCTGGCTACCCTGATCGGCTGGTTCTCCGTTGCTGTTTACCAGAACTCGGTAGCAGAGAAAAAGGCGAACCGCACGACAGAAACCACAACGATGAACGTGACGGATATTCAGAATTATCTGAGCGAGACCAACACATCCAGCGACAGCAGTGCAGATGACACCAGCGACAGCTCTGATGTTTCCGATACATCTTCGGACAGCACAGCAGATACGGCAAGTGACAGCACAGCAGATTCCATCAGCGAAAGTACAGCGGAATAAGCAGAATTGTTAAAGAAAGTAAAAGCGCTTACCACAGACGGGAAAATCCCGGAGTGATAAGCGCTTTTGTTATAGAGATTTATAGCAATCCCCGAAAATAATGCAAAAAATTCAGCACCGCAGAGCGTGAATTACTGCGTCACAGATTTTCGTCGTACCCCGGTACGCCTTCAAATCTGTTCCTTGCAATTCGCGCTCTGCAGCACTGCCTTTTTTGCATTATTTTCGGGTCTTGCTATAGAAAAAACTATGAGAAACACGCTCCGCGAGTTTCTTAAGTTATCGCGGCAGTCGCCAAGGTCTCGTGCAGGCACGGACTTTGGCTCGTTGTCCGCGTAAATTAAAAAACCGGAGGACATACATCCTCCGGCCTTTCGCTTATGGTTAATTAGCATTTAACAACGTTGGAAGCCTGCATTCCGCGAGCACCCTCGGTAAGATCGTAAGTAACCGCCTGACCTTCGTCAAGAGTTTTGAATCCTTCACCCTGGATAGCGGAGAAATGTACGAATACATCGTTTCCGTCTTCGCCTGTGATGAAGCCATAGCCCTTCTCTGCGTTAAACCATTTCACTGTTCCCTTGTTCATTGTGAGTTACCTCCATAAAATTAAAAAATAAGCATGATGTGGGAATGCATATGTTCCCCCATAAGCGAGTGAACTTTTGATAAAAAAATTCACTAGCTATTACAGATTATATTGAAGGTGAATGCTAATATAATCTCTAATAGCTAGTGACCACGTATTACATCTCAACATCTTCTCGATTGAGACCATTATAATCTTGCAAATCAAAAAAGTCAAGAAAAAACTCTTTATTTCAGGAAAGATTTCGTGTATTATAAAAAGGAATAAATGGTCGGACGACGGCCAGAAGAAAAGAAAGGATCAGAGAACGTAAGATGAGTATCTTAATCAAAAATGGACAGGTCATCGACCCGGCCACCCAAAAAGACGAAATCAGTGATGTTCTGATCGAAAACGGCGTTATTACACGGGTTGAAAAAGGAATCCGCGTAAAAGATGCGCAGGTAATAGATGCAAAAGGCTGCTATGTAATGCCTGGCATCATCGATATGCATGTACATCTCCGCGACCCGGGGCAGACATATAAAGAAGATATTGAAAGCGGTTCGAAAGCAGCAGCAAAAGGAGGCGTGACAACGCTGGTAGCGATGCCGAATACAAAACCGGTCATCGACAGCCCGGACCGCGTCAACTATGTAACGATCAAAGCAGACCGTTTTTCTCCGATTAATGTACTGCAGGCAGGTGCCATCACAGTAGGACAGAAGGGTGAAGAGCTCGCCGATATCGAGGGCATGGTAAAAGCCGGCATCCCGGCGATCAGCGAGGACGGAAAATCCGTTATGAACGCGCTGCTCTACAAAGAGGCCATGGAGATTGCCGCAGAGAAAAACATTCCGGTGCTGGCTCACTGCGAGGACAAGAACCTCGTAAACGGCGGCTGCATGAATGAGGATGCAAACTCGAGAGAGTGGCATCTGCCGGGCATCACAAACTCCGTAGAGAACACGATTGTTGCAAGAGATATCGTACTTGCCGCAGAGACAGGTGCACACCTGCATCTGTGTCACTGCTCGACCAAAGAGAGCGTGGATATGGTGCGTGAGGCGAGAAAGGCCGGCGTTTCGATTTCCGCCGAGGTCTGCCCGCATCACTTTACCCTCTGCAGCGACGACATCGTAAAGGGCGACACCAACTACAAGATGAATCCGCCGCTCCGTACGAAAGAGGATCTCGAGGCACTGCGCCAGGGTCTGAAAGACGATGTCTTCGATGTCATCAGCACCGATCATGCACCGCATGCGCTGACCGAGAAACAGGAGTCCTTCAAGAAAGCTCCGTTCGGCATCGTCGGACTGGAGACGAGCGTGGCTCTTACCATCACCGAACTTGTGGATACCGAGATCATCACCCCGATGCAGATGGCGGAGAAGATGAGCTACAATCCGGCAAAAATCCTGCACCTGGACAAGAAAGGTTCTCTTGCACCTGGCATGGACGCCGATGTGGTTGTCATCGATCCGGAAGCAGAGTATGTGATCGATCCGAAGGAGTTTGTTTCCAAGGGCAAAAACACTCCGTTCGGCGGTAAGAAAGTCAAAGGAAAAGTTATGGCTACCGTATGCGGCGGCAAGATTGTATACGAAGCTGAGTAATTTCTATAAGAAAAGACAGAAGAGGGAGAGTAAGCAGATGATTAACAAACTGATTGCAAACATTAAAAAAACAAATGCACCGATCGTCGTAGGTCTGGACCCGATGCTGAACTATGTGCCGGAGCACGTACAGAAAAAGGCATTTGCCGAGTACGGAGAGACACTCGAAGGAGCTGCAGAGGCCGTTTGGCAGTTCAATAAAGCGATTGTCGACGCAACATACGATTTGATTCCGGCTGTAAAACCGCAGGTTGCCATGTATGAGCAGTTCGGCGTTCCGGGAATGGCAGCGTATGAGAAGACCGTTTCCTACTGCCAGGAAAAGGGTCTCGTTGTCATCGGCGATATCAAACGAGGCGATATCGGTTCTACTTCTGAGGCGTATGCAGTCGGCCACCTCGGCCACGTGCAGGTGGGAAGCAAATCCTACGCCGGATTCCATGAGGATTTTGCAACTGTCAATCCGTATCTTGGATCTGACGGCGTAAAACCGTTCATCAAGGTCTGCAAAGAGGAGAAAAAAGGTATCTTTGTTCTGGTAAAAACCTCGAACCCGTCCAGCGGCGAGTTCCAGGACCGCATCATCGACGGACGTCCGCTGTATGAGTGGGTCGGCGAGCAGGTTGCCGCGTGGGGCGAGGAGCACATGGGCGATGATTACAGCTATGTGGGAGCTGTTGTCGGCGCTACGTACCCGGAGATGGGCAAGGTGCTGCGTAAGGTAATGCCGAAATCCTACATCCTGGTACCGGGCTACGGTGCACAGGGCGGAAAAGGAAAAGACCTCGTTCACTTCTTCAATGAGGACGGACTGGGTGCAATCGTAAACTCTTCGAGAGGTATTATCGCTGCTTACAAACAGGAAAAATATGCCGAGTTTGGCACTGAGAACTTTGCGGATGCTTCGAGAGCAGCTGTAAAGGATATGGTTGAGGATATCAGCGGGGCGCTTGCTGCTGCAAAATAAGAATACAGGGTGAAAAGCTCAGAAGGTCTGCCGGGTAGATGTTATGTCCGCCGGAGGATATTTTGGGCTTTTCGCCGATTCAAGAAAATAAAAGGAGTGTTCAGCTTATGAAAATCAAGGAATGCTGTACTGTGGAAAGTCAGGAGTGCATTGCAAAAGGAATTTACAGCATGTGGATTTCCACGAAAGTGATTGCGAAAGAGGCGAAGGCCGGCCAGTTTATTTCTCTGTTTTCGAAGGACGGCAGCCGTCTTCTGCCGCGTCCGATTTCTCTTTGTGAGATCGACCGAGAGGGAGGAAGACTTCGGATTGTCTACCGTGTGGCAGGTGCAGGAACGGAGGAGTTTTCGCATCTGAAAGCGGGGGATGAGGTTGATATTTTAGGGCCGCTTGGAAATGGATTCCCGATCGAGGAAGGTAAGGGAAAACGTGTGATGCTGATGGGCGGCGGTATCGGTGTTCCGCCGATGCTGCAGACGGCGAAGGATCTTGGAACGGACACGATCATCTGCTGTGGTTACCGCGATGAGTTGTTCTTAAATGAGGAGTTTGCTGCGGCAGGCGATCTTCATATTGCAACGGAGGACGGAAGTGCCGGTGTGAAGGGCAATGTGATGGATGCGGTGCGCGAGGATCATCTGGAAGCAGATGTAATTTTTGCCTGCGGTCCGGCTCCGATGCTGCGTGCGATTAAGGCGTACGGTCTGGAAAAGGGAATTCCATGCTGGATTTCGATGGAAGAGAAGATGGCGTGCGGCGTTGGCGCATGTCTTGCGTGTGTCTGCCAGTCGACTGAGGTGGATGGTCATTCACATGTGCACAACAAGCGGATCTGCAAGGACGGACCTGTCTTTTTAAGTACGGAAATTGAGCTGTAAGTGACGCGAGGAGGAGAAAAAGCGATGAAGACAAGTGTGAATCTGGCGGGTGTGGAACTGAAGAATCCGGTTATGACGGCATCTGGTACGTTTGGCTCCGGCGCGGAGTACAGTGAGTTTGTGGATTTGAAGGAGCTTGGCGCGGTTGTGACGAAGGGTGTTGCGAATGTGCCGTGGCCGGGGAATCCGACGCCGCGTATTGCGGAGGTTTACGGCGGAATGCTGAATGCGATCGGACTGCAGAATCCTGGTATTGATGTGTTCTGTGAGAGGGATATTCCGTTTTTGAAACAGTTTGACACGAAGATTGTGGTGAATGTGTGTGGACGGACGACGGAGGATTACTGTGAGGTTGTGGAGCGATTGACTTCGGAGCCGGTGGATCTGCTGGAGATTAATATTTCGTGCCCGAATGTGAAGGAGGGCGGTATTGCGTTTGGACAGGATCCGAAGGCGGTGGAGGCGATCACCAGAGAAGTTAAAAAATATGCGAAGCAGCCGATTATTATGAAATTGAGCCCGAATGTGACGGATATTACGGAGATGGCGCGGGCTGCGGAAGCCGGCGGGGCGGATGTGCTGTCGCTGATCAATACGCTTACTGGGATGAAGATTGATATTGAACGGCAGAAGTTTGCGATTGCGAATAAGACTGGCGGTATGTCGGGGCCGGCGGTGAAGCCGATTGCGGTGCGGATGGTGTATCAGGTGGCGCAGGCAGTGAAAGTGCCGATTATTGGTATGGGCGGTATTGCGTCGGCGGAGGATGCGCTGGAGTTTATTCTGGCGGGGGCTACGGCGGTTTCGATTGGGACGGCGAATTTCTTTAATCCGTATGCGACTGTTGAAACGGTTCGCGGTATCGAAGAGTATATGAGAAGGCATAAGGTTGACGATATTAATTCGCTGATCGGGGCGGTGAGATAAGACGGACGGCCTCGAGCGGCTTCGCATCTGCGGTGCGGCGGGCGAGAAAAAGAGGGCGGAACTGTGGCTCAGAATGGGCACAGTTCCGCCCTCTTTTTCTATGCCCGCCACACCGCAGGCGCAAATTCCAGTGAGGTCTGGTTGTGTGGAGCTGAAACGAAGTAGGTCTGGATCCGCCGGGGGCGGATCGGCGTGAGAGTGTTGTGGTGGGTGCATAGTATATAGAAAATGGAAGGTGGTATGTGAGATGAAGTATGGGATCATTAAAGTGAAGCGGGCGTTTTTGTATGAGGAGAATGGGGTTGATGTGGTTGATGAGGTGTTTTTTGGATGGAGCGTGATGTGGGAAGATGAGGGGGAGTGGATTGAGGTTTGGACGCATTATGGGGTATCGGGGGTGGATGGAGAGGAATTTGATTGAAGAGAAAAGCCGGGAGTGGATGGAGGAGAGGGAAAAGGCAGGGAATACGTATGTGGTGACACGCGGGTTTGCGGATGTGATGAGGGGAGCGCGGGTGCAGGCGCGGATGTTGGAGACGCTGGGACGGGGGTGTTTTGTGGAGAAAATGGAGGAGACGGAGAATGGGTATTGCAGGGTGAAACTGGCGAATGGGATCAGTGGGTTTGTGCCGGAGGTGGCATTAAGAAAAAGACTGGATTCGGATCGGTTTTTGTGGGGAAAATCGGAAGAGAGGTTTTTTGTGGAGCAGGGGATTCCGGAGGGGTGGTCGGAAGAGAAGTTTCGGAGGAAGGTTGTGGAGTGTGCGAAGGGGTATCTTGGATGCCAGTACCGGTGGGGCGGGAAGGCGGCGGATGGGATTGACTGTTCGGGTGTGGTGTTTATGGTGTATTTGATGAATGGGGTTTTGATTTGGCGGGATGCGGATATCAGGGAAGGGTATCCGATGAAAGCGATCTGGAGAGAAGGGGAGGAGATGTGTCTGGTGGAGGAACGGGCGAAGGCCGGGGATCTGCTGTTCTGGAGGGGGCATGTGGGGATGTATCTGGGGGACGGCAGGTATCTGCACTGTACGGGGCATGAGAGGGTGTTTGGGTGCAGGGTGAATAGTCTGCGGAGAGGGGATGAGGATTTTCGGGAGGATCTGGCGGAGGCGTTGAAAGTGGTTGGGAGTGTTTTTCGTGAAATATCTGGAAGCGGAAAGCTGGAGGAAAAGAGCGATGTACCGTGAAAAACAGGCATCGCGGGCGGCATGGGAGTAAATAAGACATATATAATTGACATCAGGAAATATCATTTTTGTATTGGAAATCCCTGAAAAAGTTTGTTATAATAATAACAAAGTCGAAAACAAAAGACAAAAGGCGGTTCAAACAGAGAGCAGGAAAAACAGAAATTCTGCTGATCTGATCTGCCGGAGCTGTCCATCAGAAGCAAAACAAGAAAGGGGTTCTGAACAATGGCAAGATTTACATTACCAAGAGATTTATACCACGGAAAAGGTGCTTTAGAGGCACTGAAAACATTTGAAGGAAAACGTGCAATCGTCTGTGTAGGCGGCGGCTCCATGAAACGTTTCGGTTTCCTGGATCGCGCAGTAGACTACCTGAAAGAAGCCGGCATGGAAGTACAGCTTTTTGAGGGAATCGAGTCTGACCCGTCAGTCGAGACTGTTATGCGCGGAGCAAAAGCGATGGAAGAGTTCCAGCCGGACTGGATCGTAGCAATGGGCGGCGGATCTCCGATCGACGCAGCAAAAGCAATGTGGATCAAATACGAGTATCCAGACATCACCTTCGAAGAAATGTGCAAGGTATTCGGAATGCCGAAACTCCGCAGAAAAGCTCATTTCTGTGCAATTTCTTCTACATCCGGAACAGCAACCGAGGTAACCGCGTTCGCAGTTATCACAGACTATGAAAAAGGTATCAAATACCCGCTGGCAGACTTCGAAATCACGCCGGACGTTGCAATCGTAGATCCGGATCTGGCAGAGACGATGCCGCAAAAGTTAGTTGCTCACACCGGTATGGACGCTATGACCCATGCAATCGAGGCATACGTTTCCACAGCGAACTGTGACTTCACCGATCCGCTGGCACTGTATGCAATCAAGATGATTCAGGCAGACCTGGTAGATCCTACAACGGAGATATGGCAAAACGTGACAGCATGCACAACGCACAGTGCCTCGCTGGTATGGCATTCTCCAATGCACTTCTTGGTATTGTTCACTCCATGGCACATAAAACAGGCGCAGCATTCGCTGATTATGGCGCTCACCTGATCCACGGCGCAGCAAACGCTATGTACCTGCCGAAGGTTATCGCGTTCAACGCAAAAGACGAGACTGCAGCAAAACGTTATGCAGTGATCGCTGACGAGATGAAACTTGGCGGCGAGACAACGGAAGAGAAAGTAAAACTCCTCATTGACTATCTGCGCGGCATGAACGACAAACTGAACATTCCGCACTGCATCAAGAACTACGGAAAAGACAGCTATCCGACCGAGCAGGGCTTCGTTCCGGAAGACGTATTCCTGGAGAGACTGCACGACATCGCTGTAAATGCCATCGCCGATGCCTGCACCGGATCCAACCCGAGACAGCCATCTGTTGAAGAGATGGAAAAACTGCTGAAATGCTGCTACTATGATACAGAAGTAGATTTCTAAAAAGAAAACATATCAAAATCCCTCCGTTCTCTGGGCGGAGGGATTTTTTGCGTCAGAGAATGAAATTTATTTGTGTGGATTTTATGTTTTTTATGCGAAATCCTGTGTCTGGACTGGAAAAACAGAGGCGTTTATGGTAGTATAGAACAGAATAGAAGTAAAAACGGGCGGCATGCGAGAACCGATGCCTTCCCCTGAAAATATGGAGGAAAATAAAATGGAACAGTATAAGAAAGAGTTCATTGAATTCATGGTCGAGAGCCAGGTATTAAAATTTGGAGAGT
Source organism: Blautia sp. OF09-25XD (assembly GCF_003482095.1). NCBI lineage: Bacteria > Bacillati > Bacillota > Clostridia > Lachnospirales > Lachnospiraceae > Blautia > Blautia sp. OF09-25XD. The sequence continues at coordinate 58,984 of NZ_QUMG01000017.1, forward strand.
TCACCCTGAAAAGCGGAAGAAAATCCCCGTTCTTTATGAATGCAGGCGCTTACGTAACCGGCAGCCAGTTAAAACGTCTCGGCGAGTATTATGCAAAAGCAATCCATGACAATTATGGACTGGATTTCGACGTTCTGTTTGGACCGGCCTACAAAGGAATCCCGCTCAGCGTTGTAACCGCCATTGCGATTCATGATCTCTACGGTGTGGAAGTACGTTACTGCTCCAACCGGAAAGAAGCCAAAGACCACGGTGGAGATGCAGGACTGCTGCTTGGAAGCAAAATTAAAGACGGCGACCGCGTTGTCATCATCGAGGATGTTACCACCTCCGGAAAATCCATCGAGGAGACGTTCCCGATCATCCAGGCACAGGGCAATGTGGAGATCAAAGGTCTGATGGTATCCTTAAACCGTATGGAGCGCGGAAAAGGCGATAAGAGCGCACTCGAGGAAATCCAGGAAACCTATGGCTTCCCGGCAAATGCCATTGTAACCATGGAGGACGTTATCACGTATCTGTACAACCGTCCATGCCAGGGCAAAATTCAGATCGATGACAAGATGAAGGCTGCCATTGATGCATATTATGAGGAGTACGGCGTGAAATAAGATGCGGTACACCGGGAAAGGGAGTTTTGCGCTATGAATGAAAAGATTTATAAAACCATGGGACGTGTCGGCGGCGGAAATATCGCTATGGGCGCCGTACTGGTTGTTGTTGGCGTGGCAACCGGTGTTCTGATGATCGTAAGCGGGGCAGGCCTGCTGAAACGACGCGGGGAAATCATGTTCTAAAAGCGCCTTTCAAAAAGAAAAAATGCCGGGATATTTCGGAAGCGCGTGCGCCGATGAGGTATGCCGGCGTTTCTGATAGCAGAGGGGAGAACAACGCAGAAAGGGGAAACGAAGATGAAGCAGGAGACGAAAGCCAGAATCCGCGTTGTGGGACGGATTTTATTTCTGGTGTATCTTCTTGCGCTCGTTTATTTTCTGTTTTTTGCAGAAGAATACGGGAGAAGAAACTTTTTTGAACTGGATTACCGTTACAATCTGGTGCCGTTTCAGGAAATCAGACGGTTCTGGATTTACCGCGAAAAGGTGGGATTCCTTGCCGCATTTTTAAATCTGGCGGGCAATGTGATCGGTTTTCTGCCGTTCGGCTTTATCGTTCCGGTGATGCACAAAAAAATGGAGAGTTTCTGGAAAGTATCGCTTCTTGGTTTTATGTTCAGCCTCTGCGTGGAGACGATTCAGCTCATCACGAAGGTGGGCTGCTTTGATGTAGATGATCTGATGCTGAATACGCTTGGAGCCATGATCGGCTGCGGCGCATTCCTGATCTGCAATAAATTCAGGAGATGGAAATATGGCGAGGAAGAAGTATAATTACAATTTTGTCCGGAAGCCGTCGGAAGGCGGAAAGGAAGCTCTCTATATGGCAGGTGCTTCGGTCTTTCTGTTTCTGCTGGCTTCGGTCGTATCGTTTGCATTCCGCGGAAACGGAGGCATTTTTCTCGGAGCAGCGGGACTGTTCTCATTCCTTCTGTCGGGATACGGCTTCTATGTGGGAATGAAGAGCTTTAAAGAAGAACAGGTCAGCCACAGAATGTCGGTTCTCGGCTCGATTACGAGCGGCGGCATGCTGGTCGCATGGCTGGCACTGTTTCTGATCGGTGTGAGATAAATGTACTCTCGTAAAATCAAGCACAGAAAGACTCCGGGAGTACATATAAAAGAAAAGGGGAAAAAGATGGATCGCGAACGTTTTGAAAAACAGCTGAATTTTATTCTGGAGATTGATAAAGAAAAACAGATCCTGCGCCAGACGCACATCCGCGGCTATTCGCGCCAGGAGGACGACGCGGAGCACGCATGGCACATGGCGGTGATGGCATTTCTGCTGCAGGAATATTCGAGTGAGAAAATCGACATCGGCAGAACGATGCTCATGCTGCTGATTCACGACCTCGTGGAGATTGATGCAGGCGACACGTATGCGTACGACGCGGAGGCAAACAAAACAAAAGACGAGAGAGAACACAAAGCGGCCGAGCGCATCTACGGCCTGCTGCCGGAGGATCAGGGAAGAATGTTGATGGATCTCTGGCTCGAGTTCGAAGCGTATGAGACACCGGAAGCGCGCTTTGCCCATGTGATGGACAATTTTCAGCCGCTGCTTTTAAATCATGAGAACGATGGAAAAGACTGGACCAGCCACAATGTGCGGATTTCCCAGCCGTTAAAACGAAACGAGAAGACGGCGACCGGCTCCGAGGAGATCTGGAGTTATATGGAAGAGATTCTCGAACAGAGTATCCGGGATGGAAAAATTATTGACGACCGGGAAGAAAAACAGGAATAAGTTAAGAAGAATGAGGGGCAGATCTGCCCCTCGTAACAGTTAAAGAGAAACAGAAAGGGATTTTTTTATGACGGATGAATTATTAAACGAGCGGTATGCGCTTGCAATTGAGCGGATCCGCCAGATTCCGGCGGAAAAAAGCGTTCCGCAGCCGTACCGCGATTTTTTTGCACAGATGGCACAGTACCTCTGCAAAATGGACCAGATCCGGAGCAGAATCGCAGAAGGATATCTAAAAACAGCATCCGAGGAAGAGCTGGCTGTTTTTAACCGCGAGCCGTATGAAGATGTGATCGGGGAGCGGTATGAGACCTCCTACGGAAACCCGGCGTTTGCCGTGCGGGCACTTGGTGAAACGCATGGAAGGAGCCTCTGCTGCCTGTACCGGGAGCTGGGAAATGCTGTTGTCTGGGTCTATGAGGACCGCCTGCTGGAGCTGACTGCGGCGATGGAGCTGTATCTCGAGTTGTATGCGATGTTCGAGGAGGAGACGCTGCCGTCCGCGCAGTATGTAAAAGAGAGCATTTACTGGTATGTGAGCGATTACGCCGAGGAGCGCCAGGAATACCAGGTGCGCGAAATCGTCGACCCGTCGCTGCACTTTGTGAAGGATATTGTGATGGAATCTGATCTGACGGATCTGCGGTATCTGTACCAGTACGGCGAATATATCACCGAAAATGAGAAGGGTACAGCCCGCTTTTTAAATACGTTCAGCCAGGAAGAAATCGACGCGATGGCACGCACCTACACAGAAGGCTTCCGCAAGTGCTTTCTCGTGGCGCGAAAAGATCTGTCGAAAAAGAAGACAGTCAGCATCCGCTTCCATATCGGTTTTGAGCGCATGATCCGTGCGGCAATATTACAGTTCCGCGAGATGGGACTCGAGCCGGTGATTTCCCGCGGCGCGCGGAGAACGTGGGTTGCCGGTGCGTCTGCGAATAAGCAGTATGACTACGATCACCGGAACGATGAGGCGCTGTATCTCAACGAGGATCTCGTGAAGAGACGGCTCCGCGCGATGCAGGTGAAATACGACGAGTACAAAGAACTGGCGGACGGCTATGCCGGCCCTGCGTGGTGGAAACCTTCGGCGAAGTTCCGTTTGAGCCAGTAAATAAAAAACAGGCACTACACTTAAACGAGCGCCAGCAAAAGCTCCGTGTCGGTTTCCAGAACGAGGCGGGCCAGATTGTAAACCGCTATATCAAGGATGACGAGTACGGCTACACGATCATCGCCTACCCGATGCCGGAGATCGATCCTCGCTACGAAAAAATTTTCCGTGAGATCGTAAAGATCAACACGCTCGATTACGAAAAATACCAGCGCATCCAGCAGTACCTGATCGATGCGCTCGACGAGGGTGTTTCCGTGCATGTGCTTGGAAAAGGAGAGAACAGAACGGATCTGCGCGTGATGCTGCATCATCTGAACGATCCTGCGAAAGAGACGAATTTCGAGAACTGTGTTGCCGACTGCAATATTCCGGTCGGAGAGGTCTTTACTTCCCCGAGTCTTACCGGCACGACAGGCGTGCTCCATGTGACGGGAGTCTACCTGAACGAGCTGTATTACCGCGATCTCTGCCTGACGCTGACTGACGGCATGATCACCGCGTATGACTGCGCAAACTTCGAAAAAGAAGAGGACAATCGTACTTATATAGAAGAAAACCTGCTGTATCACCACAGGACGCTGCCGATCGGTGAGTTTGCCATCGGAACGAACACGACGGCGTACGTGATGGCAGAGCAGTACGGCATCGCCGGAAAACTGCCGATCCTGATCGCAGAGAAGATGGGCCCGCATTTTGCGATGGGCGACACCTGCTACGCCTGGGCGGAGGACAGCCCGATGTACAACCCGGACGGAAAAGAAGTAATCGCGCGCGAGAACGAGGTTTCGGCAAAACGGAAAGAAGATCCGTCGAAAGCATACTTCGGATGCCACACGGACATCACGATTCCGTACCGCGAACTGCAGTCGGTTGCGGTCGAAAAAGCAGACGGAACGACGATCCCTCTCATTGAGGACGGACGCTTCGTCCTGCCGGGAACGGAAGAATTAAATGAACCTTTTGGCTGATTATGGGTTGACATTTCTGCGCCTGCTTAGTATATTATAAGCAGAACTGAATGATTAAAACATAAATATAAGCATAACTAATGAATAACGCTTAGAACAGTTAATCAGAAAAGGAGAACAACATGGCTAAAGTAGGAATTGTGATGGGCAGCGACTCTGATATGCCGGTAATGAGCAAAGCAGCCGACATGCTGGAAAAATTTGGAATTGAGTACGAGATGAAAATCATCTCCGCACACCGCGAGCCGGATGTATTTTTCGAATATGCAAAAACCGCAGAGGAGAAAGGCTTCAAGGTTATCATTGCAGGCGCAGGTATGGCAGCTCATCTGCCGGGTATGTGCGCAGCTATTTTCCCAATGCCGGTCATCGGAATTCCGATGCATACCACATCGCTTGGAGGTCGTGATTCCCTGTACTCCATCGTACAGATGCCGAGCGGCATTCCGGTAGCAACCGTTGCCATCAATGGCGGTGCCAATGCCGGAATCCTGGCAGCAAAGATTCTTGCAACTTCCGATCCGGAACTGCTTGCAAAACTGAAAGCATATACACAGGAAATGAAAGAGCAGGTTGAGGCAAAAGACGCAAAACTGCAGGAAACAGGATACCGTAACTACAGTAAATAAAAACAAAGGACAAGGGAGGTTCACCATGGATTACAAGAACGCAGGAGTAGATATTGAAGCTGGATACAAATCAGTAGAATTAATGAAAGAGCATGTAAAGAAAACCATGCGCCCGGAGGTATTAGGCGGCCTTGGCGGTTTTTCAGGCGCTTTTTCCCTGGCAAAAATCAAAGAAATGGAAGAGCCGGTGCTGCTTTCCGGTACAGACGGATGCGGAACCAAGGTGAAGCTCGCCATGATTCTTGATAAACACGACACCATCGGCATTGATGCCGTTGCCATGTGTGTGAACGATATCGCATGTGCCGGCGGAGAACCGCTGTTCTTCCTCGACTACATCGCATGCGGAAAGAACTATCCGGAGAAGATAGCTTCGATCGTAAAAGGCGTTGCAGAAGGCTGTCTGCAGTCCGATGCGGCACTGATCGGCGGTGAGACCGCAGAGCATCCGGGCCTGATGCCGGAGGATGAGTACGATCTGGCAGGTTTTGCTGTCGGCGTATGTGACAAGAAAGACATGATTACCGGTGAAAATCTGGCAGCCGGAGACGTACTGATCGGCATGGCTTCCACCGGCGTTCACAGCAACGGATTTTCTCTTGTCCGCAAAGTTTTCGATATGACAAAAGATTCTTTAAATACATACTATGATGAGCTCGGCGCAACCCTCGGCGAGACCCTGCTTGCACCGACCCGTATCTACGTAAAAGCACTCCGCGCCATCAAAGATGCCGGTGTAACCGTAAAAGCATGCAGCCACATCACCGGAGGCGGCTTCTACGAGAACATTCCGCGTATGCTCAAAGACAATACCGTAGCCGTTGTACAGAAAGACAGCTACACCGTACCGCCGATCTTTGATCTGATGGCAAAGAAAGGCAATATCGACGAGCAGATGATGTACAACACCTTCAATATGGGTATCGGTATGGTACTGGCTGTTGATCCGGAAGATGTAGACGCAGCGATGAAAGCCATCCGTTCCACAGGAGATACGCCATATGTGATCGGCCACATTGAAAACGGAGAAAAAGGAGTACAGTTATGCTAAGATTAGCAGTTCTCGTCTCCGGCGGCGGCACGAACCTGCAGGCGATTCTGGATGCGATTGACGAGGGAACCATCACAAACGCGGAGGTTTCCGTTGTCATCAGCAACAATGCAGGAGCGTATGCGCTGGAGCGTGCGAAAAAGAAGGAGATTGATGCGGTATGCCTTTCCCCGAAGACCTTTGCATCGAGAGAAGCATTCAACGAGGCACTGCTGGCGAAACTGCAGTCGTACAACGTCGATCTCGTTGTGCTCGCAGGATGCCTGGTTGTGATCCCGCAGAGCATTGTGGATGCTTATCCGAATAAGATCATCAACATTCATCCGTCCCTCATTCCGTCGTTCTGCGGAACGGGCTATTACGGACTGAAAGTGCACGAGGGCGTATTATCCCGCGGCGTCAAAGTGACGGGAGCGACGGTTCATTTTGTGGACGGCGGAACAGACACCGGCCCGATTATTCTGCAGAAGGCAGTCGAAGTGCACGAGGGCGATACACCGAAGGCACTGCAGCAGCGCGTCATGGAAGAGGCCGAGTGGGTCATCATGCCGCGTGCGATTGATCTGATTGCAAACGGAAAAGTAACGGTAGAAGACGGACACGTAAAGATAAAGGAGTAAGAGCGATGAAAGTACTGATTGTAGGAAGCGGCGGAAGAGAGCATGCGATTGCCTGGAAGGTGGCGCAGAGCCCGAAGGTAGACAAGATTTACTGCGCTCCTGGAAACGCAGGAATTGCGGAGTACGCAGAGTGTGTCGATATTGCAGCGATGGAGTTTGACAAGCTCGTTGCTTTTGCGAAAGAAAAAGAGATTGACCTGACCGTCATCGGCATGGATGATCCGCTGGTCGGCGGTGTTGTCGATGTGTTTGAGGCAGAGGGACTGCGCGTATTCGGACCAAGAAAGAATGCGGCAATCCTGGAAGGATCGAAAGCGTTCTCCAAAGACCTGATGAAAAAATACCATATCCCGACGGCGGCATACGAGACATTCTCCGATCCGGAAGCGGCAGAGAAATATCTCGAGACTGCAAAATTCCCGATCGTGCTGAAAGCCGACGGTCTGGCTCTTGGAAAAGGCGTTCTGATCTGCAATACCTTAGAGGAAGCAAAAGAGGGCGTCAAGACGATCATGCTCGACAAGAAATTCGGCAGTGCCGGAAACGAGATGGTCATCGAGGAGTTTATGACGGGACGTGAGGTTTCCGTTCTCTCCTTTGTGGATGGAAAGACGATCAAGACGATGAGTTCCGCACAGGACCACAAGAGAGCAGGAGACGGCGACACCGGCCTGAACACTGGCGGTATGGGCAACTTCTCCCCGAGTCCGTTTTATACCGAAGAAGTGGATAAGTTCTGTAAGAAATATATCTATCAGCCGACCGTAGATGCGATGGCAGCCGAGGGAAGACCGTTTAAGGGAGTTATCTTCTTCGGACTGATGCTGACACCGGACGGACCGAAGGTGCTCGAGTACAATGCCCGCTTCGGCGATCCGGAGGCACAGGTTGTGCTTCCTCGTATGAAGACAGACATCATTGATGTATTTGAAGCCTGCATCGACGGAACTCTCGACCAGATCGACCTGCAGTTTGCAGATAATGCGTGTGTCTGCATCGTACTGGCTTCGAACGGTTATCCGGTTTCCTACGAAAAAGGATTCCCGATCCGCGGACTCGAGACGTTCAAAGAGCATGAGGGCTATTACTGCTTCCATGCAGGAACGAAGTTCAAAGACGGCGAGATCGTGACAAACGGAGGCCGTGTCCTCGGCGTGACAGCACTTGGCGATACCCTGAAAGAGGCACGTGCGAATGCATATAAGGCTGTTGACTGGGTTGACTTTGACAATAAATATTACCGCCATGATATTGGAAAAGCGATTGACGAAGCGTAACGTGAATGTGAATTTTAATTTTGAGTAAAATGGAGTCGCCAGAATCCCGGTGAAAGGGAAATCTGGCGACTTTTTCTTTGTATGACAATAAAATAAACCACCTGCTATGCAGGTGGTGGGAATAATCTTTAGATATAAGTATGAGCTCCTGTGCTAATATAGATGTGGGTCTGCAAAACCACAAATGAAAGCACAGGAGGTCCAAATAATGGACGTGAATAGTTTAGCTCATACAAAATGGGAATGCAAGTATCATATCGTATTTGCACCAAAATATCGGAGACAGATAATTTATAAAGCAATAAGAGCAGATGTAGGAGAAATCTTGGGATCATTATGCCGAAGAAAAGGAATTGAAATTATTGAAGCAGAATGCTGCCCAGATCATATACATATGCTTGTAAGAATTCCGCCAAAGTATTCTGTATCAGAAATAGTAGGATATTTAAAGGGAAAAAGTTCCCTGATGATATTTGAACGCCATGCAAATTTAAAATATAAGTATGGAAACAGGCATTTCTGGTGCCGTGGATATTATGTAGACACAGTGGGGAAAAATACTGCAAAAATCAAAGAGTATATTCAGAATCAGTTAAAAGAGGATTTACAGTATGACCAGATGTCATTAGTAGAGTATATCGACCCGTTCACGGGTGAGCCGGTGAAGAAATACAATAAGTAAATCCCGCTTGGAGCGGAAGTAGGAAGTCAAAGCAAACCAGCAAGCCTCTTTTGAGGCTGCGCCGGAGTAAGGAAGCACTGAAAAAGCCCCCAGTTTGGGGGCTGCTGTAAATGTGGTGCAGTTAGCAGACTTCAGTGCGCCTTCCGGGCGCAAGCAGGTAATATCCCCTTCTAGGGGGAGAACATGCCACCCGCTAAGCGGGTGGTCATGACTTTATTCTGAAAAGGGAATAAAGCGCCGCCGTTCCGGATACAATAGTAAGGAGATCCTTTGCTTTTTAGCAGAATCAAAACAGGAAAGGCGGTCAGAAAAGATGGGAATCGTTTGTCTGGCGGGGATTTTTGCCGTATTTCTTCTGCTTGCATGGACGCTCTGCCGGGCGGCAGGATGGGAGAAAGAACGGGAAGATCTGGAACAGGAGCAGTACCTGAAAGAGTGGCGGGAGAAAAAGTTGAAAAAAATCGAAAAAATTTGAAAATTAGTGTTGACATTTGGCGGGTGGAATGCTATACTAACGAAGTCGGTTGGTGATACAGATAAAAAGCCAACAGACAAAACACCGATGTGGGGTCTTAGCTCAGCTGGGAGAGCATCTGCCTTACAAGCAGAGGGTCATAGGTTCGAGCCCTATAGGCCCCATATTTTATGAAAAACGGTGTTGAAAATCAATATGGCGAGATAGCTCAGTTGGCTAGAGCACGCGGTTCATACCCGCGGTGTCGAGGGTTCGAATCCCCCTCTCGCTACTTGCGGAACCCTTGAGAAATCAAGGGTTCTTTTGGCTTTATGGACAGTATGATGATATGGCTGTCATGTCAAAATCGTGTCTTGAAATCCACAGGGATTTGTGAGAAAATGAGACTACCTAGGAGCTTGTTTTGGGCTCTGAAAGTAAATAAAACAGTAATGGATAGAAGAAAGATAAGGAAAAAACAATGATAGAGTTTAATAAACCACCTTTTATTGGAACAGAACTGGAATACATCCGCCAGGCGGCAGAGGAAAACAACAAGCTGTGCGGCGACGGTCCTTTTACGAAGAAATGTTCTGCCTGGATGCAGGACAATTTCAACGTAAAACATGCGATGCTTACGACATCCTGCACCCATGCACTGGAAATGGCAGCTTACCTGTCTGAGATTCAGCCGGGCGACGAAGTGATCATGCCGTCCTACACGTTTGTTTCCACTGCAGATGCCTTCGTTCTGCGCGGAGCAAAAATCGTCTACGTGGATATCCGTCCGGATACGATGAACATCGACGAGACCAAGATTGAGGATGCTATCACCGAAAAAACAAAAGCGATTGTTCCGGTTCACTATGCGGGCGTTGCCTGTGAAATGGATACCATCATGGATATTGCAAAACGCCATAACCTGAAGGTTGTAGAGGATGCGGCACAGGGCGTGAGCGCGTACTACAAGGGAAAAGCCCTTGGAACGATCGGCGATTTTGGCTGCTACAGCTCCATGAGACGAAAAACTATACGATGGGAGAGGGCGGCGCGCTGCTGTTCCAGGATGAGAATTATCTGGAAAAAGCAGAGATCCTTCGTGAAAAGGGAACGAACCGCAGCAAGTTTTTCCGCGGACAGATCGACAAATATACCTGGATCGACTACGGTTCCTCCTATCTGCCGAGTGATATGAATGCGGCTTACCTGCTTGCAGAACTCGAGGAACATGAGAAAATCGACAGAAAGCGGATGGCCATCTACAACTATTACCATGAGCAGCTCCGTCCGCTGGCTGAGGCTGGAAAGATCGAGCAGCCGGTTGTGCCGGAAGGCTGTGTACATAATGCACATATGTACTTCATCAAGGCAAGAAATCTGGAAGTGCGTACAAAACTGATCAACTATATGAAAGAGCGCGGTGTGATGTGTGTCTTCCATTACGTTCCGCTCCATACCTCCCCGGCCGGACAGAAGTTCGGTGTTTTCCACGGAGAGGACAAATACACAACAAAAGAGAGCGAGCGCCTGATGCGTCTGCCGATGTTCTACAGCCTGTCTGAACAGGATATGGCATATGTCGTAGAGTGCCTCATGGACTTTAAAGAGTGGTAACATTTCATGTATGAGAAGTTTTTAAACTACTTTACGGACTATATTTTCGTGAAGGATGAGCCGCAGAAAGCCGATGTGATTTTTGTGCCGGGAAACGGATATCCGCAGATGGCGGCGCACGCGGCAGAACTCTGGAAAGAAGGATTTGCGCCGTATGTGCTTCCGTCGGGAAGATACAGTACTGTGCTCGGGCATTTCGCCGGTGTACAGGATCTTGCGGAGCAGTACGGCGGGAACTATGAAACCGAGTGGGAGTTTCTGCGGACGGTACTGCAGAAAAACGGCGTGCCGGAGAAAGCGATTCTGCGCGAAGACCAGGCGACGTATACGTATGAAAATGCACTGCGGTCACGGGAAGTGACAGATGCGGCGGGCATCAAGGTAAAAAAAGCGATCCTCTGCTGCCGGAATCTCCATGCGAGACGGTGTATTCTGTATTACCAGCTTGTCTACCCGGAGACAGAGTTTTTTGTCTGTCCTTCGGATATTGAGTTCACCAGAGAAAACTGGCATACAAAGGGTGAATGGATCGACCAGGTGTTAGGAGAAATGGAGCGCTGCGGCGGTCAGTTCCACAAGATTCTGCGGGAACTGCCGGCGGATTCTGAATTTTAACACCAGTAGACAAGAAGTCCCCCGCTTCTAAAGCGGTGGGATGAATTGTTAAAAGAAACATAACGGCAGTGGTAGGCGGAGAGAAATCGGTATCCTCCACTGACATGAGGAAAGTCACAGTCGAACTATTCTCGACATGTCAGACTCCGTGAAAATACCGATTGTGAGTGAAACGAAAAGATTTATAAAAAAGAGCGGAAATTGTGGTAAAATTGCGGCTCGTATGGTATACTATCGTTAAGTTAAGTTTCTAATCTAAAGCAAAGGTTGGTGGACAGTATGAATAAGATTGATGAAGTATTAGAGCTTTTAAAACAGAGAGAACGTGAGAGCGAAAAACCGAAAAACGTGATTTTATGGGTCCTTGCCATTGTCGGAGCGGTAGCGGCAGTTGCAGGAATCGCATACGCAGTATACCGGTTTGTAACTCCGGATTATCTGGAAGACTTCGAAGATGATTTCGATGACGATTTCGACGATTACTTCGAGGATGAAGACGAAGATAAGTAGGATGGAAAAAAGAAACTCCGGTGCCGGAACGTGGTACCGGAGTTTTTCTGTCCGGAAATCAGTTTGACATAGAAGGAGAAGAGAATGAAAAAAGGAGAAATTTACGAGGGAGTTGTGGAAAGAATCGATTTCCCGAATAAAGGACGTGTACATGTGGAGGGCGAGACGGTTACCGTGAAAAATGCAATTCCGGGACAGAAGATCCGCTTTCAGATCAACAAAAAAAGAAAGAACCGCATGGAGGGCCGCCTGCTCGAAGTAACAGAAAAATCCCCGATGGAAAAGCGCGATTCGGTCTGCAGTATTTTCCCGTCCTGCGGCGGATGCATGTACCAGACGATGAGTTATGAGGATCAGCTTGCAATGAAGGCCGGTCAGGTGAAAAAACTGCTCGACGATGCCCTCGTGGAGGCCGGCCAGGTCAATGAGGCGGGGGAGGCCGATTATCCGTTCCTTGGAATCAAGGGAAGTCCGAAGGAGTTTGCATACCGGAATAAAATGGAGTTTTCCTTCGGCGATGAATACAAGGACGGCCCGTTGTCTCTCGGACTTCATAAAAAGGGAAGCACATACGATGTCCTGACCGCGTGCGACTGCAAAATCGTGCATGAGGATTTCACAAAGATTCTGACCTGCGTGCTGGCGTACTTTAAAGAGCGGAACGCAAGTTACTACCACAAGATAAGCCACGAGGGTTACCTGCGCCACCTGCTGGTGCGAAGAGCCGAGAATACCGGAGAAATCCTGGTAAATCTCGTCACCACAAGCCAGGAAGAGTGGGATCTGATGCCGCTCGTGCAGGAAGTGCTTGGTCTGCCGCTGGAAGGAAAGGTTGTCGGATTCCTCCATATCATAAATGATTCCCTGGCAGATGTTGTAAAGAGCGATGAGACAAAAGTGCTCTACGGACAGGACTACTTCTATGAAGAACTCCTCGGACTGAAATTCAAGATCACCCCGTTCTCCTTCTTCCAGACCAATTCCCTTGGCGCGGAAGTTCTCTACAGCACCGCCCGCGAGTTCGTCGGCGAGACGAAAGACCGCACGATCTTCGACCTCTACAGCGGAACCGGAACCATCGCCCAGATCCTTGCACCGGTCGCAAAAGAAGTGATCGGCGTGGAAATCGTGGAAGAAGCTGTTACAGCTGCAAAAGAGAACGCAGAGGCAAACGGCCTTACCAACTGCAGTTTCCTCGCCGGAGACGTGCTGAAGGTGATCGATGAAATCGAAGAAAAACCGGACTTCATCGTTCTTGATCCACCGCGCGAAGGAATCCATCCGAAGGCTCTGCCGAAGATAGTTGATTTATATAGGTGTGAAAAAATGCTTTACATCTCCTGCAAGCCGACTTCTCTTGCGCGGGATCTGGTAGAGTTTGCAAAATATGGATACCGTGTAGAAAAAGTCTGCTGTGTTGATATGTTTCCGGGAACGGTGCACTGCGAGACGGTTGTTTTGCTTTCCAAGGGTGAGGTCGACTCGAAAAAGATTCGGGTTGAGTTCTCTTTAGAAGATATGGATATGTCCGAATTTCAAGATGGGGCAACCTACACGCAGATCAAGGACTATGTACTGGAACATAGCGGATTAAAGGTATCAAACCTGTATATCTCACAGATTAAGCGGAAATGTGGGATTGAGGTTGGTAAGAACTACAATCTGCCGAAGTCCGAAGATTCCAGACAGCCTCTGTGTCCACCGGAAAAAGAGAAAGCAATCCGAGAAGCATTCAAATATTTTGGGATGATATAACATCCCGTAAAATGGAGGTTTCTTATGGATAGATTGATTTCTTGTAAGTTTAACATGGATACCGCTTGTGTGGAACTGAAATTCTTTGATGGTAGTATGATTGCGATTGATACGATTGCGGTTGAGAACGAGGTTGCCGACAATATGTATCAGAGGTCGGAACTGGATTATCTGATTTACAATGACCCGATTGGATATGCTGATTTGATATTGAACGGAGATTCCAAAACCTATTTGAAAAACTGTTACAGAGTATAAATCTGTGGATACGGCGATTGGAGCGATTTGCCTGGCTCACTAAACCTCTAAGCCCATAGTTATTGGCTAAGGCAGATATTCAACTTTAATTTTAGAAAACATAAATAAAGGCTATCCAATCTTTTTGACTGGGTAGCCTTTGAAAGTTTTGCTCTTTCTACTTTTTAAGAATCAATTTATGAATGACCATGCCGATTATCAAACCAAAGGATGATACTGCCAAATACCAAAGCGAATGTATCAATGCTGTCTCGTTATAGTATATAAACACAGATGGCACAAATGTAATTGCTATGATTATTGGATACAAGTACTTTACTTTCAGATTTGAAATGCTGCCAATTAGAATTGAAAGCAATAATGTTGCTAAAATAAGCAAAACTATCATTCCCATAACGTCTGTTGGTCCTGCAAATAATGGAAATACATAAAACATAAATAATTGAATTAAGAGTATTAGTATCTCCTTCAAGTATTTCTTCATAATCAAAACACCTCCGTTCATATAAACTCTTTTTTATTTCATTTTGCAAAGATTATCTTGATTTGCAGTTTGTCATTGTTGTAGATTGCTCCAATACTTCCGCCCATACGCTCAATCAGCAGCTTGGCGATGGACAATCCCAAACCGGTTGAATTGCGACTGGCTTCTACTGTATAGAAACGGTCAAACAATCTGCCGACCGTCACATAATTCAGATTGTGCGCCGTGTTGCTGAATGTAACACAGCCGTTCTTATCCATGACTACGGACAGATCGCCGTCAGAGTATTTCAGCGCATTGCTGATAATGTTGGAAAAGATACGGTTGACCGCACCTGCATCCAGTTCACGGAAAACCGGTTCCTCCGGCAATTCGATTTCCGGTTGGATGCCTTTTTCCTGCATGACCGCATAGAAAGACAGCAGACTTTCCTCCAATGCCCGGACAACATCCATACGTTCTGGTTTCAGTTCCTGAAAAGAAGTAACCACACTATATCTGAATAGTTCTTCGGTTAGATTTTTTAAAACATCTGTTCTGTTTTGGATTTGAGAAAGATAGCAGTGTACCGTTTCGCTTTTTTCCTCTCGTTCCAATAGGTCAAGATAACCGTTTATCGCCGTAAGCGGAGTTCTCAGGTCATGGGAAATATTGGTGATAGCTTCTTTCAGTTCCAGATCGCCCTGTTGGTAACGATGGCGTTCCTTGCGGAGCAATCGAAGCTGGATATTAATCTCCGAAGCCAGTTTTCTCAGATGAGGGTCGCTGGAAGAAATATCAATCAGAGTGTTTGTGTCGGAGGAAAGACGTTCCTGGAATTCTGTATGAATTTCATCAATACTTTTTTCTATAAAAATAATCTTTGTGATTAGAAAAAATACAACAATTAACAAAATACAACACAAAATCCAAGGGAACATCTTTCTACCTCCTTACTTTAGGTTCTTTTTCTTAAAGGAACGACTTCCTATAAGAGATGTTGAAAAAATTACAAACGCAGAGCACAATGGAAGAAAAATCAGGTGTTCCACCCCTTCTTCGCAAAGAATTACACCTTGTCCTCCAGGTGTCAGACAGATAAGAAATTCCAGCAGGATACGAAATGTTCCACCGATGAATTTGATATTTTGGGGATGCCATCGCACAGTTGGGTCTGTATCACTCCACATCCATCCATCCAATAACTCTGGTTCTGCAAAACGATCATAAAGGAGCATCCCGATTATGACCATTGCAGCTACAGCTCCCAGACAAAGAAGTGTCGCTGAGTTTTTGTTCTCCGCCAGACTTGCCAACAGACAACATACGCTGGAGAGTGCAACGACCATCAAAAGGCTTGAAAAAATATAAAATGCCATCTCTCCCAAAGAGAGGTTCAGGCTTGCCGTACCCAGTAGCGGAATACCCAGCATCCCATTAACTATCAACCAGATTAGTGCAGTACTCAGTCCAGCACATATGGTCAGGAGAAGATTGGAAAAATAAACTTCTTCACGAGTGTGTCCGCAGATTAGTTCATTGCGCAGAGTTCCATATTCATAGTCTGTTCCCCACAAATATGCGGCAAATACGGCGATAAATGGTCCCATCAGGGGTGAATATCCAAAAAAACGGGCGACCAGCTTATAGATGTATGCATTAGTCAAATTCGTCTGGAAGTAACCGTTGAGGATGATGAATGCGGAAAGCAATACAGCAATCACTAATTCTATTCGAATCATTTTTTTATTCTCTGTACGGTAAAAGGCTGCTCGAAAAAGTTTACGCATTATTATCACCTCCAACCAGAGAGATGTAATAACTCTCCAAACTTTCATCTTTTTCCTGCATAGACAGCACTTCGCAGTTTTCCTTTGCCAGTACAACGGTCAGCTGTGTCACATTGATCTTTGCGAACACATCGGCTGTTGTTGCGGAGATAATTTTATATTCCAGATTCATGGAATCCAGCACACGAGCCAGAGTAGAAGTATCGGTCACTTCCATGCGGACACACTTGCGGCAAACTGTGTCCAGTTCTTCTGCACTCAGTTCCTTCACCATGCGACCATTATCAATGATACCGTAATGAGTAGCCAGACGGGAAAGTTCATCCAGAATGTGACTGGAAATAAGAACTGTAATCTGTTTTTCTCGGTTCAACTTCAAAATCAGTTCTCGCATTTCCACAATACCCTGAGGGTCGAGACCATTTACAGGCTCATCAAGAACAAGAAAGTCGGGATCACCGGCTAATGCGATAGCGATGCCCAGACGCTGCTTCATACCGAGGGAGAAGTTCTTCGCTTTTTTCTCTCCCGTGTTGTCGAGACCTACCAGCTTCAACAATTCCTGAATACAATCAAATGATGGCAGACCAAGAATGAGATACTGGTGCTTCAGATTTTCCTCCGCAGTCATATCCATGTAGATGGACGGTGTTTCCACCACAGCACCCATGCGACGGCGGGATTTGATAATATCCTTGCTGTCATTGCGGATGCCGTACAGAGAAAAGCTACCGGAAGTCGGTTCCTGCAATCCGCAGATCAAGCGGATCAGGGTTGTCTTACCAGCGCCGTTCTTTCCCACAAAGCCATAGATGGAACCTTTGGGAACATTCATAGTAAGACCATTCAATGCCTGAAAGTTTTTATACTTTTTTGTCAGGCTGTTTGTTTGCAAAATATAGTTCATATTGTATTACCTCCTTTGCTGACCTAAGTTTACAAAACAAAAGTCAAGAAAGTGGTCAAGAAAAACGTCAAGATTTGGTCAAGATTTTTTGTTCTGCCAATTTGAAACCAATTCCCCAGACTGTTTCGATATAGTCTACACCGCTGACATCCTGCATCTTTTTACGAAGATTGCTGATGTGCTGCTTCAAAGAACGCTCGGTGCAGTTGGGTGTGTCCAGACTGATTCTGTCAAGCAGGACACTCTTTGAAATTACCTGTTTGGGATTTTCCATCAGCAGTTTTAAGATGGCATACTCCGTTCGGGTCAGCTTCACAGGCTGCTCCTGTACTGTCAGAGAAAGGGAAACCATATCCAAAACCAAATCGCCAACGGAAAGAGATTTGGTTTCGCCATGTTGTTCTGCCTTGCGGAGCTGAACAGTGATACGGGCAAGAAGCTCCTTTGTATCAAAAGGCTTGGTCATGTAATCTGCCGCACCGCCCAGCAGAAGATTTACCTTGTCTTGCACATCTACTTTTGCGCTGAGAACGATAACAGGAATGTTCTCAATGTGGGGCAGAACTTCCTCGCCAGACAATCCCGGCAACATCAGATCCAGCAGCACCAAATCGGGCTTGTTTTGTGAAAGAAGATATAACGCTTCTGTGCCGGAGTATGCACGAAGAACAGAATAGCCCTCTTGCACCAGCACTTCTCTCAGCATATCTCCAATATGAATATCATCATCTATGATTGCGATTGTTTTCATTCTCGTTCCTCGTCAATTTCCTTTTATAGTTCAAACGCTACTATCGTTTCCTTTGGCAACTTCTCGTTTTCGCAGTTTAGAAGGTAGGCTATTGCCTTGTTCGCAAAGCGGTTTGTTTTCATTGTATCCCAATCGGCAAGTCGGACTATTTCTGATGTGCCGTTCTCAAAATCAAATGAAATCTGGCCCCATTCGCCGTCGCAGTCTGCTTGGTATTCGTAGATTGCGGTGGCGATTTTCTTTTTTCGTTTGGTCTTGGATTTCTGTTTCAAGCGGACAGCATGGATTGTGCCCTCGGCAACCAACAATTCTGTCAGTTTGTCCACTGCTCTGCGGTAGGCTCGCTCCGCACCGCTGGCAGTGCTGCCCTCAAACATTACAGCCAGTTCCTCAAAGGTGGGACGGCCTTTCCATGAGCCGACATGCCCGCAGGTCATGCAGATTGCCAGCCGCTTTTCAAGCAAGGTCTGTTCCCGGTAGTTCAGCTTATCAAAAGCTCGCTGCACCTTTTCTGCCTGTATGCCGTTCCAGAGGATGTCGGAGTAGTTCCAAGTATCATCAAGAGCAACATCTTCGCCCGTTTCCTCGCCGTCCTCATCTGTCACATAGAATGGTTGCTGATTGCGGATACCTCGAACAACTCTCAGATATTCTTCCGCAAGGGCAAAGTCACAGTTATACTTTTTGGAAAACTCGCTGACCGCATCCTTGGTGTTATGGTACAGCCAAGCCATTGACCGCACCATTTTATAATTGGTCAGAGAGGATACCGACCATTTTTCTTCGCCCATGCGGAAGCGGAGCATAGCATCCCGGATGAACGGGAAAATGTATGTAGCATACTCCGCACCCTTGGCAGGATCATAGTCCATCAGCTTTTGGAGCATTTGTTCCCTGCAGGAGAGCTTTATATCTATAAAACGGTCTGTATCGTACAGATCGCCGCCATCCACACCCCAAAAGCCTTTGATGCGCTTATTGAGCTGTGGCTCATAATGGTGGAGGAAGAACGAGAAATATATCAAATTCTTTTCCCGCAAGGCAGACAGGATATATTCATTCAGACTGCCCACCGCTGGCGGCTCCGGTTCCAGTTGGAAGATGCGCTCTGCCATATAGGGAATGATACCATCACCGTGCGGATTGACAGCGTATTTTGGTATGTATCCGGTCATATTCCATGTAAAATCACTTAGCATAGCGCACCTCCTTTCAACGTCCAATTTCAAATTTATTTCTTTTTCTTACTCGCAAAAATTGCAATTATACAGAAAACCAAGAAAAACAAAAATCCTATTTTCATTGACTGTTCCTCCTAACAAATTCAAATGCACTTTTGGGCTTCTTTCTTCAAAGCAACCTGTTCCATTTCTTTCTCATAAGTTCCCTTGGCATAAGCGACATTACTTTTTGCCCGGAGCATCTTATCTTTCGCCAGTTTCTTCATAACCTCTGCTAAATCCTCATCCAGTTTGCCACGCTTGATATAGCGGTTTATGGTATTCAGCCGCTTTTCGTATATCTGGATAACAGGATGATCGTCTGCAAGCTCCCGTTGTTCTCTGCCTTTCAGATTGCCGATCTGTCGGCAGGTGCGGTGTAGCTTGTCCCCCGGCGCATAGCCGCCGCAGTATTTGGTGTGCCTTGCGTTGGTTGTCAGAAACCATTTGCCGCAAATTTTACATTTCTTCGGTGCATGACCGACACACAAGCCCTCAAAGAGATCAGACCGGAACATCCCCACAAAGGATACATAATGGATTCGCTTGACGAGCTTTGCAACTTTTTCGCCGGGACGGATGACCGATACATACTGAACGGAATTGTTCAGGGTAGACATCCAGGCATTGCCCTCCGTGATAGAGAACTCCGGCGGGAAATAGCTGCCGAACATTCTGGCGAAGCCCTCTGCGGTACGGTCTGCTTCATTTCCGTCTGATTTTTCCGCAAAATCAAGCATTGCGGTTTGGTATTCCCCAAGGGAGTATGCCAGATGCCCGAATACAGCAGTATATGGTTGGAGCATCATTGCATCGGCATAGTTCGGGATTTCTTCAAACTGCAAGGAATTAGTTGCGGCTTTTATGGCAAACTCCATATATTTCAGCGCATTGTCCGCAGTAAAGACTTTTTCAATCCGTTCTCTATGTTTTGGAATATTCATATTGGAGAACGGCGGCGTTTCGCTGAGAATATCCACCATTGTCAGCACAGCTTCCTTTGCCATAGGAAAGAGTGCGGAAGCATCCTGTCCGGCGTTTAACATTCCAAGCAGTAGATTGATTTTCTCGCATTGCTCGTTCATTCTTGCGAGGGTATCCGCAGGAACATTCAGCGCATCACAGGCAAGAGTACCGATAGGAAATATTTTGCCCTCATATATGACCGTATCCTGCCAAAAATCCAATGTCATCAGTTCTTGATTCATGCTTGCCCTCCTGTCCTGTTTTTTCACTTTTCTAATTATACCATGCAAATGTGAAGAAATCTACATCATCAGATAAGTTGTCCTGTTTTTTGAAATGAGGTTGTCCTGCTTTTAGCCTGCTTTTTTTCAAATCCGTCATAACCATAGTAGAAAGGGCGAAGCACCTGCCAATCACGGCGGGTGCTTCGTGCTTTCCAGACTATTATGAACGGAGGTTTTTCTATGACAATCTATGAAAACATCAAGGCGGCGATCAGCGTGAAGCAAGCTGCCGAGCACTATGGCTGAAAGTCAACCGCAGCGGTATGACTTGCTGCCCATTCCACAATGACCGGCATCCGAGCTTGAAGCTGAATGAAGATTATTCTTCTGCTTCGGTTGCGGAGCCAAGGGAGACGTGATCGACCTTGTGGCAAAGCTGTTCAATCTGAGTAACCATGAAGCAGTGCAAAAGCTGGCTGCGGACTTTGGGCTTGACCCGAAACCGCCCACTGCCGCAGCTATGGTCAAGCCAAAGCGTCCCTATATCCGTCAGTTCCGGGAGGATGAAATGCTGTGTTTCCGGGTGCTGACGGATTATCTGCATCTGTTGGAGGATTGGAAAGTGCGCTATGCACCAAAGACACCGGACGAGCCTTATGATGACCGTTTTGTGGAAGCCTGCCAGATGCACTGCCATATCGAATATATGGCAGATGTGCTGACCGTGGGCGAATTGGAACAGCGTGTAGCTGTTGTGGACAAACTGATGAAGGACGGGTATATCGACTTTCTGAAAGAGTACACTGCACGAAAGAAAAAGGAGGTGGCACACCATGGCGAAGAACCGGAAAACGCCTGATATGAATTTGCCTGTCTGGTTTGATGGGCAGAATATCAATGAAGCTCTGTTTTGTGAAGAATTTCTGCAAGAGAGCAGAATCATCTTTGCAAACAGGGCTTTCTTTACGCCCAATGGACGGGTAACGGATGATATTGTCCTGCGGGGCGAGGTCTACGAAAAGCTGAAAAGCTACACCATCAGCAGCGTACCGCAGAAGATCAAAAACATCATGGAATTGCTGAAACTGGAAGCCATGGTTGAGGATCTTCCTCCCCAGCCTGACCGCATCCATGTTGCCAACGGAACGCTCATGCTGGATGGAAGATTTATCGAGGGGAAAAAGGAAATCGTACAGAGCCGCTTGCCTGTTTCCTACAATCCAAACGCTGCTGCACCTGCTCTGTGGCTGAACTTTTTGGACGGTTTGCTCTATGAAGAAGATATTCCCACCTTGCAGGAGTTTATCGGCTACTGCCTGATTCCCTCCAACAAGGGGCAGCGCATGATGGTGATTAAGGGCAACGGCGGCGAGGGCAAATCTCAAATCGGTGCAGTGCTGTCCACCATATTCGGCACGAATATGAAAGACGGCAGTATCGGTAAAATTTCCGAAAACCGCTTCGCCCGTGCCGATCTGGAACACATCCTGCTGTGCGTGGATGATGATATGCGGATGGAAGCTCTGCGCCAGACCAACTATGTAAAATCCATTGTAACCGCACAGGGCAAGATGGATTTGGAACGCAAAGGTAAACAGAGCTATCAGGGCTGGATGTTCGCCCGGTTGATGGCATTCAGCAATGGCGATCTGCAAGCCCTGTATGACCGTAGCGATGGTTTTTACCGTAGACAGCTTGTGCTGACTACCAAGGAAAAGCCCGTGGACAGAGCCGACGATCCCGATCTTGCAGAGAAGATGAAAGCCGAAGCCGAGGGGATTTTCCTCTGGGCATTTGAAGGCTTGTTGCCAACAACTTTAAGTTTACGGAGAGCGACCGCATCCGTGAAAACCGGGAAGCGGTCAAGCGTGACAATAACAACATTTTTGACTTCATGGATTCCGAGGGATATATCCGGCGCAAGGCGGATGCGTCCATCAGTTCCAAGGACTTTTACGCTATCTATCGCCTGTGGTGTGAGGAAAACTCCCTTGCCCCTCTGAAATCCCGCAGCTTCAGCGATACCATGGTTGCCAATGCAAAGAAATTTAATTTGGAGCATTGCAACAACATCACCAACTCAGCCGGACGGCGGGTATGGGGATTTATGGGTGTGGAAGCTGTGGCACGACCTAATATAAACGGGTTTTACGACGTTTCGCCATGTACGTACGTACCGGAGGAATGGCAGGACTGATTCCTGTCTTTCGTTTTCTGTATGTATGTACACAGCGTTTTACCTGTTTTCCTTTTTTATAGGAATAATCAGCTGTCAGAACTGACCTGTTTTCGGGCATTGAAAATCAATGGTAATGGAAACAGCAAAGTTCTTGACCGCAGGACGAAACCATTTCACCAAATCGTGCTTCTCCAAACCATGCACCCAGTTTACGAAACAATGGGTGTTTTCACTGTTTCAGACAAAATCCCACGGAACAGCAAAGTGGGATATATGCCTGTATGGACAGAGTATCGCACTCACAAAATGAAAGCGATTTTGGAGAAAGCAGATTTTTCACTGTTCGGTGCATCTGCTCCGCTTTGGGGAGTAGCCTTTGCACCGAATTGTAAATCAAAAATATGGAGGAATTTACAATATGAATGTACGCAACGAAATCAAGGCACAGATCATCCGTGCTGGAATGACTATGCAGGAAGTAGTTGACCTGCTCTCGGACGAGTACGGTTGGAGCGACAGCGTTTCCAACCTGTCCGCAAAATTACAGCGGGAAAGCATCCGATACAAGGAAGTATTGGAGCTTGCCGATGTGCTGGGATACGACATCGTATGGCAGCAAAGACGGGAGAAGTGATGCCCCGGCAACATCCCCTCGTAGTTCCCGTCCCCATAGGCACACCGCAGTGCTGTCTATGGATGGCAGTGAAAGATACGCTTTTCGCTGCCGCCGTCTGCAAAGAGAAGTTCACCGGAACAGCTTCATGCAGACGGGCTGACCATGGGAAAAGTTGCAGACATTTTCGCATTGGTCAGCAGAGGTTGCCGCAGCAACCGCACTCCCCCTCGGGAGAGCCCTCGGAGAGCCCACGGCACTTTGCAGCCAGTATGGATGAAAGTGTTATAGTGGGTTATTACACTTTGAAAAAGTGCCTCTCCGCAGCTCCCCGCTGTCTGCAAATTTTAAGGAAAGGACAAAAAATCTATGGCAAGAAATGATGGAATAGACCGCACCGTAGCCCGGAATCAGGACTTACCGACACCGGACGATGTGGCAAAAATACAGGAACACAATGAGCGAGAAAAGGACAGTTACAGCAATCAAGACATTGTGCCGGAACGCACTCCGCTGAATGTTCACTTCAAGACTCCCACCGATGATTATGTGAAAATGTTTGAGCAAATGGAACAGGATGGCGTGATCTCCACCAGAGGTCTGAAACCGGATGCCATCAAATACGGCGAGTTGGTTTTTGATGTGAACTCCGCTTATTTCTACAACCACGGCGGCTATGAATTTGCAAAACAGTTTTATGCTGATGCCTATAAAGCCGCCGTGGAGATCGTAGGCGGTGAGCAGTATATCCTCTCTGCTGTGATGCACGCCGATGAGCACAACCGGGCAATGTCCGAAGCTCTTGGCGAGGATGTGTACCACTATCACCTCCATGTGGTTTATATTCCGGTAGTGGAAAAGCAGATCCTTTGGTCGAAGCGATGTAAGGATGAAGCTCTCCGGGGAACGGTAAAGGAAACGATCACACAAGTCAGCCGAAGTAAGAAATGGGACTCCAAACCGGTGCTTGACGAGGACGGAAATCCCAAGCTCAATGAAAAAGGAAAAAAGATTTTAAGGTCATCCTACAGCGTGTTGCAGGATGACTTTTTTAATTTCATGCGTGCTGCCGGATATACCGATGTGGAGCGTGGAGAGCGTGGCAGCACCGAGGAACATCTGACGGTGACACAGTTTAAGGTGCAGGCGGAACAGCAGCGTTTGGAAGCTGTGACAGGACAGGTGGCACAGGCAGAACAGAGTTTGGAGGATGCTAAAGCTGCTACGGAAAAGCAGAAAAAGAAACTGGAAGCTCTGCAAAAGGAAACCAAGGCAGCAAAGGCCATTGCACTTACGGTGCAGGATATTGAAGCGATGGGCAAGAAAGCCACGTTCGGAAACAATATCACGCTGACACCGGATGAATGCGACACGTTGAAACGCTATGCCACCAACGGCATTCTCTTTCATGCAGAGAATGAGCGATTGAAAGGGAAACTGGAATCTGCTCAAAAGTCTGCATCCATTTGGAAGTAGCGATGTGAAGAAGCGAATAAAAAATATCAAGAGTTGAAGCAAAAAGCCCAGCCTTTCCTGGATGCACTGGAAATTGCATCCGAAAAGGTTCGGGCTTTTATCAATTCCATCCTCGCCAGAGGAAAGGAAACACAGGAACACAAAGCACCTGCCCGTAAGCGTGGACAGGACATGGAAATTTGATGGAGGTAACTGCCTATTGAAGAAATATTATGAGGATGCAAAATATAATGCGGCATTTGTCCGCTGTGTGGATGTTATGAGCCAGATGCTCCAGAAATATGGACATCAGGTTTTGGATAAATTGGAACAGGATGCCCCTCAGAAAGTGGAGCATTCCAAGGAAAGTAATCAAGCACAGCCTTTGACGAATAAGGCTGCGTAAAAATTTACAATTTACACGTTGCGTATTCACTGCGGCTATGCTATAATGATTACGCAACGTGTATTTTTGTTTTTTATGGAGAAAAGACAGATGGATTGTAAGAACAGAATTATCAAGTTGCGGGAAAGCACAGGACTGAACCGGAAAGATTTTTGCAAGCTCGTCCATATCCCTTACCGGACTATGACCGAGTGGGAATTGGACAACCGCCATGCACCGGATTATGTGCTGTGGCTTTTGGAGTATTATATCCGCAACGAGGGACTTATGGTAAAGGAAATGAATGAGGGAGGTGGAGATTCTGAAAAAGAAACAACTTAAATGCTATATTTATACAAGAGTGTCCACCTCTATGCAGGTTGACGGGTACAGCTTGGATGCCCAGCGTGACAAGCTGAGGAAGTATGCGGCATACGAAGATATGGTTATTGCCGGGGAGTATTCTGACGAGGGATTTTCCGGAAAGAATATCCAAGGGCGGCAGGACTTCCAACGGATGCTGAATGACATCCAGGACTGCAAGGACGGCGTTTCCTATGTGCTGGTCTTTAAGCTGTCCCGATTCGGCAGAAATGCGGCGGATGTTCTGAACTCTTTGCAGCTCATGCAGGATTTCGGTGTCAATCTGATCTGCGTGGAGGATGGCATCGACAGTTCAAAGGATGCCGGAAAGCTGATGATTTCCGTGCTGTCTGCGGTGGCAGAAATAGAGCGAGAGAATATCCGCACCCAGACAATGGCAGGACGTGAGCAAAAGGCTCGTGAGGGCAAGTGGAACGGTGGTTTCGCTCCTTATGGCTACAAACTGGAAAACGGAGATTTGGTCATTGCGGAGGATGAAGTGGAAGTAATCCGTGTCATTTATGACCGCTACATTCACACCAACGAGGGCGTTGCCGGGGTTGCTAAATATCTGAACCGCAACGGCTTTATCAAGAAACTGCGGCAGAACAATACCATTCCCGGATTTTCAAGGAACTTCGTGCAGGATGTATTGGACAATCCCGTTTACATGGGAAAGATCGCCTATGGCAGACGCAGGACGGAAAAGAAGCAAGGCACAAGAAATGAGATGCACGTAGTTGAGCAGTCGGAGTTCCCGATTTATGAGGGACAGCACGAAGCCATCATTTCGGAAGAAGATTGGTATCTGGCACAGGAAAAGCGTAAGATCAATTCCTTTAAGCGGGAAAAGGTCAACAATCCAGATCATGCACACATCCTGTCCGGCATTCTGAAATGCCCATGCTGCGGAAAGAGTATGTACGGCAATATCGCCAGGGCTCACAGCAAGGACAAGAAAACGAGGTATTATTACTACTGCAAAAACACGGTAACACCTACCGGACATGAGTGCAGCTTCCGACTGAATATCGAGTAGACGGAGATCAACAAGTTTGTGGCTAAGATTATATCCGCTATGGTCAACAATCCCCGGTTTGTAGAAGCGATTCAGGCGAAAATCGGCTCGGCTGTTGATACAGAGGATATGGAAAAGCAGATCGCCGTCCTGCAAGGACAGTTGAAGCAAGCCTTTGGAACGAAAAGCCGCTTGGAGCGTCAGATGGACACCTTGGACATCAACGATGCCCACTATGACAGAAAGATTTTGGACTTGCAGCGCCGCTATGATGAGCAGTATGATACAATAGAGGATATCGAAGTTCAGATTGGCGAATTGCAAGGTCAAATCCGCAGCATTCAGCAGGAGAAAATCTCCGGTAACAATATCTATCGGCTCTTACTGGCATTTGATGAAGTCTACCATTCCGCAACAGAAGCGGAACAGAAAGAGTTTATGAAAGCCTTTATCGAGCGAATTGAGATGTTCCCGGAGAAAAGGAAAGACGGAAGCTGGATAAGAAAGATTGTGTTCAACTTCCCTGTGCCTGTTGATGGCGAGGAAGTGAAAGAACTTCCCTTGGAAACTGAAACAACTGTCGAGACGGTAGTTCTTTTATCCCACAAAAAAGCCGACAGTTATATCCACATTGATGTGGAGTTTGGAGAGGGCGAGGGCAAGATTCCGGTAGATAGTATTGCTAAAAGAGCCGAAGCGTACAAGCCCAAAGAAAAAGTGACCTACAAAATGATTAAGGAGTACATAGAAGCGAAATACGGTTTCAAAGTACATACCGCATATATCGCAGAGGTAAAGAGAGATTTAGGCTTGCCAATGTATGATGCGCCTAATGCGGTAGAAGAATTGAAACAGCCGAGGAAGCATCCGACACCAGAAAAGGTAGAAGCAATCAAAGATGCACTTCGGTATTTTGCAGTGATATAAAACTTTACTTACAATCGAATATTTCTTACATAGCCGTTTATTCATTTATTTGAGTAAGCGGCTTTTTTCATCCCTATTTTTCGGAATAGGGATATTTTTTGTAGAAGGAGGAGGTTTATTTGAACACACAAATCATCGCCATCGCAAACCAGAAAGGCGGCGTTGGCAAAACAACAACCTGTGCGAACTTGGGAATAGGTCTGGCACAGGTCGGAAAGAAAGTGCTTCTGATCGACGGGGACCCACAAGGAAGCCTGACAATCAGCTTGGGAAATCCGCAACCGGACAAGCTGCCATTTACACTGTCGGATGCTATGGGGCATATCCTGATGGATGAGCCGATTCATTCCGGCGAGGGTATCCTGCATCACCCGGAGGGAGTAGACTTGATGCCCGCCGACATTCAACTTTCCGGTATGGAAGTATCCTTGGTAAATGCTATGAGTCGTGAGACTATCTTGGCGAGGTGTGCCATACTCCAAAGGAACTGTTCGACCTCTTAGCCGATGATTACCGGACTTATGTGGAGATTGAACTGACCAAAGGCAGACGGGAGTTGACGGAAGATGATGAGAGGCAAGCAGATGCCTTGTGCAAACGGTATCTGGAGCGTTGGAGGGAGGAACTGGAATGAAGATTTTGAAATGCCTGCTGATGATTGTAACTGCACCGGCCATTTTGGTGTTGACGATTTTTGTCTGGCTTTGTACGGGGCTGATCTACATATCCGGTCTGGTGCTTGGTCTGCTCAGCACGATAATTGCTCTGCTTGGTGTGGCTGTGATTATTACCTATTCCCCGCAGAATGGTGTGATTTTGCTGGGTATAGCTTTTTTGATTAGCCCGATGGGATTGCCGCTTGCGGCGATCTGGCTGTTGGGTAAGGTGCAGGATTTGAAATTTGCGATCCAGGATTGGATGTATGGGTAAATGATGTGAATAAATCTGGAATGAAAAGAAGCAGGACAATGGGAGATGAGACCCAGTTCCCTGCTTCTTGGTTATTTGGAATGAACGGTAGTGTATTTCTGGTTTTTGCTTTTGGGTTTGTCTGGAAACATCATTTCAAGTTTACCAGAAGATAATAAAGGCTTGAGGTAATATTTGCTGAAGTGAGAACGGCTGGAAACATCAATATATGTTTGCATTTCATCTCGACTTTTAGGGTCTGCACAAAATTCCAATAGCAAGTTTTGCTTGCTGATCACAGATGTATCATGTGCGGCATCATGTGCTGTATCATGTGCGGAAGCACCGCACATGATGTAGTTTACATTTTTCAAGATGACTCTGAAATCTGTCGCTGTTGAGGAAAATTCAGGCTTATATGCCGCTGTGTATCCAGGCAGCTTTTCGGTCTCACTGACGATTTTGCGCAGGCCACTTCCACGGCGTTCCATGTACTTCATGCGGTGGAACAGGTCAGCAATCACAGGGTTTCGTCGCATGGAACGGATACTGTAAATATCGTATTCCTGAATTGAGCCGCCGCCAAACATACCGCCCGGAGATGTGATTTCCACCCGATCATCAAACATATCAATATGGATTTCGCTGCCAAGCACAATATAATCACGATGGATAAGCGCATTGACAAGAGCCTCTGTCACAGCTCGTTCAGCATAATCCGGCTTGTCTACCCGATACTGTGCCTTTTTGACAAAACGGACTTTGGAATTATTGCGAATAAATTCACTGCCGCTGTTCAGTAAATAAATCAAATTTCCCTCGTATTCTTTATCGTCCAGCGCATCATCAAAGATAGAGCCTTTTTCCAAGCCATTCCACCGGGTACAGAACATACGGGAGTTATAAACCGTGTGCTGATCGGTCATGAGCTTTCCGGCATTGGTCAAGACCCCATTTTTGTCAGCCAAACCGAAGGAGACATAATCTGATGGCTCAAAGCGGAGACCAGTCCGTTCCAGATAGGTTGCTTCCAGAAGTGTAAAGCTGTAATCCTTTTTTACCGCATCTGTTGTTAGGGTATCAAAGGATTGATTGGTTCCCTTTAAGATCAATTCATTTACAATGTAATCCGGGGCAATTACGCTTTCATTTCCAACACGGATATATGCTTCCATCACGCCGTCTGCCTTGTAATAATATGGGGTGCTGCGGCCGGGAGAAACCTCCAGAGCTAATAGATTTTTACCATCTTCCTGTAATGGTTTTAAGATAAACTGAGGTAATGGTGTGATTCGTTCTTTAATTAAGCGGCTGATCGCCTCAGCATCCTTTTGAACATCGGACAAGCCGATAGGCTTCCGGTCATCAGAGATTCCGAAAAACAGAGTTCCGCCGATTCCATTAGAAAAGGAACTGACACTTTTTAACCAGCTTTTGGGTTTCTTTATTTCAAGTGCAACTTTGAAATCACATTCGGTTGCTTCAGCAATGAGCTGTTCTATCATAAAATCCCTCCTTTGAGGTATTGGTAGTTTCTTTATATTATACCCATAAGGAGAGTTTATTTCAACGATAGGCACAAAGAGTTCAGAGAAAATATTTTGAGAGGAGGGCTTTTTATGGCAACTACAAGAATCATGCCGATTCATGTCGGTAAAGGCCGCACAGAGAGTCGGGCGATCAGTGACATCATCGACTATGTAGCAAATCCACAGAAAACAGATAACGGCAAGCTCATTACCAGCTATGCGTGTGACAGCCGGACTGCGGATGCAGAGTTTCTTCTGGCAAAGCGGCAGTACATTGTCGCTACCGGACGAGTGCGTGGCGCGGATGATGTGATTGCCTATCATGTGCGCCAGTCCTTCCGCCCCGGTGAGATTACCCCGGAAGAAGCAAAACGGCTGGGCGTAGAATTTGCAAGGCGTTTTACCAAAGGCAATCATGCTTTTGTGGTATGCACGCACATAGACAAGTCGCACATTCATAATCACATTATCTGGTCATCGGTCAGCTTAGAATATGACCGGAAGTTCCGAAACTTTTGGGGCAGCACCAAGGCGGTTCGTCGGCTAAGTGACACCATCTGTATTGAGAATGGACTGTCCATTGTAGAGAATCCGAAACCTCATGGAAAGAGCTATAACAAATGGCTGGGCGATCAGGCAAAGCCCTCTCACCGAGAGCTGCTTCGTGTGGCGATTGACAACGCATTATCACAAAGTCCTGCTGACTTTGAAGAACTGCTGAAGCTGTTGCAAGAGTATGGTTGTGAAGTTTCAAAGCGCGGAAAATCGTATCGACTGAAGCTCTTTGGTTGGGAAAAAGCCGCCCGCATGGACAGTCTGGGCGAAGGATATGGATTGGAAGATTTGCGGGCAGTTCTCTCCGGGAAGAAAGCACATACCCCGCGAAAGAAAACAGTCACACAGGCAGAGACGCCGAAGATCAATCTGCTGGTGGACATTCAGGCAAAATTGCAGGCTGGAAAAGGTGCTGGCTATGCTCGATGGGCTAAAGTTTTTAATCTGAAACAAATGGCGCAGACCATGAATTACCTGTCAGAGAACAATCTGCTGGAGTATGCGGTTTTGGAAAAAAAGGCTGCGGCTGCCACGGCACATCACAATGAACTTTCGGCGCAGATCAAAGCGGCTGAAAAGCGCATGGCAGAGATTGCTGTTCTGCGTACTTACATCGTAAATTATGCCAAGACCCGTGAGGTCTATGTGGCATACCGCAAGGCGGGCTACTCTAAGAAATTCCGGGAGGAACATGAGGAAGAAATTCTGCTCCACCAGGCTGCTAAGAATGCCTTTGATGAGATGGGCGTCAAGAAGCTGCCCAAGGTCAAAGAGTTACAGACAGAGTACGCAAAATTGCTGGAAGAAAAGAAAAAGACTTATTCCGAGTATCGGCGCTCCCGTGAAGAAATGAGGGAGTTTTTGACTGCAAAAGTGAATGTAGATCGAGTGCTGAAAATGGAGGTAGAACAGGATGTTGAAAAAGAAAAAGACCACGGCCAGCGGTAAGCTGGTCCTGGTCAAAAGCGTTCGCAGGCACTGGACATCCGGGGGATGTCCGCTTAGTGCCGACCGGAGTGGAACGGAGACCGCGCAGCCACAGAATGAAATTCTGTGTTCAAAGGGGCTTGGGGGCGCTGCCCTCAACAAGCAAGCGGAGAGGAAAATCACAAAGGGATTTTCTTCTCTGCGGGCCTGTGTGTATTAACACAGGCATTGCTTGCCTCTTTTCTCCGAAAATGAAAAGAGCCAGTGAGAGAATCGTTAAATTTCACTCACTGGCTCAATTCGTTTCAAATTTCTCGGACAACTCTGTCAGTTCTTTCAACGTTTCTTGGATGTGATGCAACAGGGTGTCACGCATTTCTGGCGGACAGCTGGAATAAAGCATTTTCATCTGATTGACACCTTCATCTTCCAGAGAAACATCTGGATTTATAAGCGTATCTAAAGAGATGTGCAGGACCTTTGCCAATGCTCTTAAAATCAAATAGGAAGGATTCATTTTTCCCTTTTCGATATTGGCGATTTGCTTTACAGAAACATGGCTCAGATCAGAAAGTTCCTGTTGTGTCAGTTCTTTATTCTTTCGGGCTTCCCGCATTTTTTGCCCTAAAGCAGTTAAATCATCAATTGGCATAATCGTTCACCTTAATAATATTGTATCGTTCCGGTTTGTGTAAAGGAATAACCTTATTATGCCTGATAAGCGGTATGATTATACTGATTTTACAAGGCGATGAACGAAGACAACATTGTATTGCTTGAGATAAGAAACTATAATAAATAGGGAAACAGGAAATGGAGAGTAGCACTTCTTAGAGTAAAACGCAAATGTATTTGTGAACGTATCAGCAATCTTGAGAAGCGACGAGGTATTTGGATAATTTGTCAAATGAAGAAAAACAGTTGCTGTTGGACAGAACTTTCTTACATATATAGGAAATTATACGCTTCATCATAAATTCAAAAAACTATGTTATCCTATAAATTGGAGGTGGAACAATGCAGAAGATTTTAATTGTCGAAGATGATATTGACATTCAGGATATATTGAAAAACCATCTAATTGATGCAGGCTATGAAGTTGCCGTTGCGTCTGATGGCGTGAATGGAATTGCAATGTTTGATGATACAATCGATCTTGTGCTGTTAGACATCATGCTCCCTAAAATCGACGGCTATGGTGTATGTGAGGTCATTCGCAAGCGGTCACAAATCCCTATTATTATGCTTACTGCGCTTTCGGATGAAGAAAACCAGTTGCGGGGTTTTGAACAGCAGATTGACGATTACATTCCAAAGCCCTTTTCGCCCAAAATCCTGCTATGCAAGATTGCGGCTATTCTTCGCCGTAGGACTGCGGAAAATCAAAATCCATCCCTGCTTACTTATAAAGAGTTGAATATGGATGTTGATGGATTTCATGTGTATCAAGACGGAAACGAGGTTGTTTTGACCAGCAAAGAGTTTGCGCTTCTTAGGCTTATGCTTGAAAATCAGGGAAAGGTTTTTACTCGGCAAATGCTACTTGACCGATTGTGGGCGGACGATTTGGAGGTCGAGGATCGGATCGTTGACAGTCACATAAAGAACATTCGCAAAAAGTTAAATGCTGACTATATAAAAACAATCAGAGGGGTGGGATACAGAATTGACCAAGCACATTAAACAACGGTTATCCGTCAAGATTTTTATAATTACACTTCTTCTACTGGGTGCAGCTTGTAGCGGAACATATCTCTTCATCTCAAAGCTGTTACCTACGACATATTCCAATCTGATAAATGCGGCTACGGAGAAAGCCGCTATGCACCTTGTTGAGCAAATGACAGCCTTTGACAATATATCTGATTGCGAAAATGATATATCTAATTTTTCAAAGGAAACAAATGCCGCTTTTTGGATTGAGGATAGTAACGGTCGTATGATATATCCCGACGAGGCATCAATGGAAACCTCTACTACTTCGGCAGATTACACAGTTACATTCGATGAAGATGAATCGCTCATAGATATGCAACCATCTGGGAAAACTACGACAAATTTTTACCCGTTCACATTGAAAAACGGTACTGCTTATACATTGGCAGTTCAAACGGATTTGTTCGTTGTACAGCAGGCAACAAAGGTATTGTTGTCTATACTTCCGTATGTCATCCTAATGGTCTTTCTGCTTTCTCTCCTTTGTGCATGGCTCTATACACGGTACATCACTCGACCTATTGTGCGACTGAGCAAGATTTCAAAGCGAATGGCAGAACTGGATTTTTCCGGTCAATGTAGTACAGGACGAGAAGATGAATTAGGTTGCTTGGCGCAAAATCTAAATTCATTATCTGCTTCGCTATCTACTGCATTGAACGACCTTCAAGCTGCCAACCAACAGCTCAAAACAGATATTGAAAAGGAACAGGAGTTAGAAAGACAGCGGGTAGACTTTTTCTCGGCAGCATCCCATGAACTGAAAACACCACTAACCATTTTGAAAGGACATTTGGCGGGGATGCTGAACGGAGTCAGCGGCTATGAAAATCACATAGAGTACATGGAGCGTTCGCTTGCCGTTGTTGATAGGATGGAGAAGTTGGTAAAAGAACTGCTGTATCTTTCCAAAGCGGAGGGAACTCAAAAAACTGAATATAAAACCGTTGATTTTGCGGAAATACTTCGGGTACAGATTGCCACAGTAGCAGATTTATTGGAAGAAAAGAAACAGCACCTTGAAGCAAATATTCCTACCCGCCTTTATTGTGAAGTGGAACAAGCACAGATGGAACGGGCAATTCAAAATATATTGGTAAACGCAATTCGCTATTCTCCAAGTGGTGAATTGATTCGTATATCTTTGTCCGAAACGCATGGTACGATTCGCGGTGAAATTGAAAACACAGGTGTCCGTGTGCCTGACGATGCTATTCCACATTTGTTTGAAGCCTTCTATCGAGCAGATACATCTCGTAACCGCAATACAGGCGGAACCGGATTAGGGCTTTATATTGTTCGCAAAGTCATGGAAATGCACCGAGCAAATTACGGCATTTCAAATATAAACAATGGTGTACTGTTTTGGTTTGAATTGCCTTGTAAGCAGCCGGTAGACAACTCCATCTAAAATCCATAATCCATGCAAACTATATCCAAGTTGCTTTGTTATATTATAGCTGTCCTCAAGAGGGCAGCTATAATTTTTAGAAAGCGAGGTCTTATCTATGAAGAACAAAAAAATTTTGGCAATAGGCTTGTGCGGAGCAATCTGTTTAAGCATTGCAGGGGTTACTTATGCAAGCGCATCGGCTTCGGACACACCAAAGGTTTCAACATCTGAAACGGGAAACACATCCGGCGCAGATATTCTCTATCAGGATACAGACGGTGGACAAATCAGCGTTGACGGTAAAAATTGGGTTGCCGAGGCAGATTATGAGAAGAACAATGCGGCACCGGATGTGCAGTGGTGGACAGCTGATGAATACGAGGCGTGGATGAACGAACAGAAAAAAGAGATGGAATCTTTGACTGGAACCGGAGATGGTTGGTATGATGGGCAAGGCGTATTCCGCGAATTTACGCAGGAAAGCGTAGATGCTATGATGGACAGCTATAAAGAAACTCTGGAAAGTATCAAAAAGGGAGTATTGTATTCCAAAGACGACGGTGACGGCGATACCTACTCCATGATTCCACCTACTGAAGATGTAGTTTCCTCTTATAGTGTTGATGTAACAAAAGATAACGGAAAAACAGTACACATTGGGGATTATTCCACAGTTGAGGAATTAGACAAAGCCATTTCTGATGCAGTTAAAAATGGTCAACTCACACAAGAAGAAGCAGACTCCGTTCAGAAATAATAACTAAGCCATTCTGCCGGACGACGGCAAAAGAAAAAAAGCCGTCGTAGAGCAGACAATTTGACACGCCCATTTGAAACGGCGGCTTTGATTTCAGAGCCGCCGTTTCTTTGCGTTTGCACAAATCTATGACGACTTGCAGGGAGACGGTTGTTCTTTTGTCCCAACAAAAACCAGATGACACGATAGAGATCGACTTAGACCTGGACGAGCTGGATGCCACCAGTGCCGAGTTGAAAGCAACCTATCAGGAAATCAAAGATTATGTGCTGAAAGAATTTGGCTTGAAGGTTTCAAGTTTATATATTTCTCAGGTAAAACGCAAATGTGGAATTGAAGTGGGAGAAAACTATAATCTTCCAAAATCAGAAAATGCAAGAGTTCCACAATGCCCGAAAGAGAAGGAAGAAGCTATCAAGGCTGCCCTGAAATACTTTGCGATGATCTAAGAACATCGCTGATTTCAAGGAGGAATAATGCATGAAAAGCACATTTGAAAAAATGGGTGGAACCTACACACTGGGAGCAGACGGAATTTACTATCCGAATCTTGTCAGTACAGATGAAGAACCGCATTATGGGAAATATGGAATGATTCGGAAAACGTATCTGAAAGAGCATCGTCCGGCAATGTATTCTCTGTATATGTTGGAAGACAGATTAACAGAACATCTGAATGCTGTGGATGATAAAGCACAGGAGAGAACGAATATTCTGGTGCGTCAGATGATGGAGCGGCAGGGCATTACGGAAGAATCGAAAGCTCGTGATCAGATGGAATGGGTCAGAGCGGTAAATAATATCCGGAATGCTGCAGAAGAGATTGTGTTAAAAGAATTGATTTACAGGTAAACAAAGAGCTGAACAGGTGCAGAGACTAATCTGACTTGTTCAGCTTTTATAATATATGATATTATAAGTGAAAGTGATATAATATGTTCATAATTTTTCTTTTAAGGAGCGTAACGATGAGTACATTTAGAGATTGGGAAGCATATAAGAGATTAAAGAATCGAGCGGATACAAATTCTGTAGTGGATGTATTGAAAAATAAAAGCACAGGGGATTTAATTGTTAGGAAAATAATATATGGAATCGAACAGCCTTTGTATCAAGCTGTATTCACAAGGGAAATGCGTGCTTTGTATAAACTGAATAAATGTTCGAATATTGTTAATATATTGGGAGATGATTATTTAGTTATATCAACAACCAAGGAAAAGGTTGGAGTAATTTATTTAGAATATATAAACGGAATAGAAT